>DATHUR010000180.1:0-19094 GCA_035462025.1 Egicoccus sp. | reverse complement strand
TCGTCGTCGCCGGTGTCCTGGCGACCGCCACCTTCGCCACCAGCGTGCTGCTCCCGCTGCTCGCCCGGCGCGACACGACCGACGCGGCCCGCGAGGCACGCGAACGGGCGCTCGCCGACGAGTTGTTCGCCGGCGCCCGCTGACACGCCGCTTCGTCGGGGGTCGCCCCCTGACCGCAGGCAGCCGGTCAAGTAGCTTGCGTCGCCACCCGGAGCCGTCTGCTCCGGGCGGCCGCGTGCCGACCCGCGCGGGCCACGAAGGAGTCCGCACGTGTCCGCGTCCGCTGCCTCGACCCCAGATGCCGGCGACCTCGATCTCGCCACGCTGCCGAAGGTCGAACTGCACGTCCATCTCGAGGGTTCCATCGCGGCCGCCACGGCCGCGGCACTCGCCCGCCGTCACGGCGAGAATCCCGAGGACGTGCTCGAGGTGGTGCGCGACGGCGACGGCGAACTGGGCTACCCCTCGCCGTTCCGTGACTTCATGCACTTCGTCGAGACGTTCCTGGCGACGACCCGCCAGATCCGCAGCCCCGACGACCTCGCGACCGTCGCCGCCGACTTCGCCCGCGGTCAGGCCGCCCAGGGGATCCGCTGGACCGAGGCGACGTTCACGGCGCTCACGCTGGTGGACGGCGGCATGGAGCCGGGCCCGATGTGGGCGGCCCTGCGCGACGGATTCGCCGAGGTCCCCGACACGCGCATCGGCCTGATCGTCGACAGCGTGCGCGAACTCGGCGTCGAGGCCAGCCGTCGCACCCTGCAACTGGTCGAGGAGGCCGACGCGCCGATCGTGGGACTCGGACTCACCGGGATCGAGGGCTCGGTCCCCGAGGGCGACTTCGGCCACCTGCGTGACGCGGCCGCGCGCCTCGGGATCGGCCTGGCGGTGCACGCCGGCGAGACGGGCACGCCGGACAACGTCCGGGCCGCCGTCGACGAGCTCGGCGCGCGGCGGATCGGTCACGGCATCGCGGCCGCGAAGGACCCGGACCTGATGCGCCATCTCGTCGAACAGCAGGTCGTGCTCGAGGTGTGCCCGAGTTCGAACGTGACGCTGTCGATCGTGCCCGACCTGGCCTCGCACCCGCTGCCGACGCTGTGGGAGGCGGGGGTGCCTCTCACCATCAACAGCGACGACCCGCCGTTCTTCGCCACCACCCTGACCGAGGAACTCGGCCACGCAGCACGGATGCTCGACCTCGACCGCAGCGACCTCGCCGACCTGCAGCGCCGCGCCGCCCACGCCTCGTTCGCCCCCGACGACGTCAAGCAGGACATCCTCGCCGCCATCGACCTGTGGCAGACCGAGGGTCGCTGACCCGACGCAGATCACCGGGGCGAGCCTCGAGTCTCACTCGAGCGCAGCCTCGGCCTCGAGCTCGACCAGCCAGTCCGGACGCGCCAGGCCGGCCACGGTGATCCACGTCGTGGCCGGAGGTCGGTCCGGGAACGTCTCGAGCAGCATCTCGCTCACCGGCGACAGATCGTCCGCGGCCGCTTCGACCACGTAGATCCGCAGCATCACCACGTCACCGAGGCCGGCGCCTGCCGCGCCGAGGACGAGGCGGATGTTCTCGACGCTCTGCTCGAGCTGCTCCCGTAGCGTGCGCCCCACCGTCCGGTCGTGAACGTCCACGGCGACCTGCCCGGAGAGGACGACGCGTCGACCGGCCTCCACCACCACCGCCTGGCTGAACCCGTAGCGGCGGGTGTCGAAGACCTCGGGGGGATCTACTCGACGCATCGGATCTCCTCTCGGGACCTTCGGGCTCAGGCCTTGGTGGCGCTGGTGACGATGTCGAAGTGCCACAGCTCCGAGCCGACCGCGGCGGGGCCGCTCTGACCGTGCGGCGCCTCGCCCTCTCCCCCGCCGGGGTGGCCACCGGGGTGGCCGCCGCCCGGGTGCCCGCCGGGGTGGCCGCCGCCCTCGCCCGAGGCTGCCTCGGCGTCGGCCTGGCTGCGGGCGTGGCCGGTCTGGAACGCCTGGGAGTTCATCCAGCCCTGGAAGGCCTCCTCGTCGCGCCACCGGGTGACCACCAGGTAGCGGTCGAAGCCCTCGGTCGGGCGCAGCAGTTCGAACGACTCGAACCCGTCGACCTTCTCGACCTCGCCGGCACGCGACGCGAACCGCTGCTCGAGCACCTCGCCGCGCCCCTCCGGTACCTGCAGGACGTTGATCTTCACCACGGACATGGTCGCTCCTCGCGCCTCGGATCCCATTGTGCGGGTTGCCCCGAGCGTAACCACCGCGCATCCCGCACAAATGCGCCCGTCGAGGTCCGATTGCCTCTGCCGGGCTGCCCACCACGGGGTGAGGATGGTCGCAGGGCCATCGTGGGAAGGACCGGTCATGCAACGTCCACACGTGGTGACGCATGTGCTGTTGAGCGTGGACGGGCGCATCAGCGGCTTCCCGCCCGACGTGGGCCACTACTACGAACTGGTCGGCCATCTGCCCCACGACGTGGTGCTGACCGGCAGCGGCACGATGGTCGCCGCGGCTGCCGAGGCGGGCGTCGACCTGGCCGCACCCGATGGGCTGGGCACGGCGGACGAGGCACCGAGCGACGCCCCGCTGTTGGTGGTGGTCGACAGCGGCGGTCGCCTGACCCGTTTCGACTGGCTGCGCGGTCTGGGGTACTGGCGTGACGTGATGGTGGCGGGCACGAGGACCACACCGGCGAGCCATCTCGACCGGCTTCGCGCGGCCGGAGTCGACTTCGTGGCCTTCGGTGACGACCGCGTCGACCTCGCCGCCCTGCTGCACCACCTCGCCGCCGACCACGGCAGCCAGGCGGTCCGCGTCGACGCGGGTCCGCGCCTCATCGCCGCGCTGCTGCACGCGAAGCTCGTCGACGAGCTCAGCCTGCTGCTCGCCCCGTACCTGGCGGGGCCTGGGCCCGCCCTGACCGACGCCCTGGAGCTGGACGCGGCCTTGCGGCTCGAGCTGTTCCGGGTCGACCGCCGCCCCGGCGGTCACCTGTGGCTGCGCTACTTCGTCGAGTACGACGCGGTGGGCACCTGACCGGCATCAGTGGCCGCGGAACGCCTCCTCGAGCCACCACGACCCGCGCGGCCCCGCCACCTTGGCGTCGACGAGCAACGGACGGTCCCGTCGGCCGGCCACCCAGTCGCCGACCCCTCGGAGGTCGGCGACGTCGCGGACGGTGATCGCGTCGTAGCCGTGACCCCGGGCGATGGCCGCGTGGTCGGTGGCGGGGAACCGCACCGTCTCGAGGTTCGCCTCCTCGCCGAAGTGGTGGACCTCGGCGCCGTAGCCGCCGTCGTCGTAGACCACCACCACCATCGGCAACCCGAGCCGCACCACCGTCTCGAGTTCGCTGGCCGCCATGAGCAGACCACCGTCACCCACCGCGGCCACCGGCAGCCGCTCGGGCTGCGCGAGCGCCGCGCCGATCGCCGTGGCGAGCCCGAGACCGACCGACTGGAACGCCTGGGTGAAGCAGAACCCGTGCTCGTCGGGGACGTCGAGGAACATGCTCGGGTAGCCCATGAAGTTGCCCGAGTCGGTGGCGACGACGCGCTCGGCCGGGAGCAGGTCGTCGAGCGCGATCGTGAGCGTGCGCGGGTCGATGCGGCCGTCGCCGCCCCAGTCGTCGTATGGCACGTCACGCCAGCGGCGACCGGCGGCCAGACGCTGCGCGAGCGCCTCCGTGCGGCAACCACCGGGCGTGGACCGTCCGCGCAGCGCGTCCGCGACCGCCCGGGCCGTCACCGCGCTGTCGCCGACGACACCGAGGTCGACCGGGCGGTGCAGCCCGATCGCGGCGGGCTCGACGTCGACCTGCACGAGTCGGGCGTCCGGTGACAGCAGCCGCCCGTGGCGCGTGGTCCACATGTTCAGCGCACAGCCGAAGGCGACCACGAGGTCGGCGCCGCGGATCAGCTCGGCGGCCAGCGGGGTGGAGAACCCGCCGGCGACGTCCAGGGACCACGGGTCGTCGTGGAACAGGCCCTTGGCGACCGCCGAGGTGGCGAGCAGCGCCCCGCTCGCCGCGCCAAGCTCGCGCAGCTCCGCGCCCGCACGGCGTGCGCCGCGACCGGCGATCAGGACCGGCTGTGCGGCGTCGGCCAGCAGCGTCGTCACCTGCTCGACGGCGGCGGGAAGCGGCGCCGGAGGCGCGGGTGCGGCGGCGGTCACCGGCACTGCGGCGTCCGTCACGACCTCGGTCTGCACGTCGAGGGGCAGGTTGAGCACGACCGTCCTCCGGTCGTGCCGTGCGGTCCGCAGGGCCCGGACCGTCTCGCCCACCGCGCTCGCGGCGCCGGTGACCCGCATCGACACCGCGCCGACGCTCGTGGCGAGTGCCGCCTGGTCGACACGGAAGTTGGAGTTGACGGCGCCGGCCGCCGTCTCGGCCGTGAGCACCAGTAACGGGGTGCGGCTCTTGGCGGCCTCGGTGATCCCCGTCAGCGCGTTGGTCAGGCCGCAGCCCTGATGCAGGCTGACGGCGGCCACCTCGCCACTCATGCGCGCGTACGCGTCCGCCATCGTCGCGGCGCCGCCCTCGTGGCGCGCGGCGACGAAGGTGGCGCCTGCGGCCACCATGGCGTTGGTGAAATGGAAGTTGCCGCTGCCGACCACACCGAACACGCGCCGGACGCCGAGACCGACGAGCGTGCGACCGACCGTCTCGGCGACGGTCGGGTTCACGCGTCGCGCTCGACCAGCGCCAGGACGCGGGCCGGGCTGCCCGACCCGCCCACGATCGGCAACGGGGAGGCCACGACCACGGCACCACGGGCCGGCAGCCGGTCGAGGTTGCGCAGTTGGGTCAACCCGTACTTGTCCGACCCGAGCAGGAAGCCGTGGCACGGGAACGGCGGGTCGAAGCCGTGCGCGGTGCCGGCGTCCGTGCCGACCGTCTCGACCCCGAGCCCGAGGATGGTGGTCTCCTCGGCGAGCCAGCGGGCGCACTCGACCGACATGCCCGGGGTGTGCGGACCGGTCTCGTCGGCGTTGGCGAACGCGTGCGGGTCGTCGGCCCGGGCGTCCCAACCCGTGCGGTACAGCAACCAGCCGTGCTCGGGCAGCGGGCCGTGGCGGTCGATCCACTGCCTCACGTGGTCGACCTCGAGCAGGAAGTCGGGGTTCTCGGCGGCCTGGGTCGAGAAGTCGAGGACGACGGCCGGACCGACCAGGCGCGCGGGGGCGACCTGCGAGACGTCGTCGCCGTCCTTGCCGGTGACCCAGTGGACCGGAGCGTCGAAGTGGGTGCCGGTGTGCTCGCCGGTCGTGATGTTGTTCCAGTACCAGGCGGGGCCGCGGTCGTCGTAGCGGCTGATCTCGTGCAATTCGAAGGGTTGCGTCTGCCCGAACTCGGGCGGGAGTGCCAGGATCGGCGTGTCGCCGTGCAGCGGCGCGGTCAGGTCGACCACCTCGACGCTCCCGTCGCCCAATGCCGCCACCAACTGCTGCAAGACCCCCACGTGGACGTCCTCCTCGTCGCGACTACCAGCCCTCGGTGCCCGGCCCGCCCTTGAAGGGACCGCTGACCCGCGAGGTGATCCAGCCACCGTAGTAGTCGCCGGCCACGGCGCGCACCGGTTCGCCGTCGACGGTGATCCGATCGACCCGCTGGGGATAGAAGGTGATCCGGCCGGCGAGCGACTCGTAGCCGGGTGCCGGGGACGGGTAGGCCCATGCCGCGGACGCCGACCGCCGGACGCCGACGACGAGGTCGAAGTAGGCGGCCTGTCCCTTGAACTCGCACCAGGTCCGCGCCGCGACCGGTTCGAGCACGGTCAGGTCGACGTCGCGGGACGAGAGGTAGTAGACGGGCGGGTGCGAGGTCTCGCACACGACGTACGCGTCGGCGCCGTCGGCCACGACGTGCCCGGCGAACTCGACGCGGACGTGTTCGGACGAGTGCACGACGGCCGGGGGGCGCGGGAAGTCCCACACGGACTGCTGACCCGGACCTGGGCGGTCCGGTGTGGGACGGCGCAGCATGCTGCCTCCACGGGGCTCGGGCATCAGGTTCGGTGCGGCGCGGCGGGACGGATGCATAGGCTGGCCCGCCCCGGCCCGTCGTCCAGGACATCGCGTGTCGAAGATCCCCGAACCGACCGAGCATCGGCGCCAGTTCGGTGCCCTGACCGTGAGCGAGCGCCGCAATGTCGTCCGCGCCGTCAACCGGGGCGTGGCCGTCGACAAGAAGAAGCACGCGCCGCTCGCGGTCGTGATCGCCCAGCGGCAGATGCGCCTGTGGCGCTACGCGTGGATCCTGGGCGGTGCCGTGGGCTTGGTGGCGATCCGCGACGGCTGGCAGGCCGTCGCGGTGAACTCGCTGATCGGCATGGCGATGTTCGCGCTGGTCGGCCGCTACTGGTTCACCCGCGCACGCCGTGCCGAGCGGGCCAACCTCGCCCTGATGGAGGGCAAGGGCAAGGGTCGGGCCAAGACCTCGGGTGGCAAGCCGAACGCGTTCGGCAAGGCCGGCGCACGCGAGTCCGAGGTCAGCCCGGCGGGCAGGTGGCTGCCCCGGCGGCGTTCCCGGGAGTGAAGACCCCGGACCGAAGCGGGCCGCCGGCGACCGGTGGCTGCGTCGGACGCAACGGCTGCCCGACGTGTCGCCTCACGCCGCCGGGACGTCGAGGAGCAACGCGAAGTAGCGGCGCAGATGGGCCAACTGGGCCCGGACGTGCGACGAGTCGTCGGTCGCCCGCGCGAGGATGAACGCACCCTCGAACGTGGTGAAGACCTGATCGGCCAGTGACGCGCGATCGAGCCCCGCGGGGAGGCGGTCCACGACGCTCGGGTGTTCGAGTTTGGCCAGAATCCGCTCGCGCCAGAGCCTGACCGCATCGGCGATCAACTCGCGTGTCGCCGCCGTCTCCGGCACCTGCTCGTACACGAAGGAGACGAACAGGCAGCCGGGTTGGCTCGTGTCCGCCCCGTCAGCGGCCTCCTCGAGACCCCGGACGAACGCGACCAGTTGCTCGGCGGGGTCGTCGGTCGCCTGCTCGGCCCGACCCATGAACTCGTCGAGCAGTGCCGCATCGGCCTCGGCATAGCGCTCGACGAGCGCGTGCCCGAGTCCGGACTTGCCGGCGAAGTGGTGGAAGAACGCGCCCTTGGAGGCACCTGCCTCGGTGAGCACATCGTTGAGCGAGGTGGCGCTGAACCCGCGCTCGAGCACGAGACGGTGGGCGGTGTCGAGGATGCGGTCACGCAGCGGGGTGTCGGTCATGCGGCCAGCGTAGCGTTGACAGACCAACCGGTCGGTCTTATCCTCCGGGTCGGTTACAGACCGACCGGTCGGTGCTATTCGGGCCGGCCGCTGCCAGACGAGGACGAACGATGACGACCGCATCCGTCGCCCCACCGCGACCCGACCGGAGCTGGTGGGCCCGCACCATCCATCCGTGGCTGCTGAACCGGGTCATGGACACCGCCGAGACCCGCGACATCCGCGCACGCGTCTGCGCGCCACTGGCCGGCGACGTGCTCGAGGTCGGATTCGGCACCGGCCACAACCTGCCGTTCCTGCCCGACGCCGTCGACCGGGTCCTGGCGGTCGAACCGCTCGAGCGTGGCGTCGCGCTCGCCGCGGATCGCATCGCTGCCAGCAGCGCCGAGGTCGAACTGATCGGCGCCGACGCGCGCCGGCTACCGCTGCCCGACGCGTCGGTCGACACGGTGCTGTGCACCTGGTCACTTTGCAGCATCGACGACCCGCTGCCCGCCGCCCGCGAGATCGCCCGCGTGCTGCGCCCGGGCGGCCACCTGCACGTCGTCGAGCACGGCCGCTCCCCCGAACCGGGGGTCGCCCGATGGCAGCGGCGACTCGACCCGCTGTGGTCGCGCGTCGCCGCCGGCTGTCATCTCGACCGGGACCTGCCGCCCCTGCTGGAGGGGGCCGGACTGTGCGTGGAATCGCTCGACACCTACTACACCGACAGCGAGCCCCGCCTACTCGGCTGGACCTTCGAGGGCCGCGCCCGGCGCGGCTGAGCGCCGGGCACGTCCCGGGGTCAGCCGAGCAGGCCGGTGGCGACCTCGGCGACGTTCTCGGGAGTGAAGCCGAACACCTCGAACAGCTTCTCGGCCGGTGCGGACGCGCCGAAACGTTCCATCGCGACCACCGCGCCGCCGTCGCCGACCCAGCGCTCCCACCCGAAGTTGGCCGCGGCCTCGACCGCGACGCGGGCGCGCACCGACGGGGGCAGCACCTCGTCCCGGTAGGCCTGGTCCTGGGCCGCGAAGCGCTCCCACGACGGCATCGACACGACCCGGGCGGCGACGCCCTGCTGCGCGAGCACGTCCGCGGCGCCGAGGCAGACCTGCACCTCGGAGCCGGTGCCGATCAGGATCACGTCCGGCGTGCCCTCGGCATCGCGCGCGACCCAGGCACCGCGTTCGACCGCATCCGCGGGCCGGTCGCCCAGCGGCGGCAGGCCCTGCCGCGTCAGCGCGAGGATCGACGGACCGTCGTGCTCGAGCGCGAACTTCCAGGCACCGACGGTCTCGGCGCCGTCTGCCGGCCGCAGCACGGTCAGGCCGGGGATCGCGCGCAGCGAGGGCAGGTGCTCGATCGGCTGGTGGGTCGGACCGTCCTCGCCCAGGCCGATCGAGTCGTGGGTCATCACGTAGACGACGCGCTGGTGCATGAGCGCTGCCAGCCGGATCGCCGGCCGGCAGTAGTCGGTGAAGATCAGGAAGGTCGCGACGTAGGGGATGACGCCGCCGTGCAGCGCCATGCCGTTGGCCATCGAGGCCATCGCGTGCTCGCGGATGCCGAACCGCAGGTTGCGCCCCAGGCGGTTGTCGGCCGAGAAGTCGCCGCCACCCTCGACGTCGGTGTTGTTGGACGCGGCCAGGTCGGCCGAGCCGCCGAACAACTCGGGCACCGTGTCGGCGATCGCGTTGATCACCGCCCCCGAGTGCTGCCGCGTGGCCGCCTTCTCGTCGAGGGTCGGGAGCGCGTCGGCCCAGTTCGACGGCAGTTCACGGCGGACCACGCGACGCTCGAACTCGGCGGCCAGGTCGGGGTGTGCGTCGCGGTAGGCGGCGAAGCGCGCCTCCCAGTCCTCGCGCACCTTGCGGCCACGGTCGGACAGGTCGAGGTGGTCGCGGACGTCGTCGGGGACGAAGAACGCCTCGTGGGGCCAGCCCATCGCCTGCTTGGTGGCCGCGATCTCGTCGGGGCCGAGCGGCGAGCCGTGCGCCTTGGACGTGCCGGCCTTGTTCGGCGAGCCGTGGCCGATGACGGTGCGGACCGCGATCAGGCTCGGCCGTTCGTCGGCGTCGGCCGCCGCGATCGCCGCGCGGATGGCGTCGAGGTCGGTGCCGTCGTCCACGCGTTGGGTGTGCCAGCCGTAGGCGTCGAACCGGGCGAGCACGTCCTCGCTGAACGCGAGGTCGGTCTTGCCGTCGATGGTGATGGTGTTGTCGTCGTAGAGGTAGGTCAGCCGCCCGAGCTTGAGGTGACCGGCGAGCGACGCGGCCTCGGACGCGACGCCCTCCATCAGGTCGCCGTCCGACACGATGCCGTAGACGCGGTGGTCCACGACGTCGTGACCGGGCCGGTTGAACTCGGCGGCGAGACGCTCGGTGGCGAGCGCCATCCCGATCCCGTTGGCCACGCCCTGGCCCAGCGGACCCGTGGTGGTCTCGACGGCCTCGAGCAGGAAGTTCTCGGGGTGGCCTGCGGTCGGGAAGCCCCACTGGCGGAAGTTCTGGATGTCCTCGAGCGACGGCCGGTCGTAGCCGGCGAGGTGCAGCGAGGCGTACAGCAGCATCGAGCCGTGGCCCGCCGAGAGCACGAACCGGTCCCGGTCGGGCCAGTCGACGTCGGTCGGGTCGAGCTTCATCACCTCGTTGAACAGCACGTACGCCATCGGGGCACACCCCATGGGCATGCCCGGGTGGCCGGAGTTGGCGGCCTGGACCGCGTCCATGGCGAGGGTGCGGACGGTGTCGATGGACCGCTGGGCGAGGTCGGCGGACATGGGGACTCCGGGAGAGGGGCCGATGACGGGGGCGACGAGCCCGCAGCCTATCCTCGCGCCGTCGACCGCCCGGGAGCGCAGGAGCGAGCGTGCCACCACTGACACAACGCCTGACCCTGCGCCTCGCGCTCGAGAACGCGCCCGGCATGCTCGCCCGCGTCACCGAGGTCCTCGAGACCGCGGGCGCCGAACTCGTCGCCACCGAACGCACCGACGAGCAGCGCCACGTCGTGTTCCGCGACCTGACCGTCGAGGTTTCCGACGACGGCCACGCCGACCTCGTCGCCGCCGCGCTCAACGACCTCGACGGCGTCGAGGTCCTGTCGATCCTCGACGACGTCCTCGCCGCCCACGAGGGCGGCAAGATCCGCATCGAACTGACCCGCGAGGTCAACGGCCCCGAGGACCTGTCCCTGGTCTACACCCCCGGCGTCGCCAAGGTGTGCCAGCTCATCGCCGAGGATCCCGTCGCCGCCTACCGCTTCACGATCCGGTCGAACTCGGTCGCGATCGTCACCGACGGCTCGGCGGTGCTCGGCCTGGGCGACATCGGTCCCCTCGCCTCCCTGCCGGTCATGGAGGGCAAGGCGATGCTGCTCAAGTCCTTCGGCGGCGTCGACGCCTACCCGATCCTGGTCGACGAGCAGGATCCCGACACGTTCGTCGACACGGTGGCTCGCATCGCCAGCGGCTTCAGTGGCATCAACCTCGAGGACATCGCCGCCCCGCGCTGCTTCGAGATCGAGGGGAAGCTGCGCCAGCGGCTCGACATCCCGGTCTTCCACGACGACCAGCACGGCACGGCGGTGGTCGTGCTCGCGGCCCTGATCAATGCGGCCAAGGTCGTCGAGCGTGACCTGTCGTCGCTGCGCGTCGTCGTGCAGGGCATCGGCTCGGCGGGTGTCGCCATCATCAACCTGCTGCGCGCCGCCGGGGTCGAGGACATCGTCCCGGTCGACATCGAGGGCATCGTCGAACCGCGGCGCAAGGGCACCGACCCGATCCGTCGCCGCCTGGCGAAGCAGGTCAACCCGCGTGAGCTCACCGGCGGCAAGGAGGTGGCGCTGCGGGGCGCCGACGTCTTCATCGGCGTGTCGGGGCCCGACTCGCTGCCGCTCGAGCTGGTGCAGACGATGTCGGACGACCGCATCGTGTTCGCGCTCGCCAACCCGGCTCCCGAGATCCACCCCGACGTGGCGCGCGGCCACGTCCGCGTGATGGCGACCGGACGGTCCGACTTCCCCAACCAGATCAACAACGTGCTGTGCTTCCCCGGCCTGTTCCGCGGCCTGCTCGACGCGGCCGCCACGGCCGTGACCGACGAGATGAAGGTCGCGGCCGCCCACGGCATCGCCTCGATCGTCGGCGACGATCTGTCGGCCGACTACGTGGTCCCCTCACCGTTCGACCGCTCGGTCGTGCCGGTGGTCGCCGAGGCGGTCGCGTCGACCGCGCGCGCCCAGGGCCACGTGCGCCCGGGCTCCTTCGGATCGCGCGACTCCGAGTCCCAGGCCGCCCTGCACGAGGCCGCACGCCGCGCGGTGCGCCGCGCCGTCGCCGCGAGGTTTGCCAACGACTAGGGCGTGTCGCGTCGCACGAGGGCGTCGCGGATCTCGCGCAGGAGCACGATGTCCTCGGCGTCGGCCTCGGGTTCGGGTTCGGTCGGGTCGGCCCGCTGCAGCCGGTTGTAGGCCCGCACGATCAGGAACAGCACGAACGCGATCACCAGGAAGTTGACCAGCGCGGTCAGCACGGCACCGACCGAACCGGCGCAACCTTCCGCCGTGCAGGCGAACTCGCCGATCGAGTCGAAGTTGGGCTGACCCAAGGTGACCGCGATGGCCGGCATGATCAGGCGTTGGACGATGGCGGTGACGACGCCCGTCACGGCGACGCCCATGACGAAGCCGACGGCGAGGTCGACGAAGTTGCCGCGGTTGATGAATTCCCGGAACTCTCGGAGCATCGTGACCACCGCCGCTCGACGCCGCCGGCGAGCCCGCCTCGCCCGGTCTAGAGCGACCGTAGCCAGTCGTCGACCACGCCCGTGAGATCCCGGATCACCGTGACCGCGTTGCGCGGACGGCCGTCGGGGCTGGCTTTGCCCGTCACCCGCAGCGAATGGTCGCCCCCACGCACCATCTCGAGCGTCGCACGGCGCGGCAGCTTCGTCAGGTGCCGCTCGAGCAGGTCGCCGGTGCTGAACGTGTCGCGGTCACCCTGCAGGAACAGGCACGGCACACCGATCCGCGGCCAGTGGGCCACTCGCAGCTTCTCGGGCTTGCCGGGCGGGTGCAGCGGATAGCCGTAGAACAGCAGGCCGGCCACGGCCGGCGTCGGACCGTCAGCCGGTTCGTCGGCCACCGCGAGCGAGGCGACCCGACCGCCGTACGACTTGCCGGCCAGCAACCAGCTCGTGTCCGGGGCGGCCAGCCCCTCGTCGCGCAGGAGACGATCGGCCGAACGCCACAGCGACACGAAGGGGGCAACGGAGCTCTCGGCGCGCGGTGCCGCCCGACGCCCCTCCTCGCGGTAGGGCAGGTTGGCGCGCACCACCACGCTGCCGAGGCCCGCGAGCACCTCGGCGAGGGCCACGAGGCTGTCACCGTCGAGGTCGCCGCCCGCACCGTGCGTGAGCAGGACCGGCGGGCGCGTCGGCCCTGTGGGGGCGTGCACGACGGCCGTGACCGCAGCGACGCGCGCGTCGACGACCGGCAGCCGCAGGCGTGTGGTCTTCATGCGCTACCCGTTGCCGGCTCGTCGTCGAGGTGTGCCGCCACCAGATCGGTCGTCGCGGCACGGTCGATCTTGCCATGGTTGCCGCGAGGGATCGCATCGACGACGACGGCCTCGCGGGGACGGCGGTATCCCGCGGTCTGCTCGGCGGCCCAGGTGAGGAACCGGTCGGCGTCGAAGTCGGCCGCCGGAACGACCGCCGCAACGACCCGCTCGCCGCTGCGGTCGTCGGGTAGGCCGACGATCGCCAGTTCGCGCACGCCGGGGGCACCGCGCAGTTCGTGCTCGACCTCGGCCGGGAACACCGAGAACCCGCCCACCTTGAGCCTGTCGCGGTTGCGCCCGCTGATCTGCAGCACGCCGCCGCGCCACACGCGCCCGACGTCACCGCTGGCGAACCACCCGACCTCGTCCGGTCCGTTCCCGGCGTCCGGACTGTCCTGGTCGTGCTGGCCCTCGTAGCGGCGCAGTACCGATCCGCCCCGCCACTGCAGCTCCCCCGTCCGGCCCGGGCGCACCGGTCGGCCCTGCTCGTCGACCGCGCGGACCTGCACACCGGGCAGGGCCACGGCCACCGGCGGGGTCGGCAGCGGCCCGGCCGGACCCGGCAGCAGCACGCGGACGGCCGCCGGGCCCGACAGCTCGACCATGCCGTAGATGTCGACGAAGGCGGCGCTGCCCAGGCGGCGGCCCGCGACCTGCACGATCGCGCCGTAGCGCTGGAACCGACGGGCACGGTCGAGCGGCATCGCGTCGGCCGACGAGATCCACAACTGCACGCTGGACAGGTCGAACGCGTCGCCGCCGGCGTTGGCGATCGCGGCCTCGAGGTCGGCGTACATGGTCGGGACGCCGACCACCACGTTCGGGCGGCGCCGTTCGATCAACTCGAGGGTCTCGACCGCGTCGAACCGCGACCGCCGCACGAGTGGGACGCCGGCGGACAGGCTGCCGAGCAGGACCGAGAACCCCATCACGTGGGTCAGCGGCAACGTCGCCAGGACCAGGTCGCGACCGCCCCGCAGCCCGCCGCCGCGGCCGACGGGCAACACGGCGAGCCGTCCGAGGGCGCCGAGCAGTCCGCGGCTGGTCAGTGCGGCGGCCTTGGGTGTCCCGGTGGTCCCCGACGTGGCCAGCAGCACCGCCGTCTCGCGAGGGTCGCCACCCGTCGGCCCCATCGGCTCGGCATCCACGGCGCGGTGACCGATGTCGGCGGCGTCGCGGACCGCGAGACCGTCCGGCAGGCGCGGCACGACGTCCGGGTCGGCGACCGCGGCGACGGCGTCCGCCGCCCGGGCGATCGCGGCGAACTCGCCCGGGGCGAGGCGATGGTTGACGGGGACGGCCACGGCCCCCAGCCGGGCCAGCGCGAACGTCAACAGCGCGACGTCGAGGCGGTTGTCGATCGCGACGAGCACGCGCTGTCCGGAGCGCACGCCGTCGTCGTCGAGCACGCGGGCGAAGCGGCCGACAACCGCCTCGAGATCCCGGAAGCTGCGCCACGCCGCGACCTCGCGGCCGGGGGTCGGTGCCGGGTCCTCGACCGCGGGCCGATCGCCGTAGCGGCGCTCGAGCACGGCGGTCAGGTCGCCGAGGTGGACACCGCGGCCGCGCACCAGGGCAGCCGCGCCCAGGTCCTGCACGCGTCGGGCTCCTCGAGATCGGGGATGCGAAGGGGCCGAACCTAGCGGCCGGACGCGACACCCCACCGTGCCCGGGCAGCCGGGCATCCCCGGCCGGTCGGCCCGGCCGGGGACACGCGCGACACGTGGATCACTCGGGGGTGTGACGCCGCTCGGGGGTGATGATCACCACGGGGCACGGGCTGTGGGTGACCACCTGCTGGCTGACCGAACCGAGGAGCAGACCGCGGAAGCCGCCCAGGCCCCTCGCACCGACGACCACCAGTTCGGCGTCGTTGGCGCGGCCGCAGAGCACGCCGGCGGGGCCGCCGGCCTGCACGGTCACGGTGTAGGGCACGTCCGGCCGCGGAACGATCTTGGCGACCGTGTCCTCGACGACCTGGCGGGCCGCCGCCTGCAACTCCGCTTCGGAAGGCAGGTCGGTGACCATGATGCCGGGGTAGTAGATCGGTTCGGGACGGGCGTAGGCGTGGACGAGTTCGAGTTCTGCGCCGCGCAACTCGGCCTCGGCGAATGCCCATTCGAGGGCCCGCCTGGCGTGGTCCGACGCGTCGATGCCGACGACGATGAGGCCCATGACGGTCTCCTTTCGAGGTTGACCGACTGAACATGGTCACGATGCACCTTCGGGCCACGGATTGCCAGGGCGGCAAGTCCCGATCCGGTCGCCGAAGGTCCGGACGGATCGAGCACTTCGGCTGTCGCGGCCGGGTCGGGCCTCCTAGCATCAGCGCCGTGGCGCGCCCGCGTCACGATGCTGGAACGAGGACCGCCATGCGCTACCCCGAGCGGCTGCTCTCCGACGACGAGGAGGTGCTGCTGCTGTTCCGTCCCCACTGGAAGGTGCTGCTGCCCGCCCTGTTCTGGGCCATGCTGCTCGCGGCGCTGGGAGGGGCGGCGTTCGCGGCGTTGGATCCGCCGTGGGAGTGGGTGGCCGTCGGCGTGGCCGTCGGGCTGTGGGTGCTGTTCGCGGCCCGGTCGGTGCTGTCGTGGTGGTTCACCGCATACGTGCTCACGACCGAACGCATCGTCGTGCGCAAGGGGATGATCGCGCGCACCGGCGTCGAGATCCCACTCGAGCAGGTCACCAATGTGTTGTTCAGCCAGTCGGTCCTCGAACGGCTGCTGCGCTACGGCGACGTCGTGCTCGAGGCGGCCGGCAGCCAGGGCCGCAGCGAACTGCACGACATCCCCGACCCCGAAGGCTTCCAGCACGAGGTGTACGCCGCCCGCGAGTTGCGCATGCTCGACCAGCGCGCCGGTAGCCGCGGTCTCGACCCGGTCGAGGCACTCGAACGGCTCGCCACCCTGCGCGAACGTGGCCACCTCAGCGATGTCGAGTTCGAGCGTCAGAAGCGGCGCCTCCTCGACGGATAGCCACGTTCGGGGGGTCCCACCCGGACGGGACCTGTGGCCCTGCCTGCGTCGACGGGCATGGGCGACCGTTGCCTCCCGAGCCCAGAACCCCCAGGGGGCCTGCCCAACCAAGGAGGTCGACATGCGGGGCCAAGCCACCACCGTCGCGAACGTCGTGCGGACGCCGATCGCCATCGTGTCGCCGAGCGCGACCCTCGAGGAAGCGGCGGGACTGCTCACCGCGGACGAACTCGGACTGCTCGTCGTCGTCGGCCCCAACGGGATCCGCGGGGTGATCTCCGAACGCGATCTGGTCGCCGCCGTCGCGGACGGCGCGGACCTCGCGATCGAACGCGTCGCCGACCACGCGAGCCCCGACGTGCTCAGCGTGCCGGAGTCGGCCACGCTCGACGAGACCGCCCGCCTGATGCGCGACGCCGGGATCCGTCACCTGGTCGTCACGCGGCGGGACGAACCCGTCGGTGTCGTGTCGATCCGTGACGTCCTCGACGCGCTGTTGTCGGCGCTCGTCGTCTGATTCCCGGCGCGGCACCCGGCGATGACAGCTACGCTTCCGTACCCCGACTCGCGGGGGGAGGCGCCATGCACGGTGCCGGCGAGAACGCAGACGGCGTCCAGCGCCTCGCGCAGGCCGTCGAGGCCGGGCGCATCGGCCGGTGGGCCCTCGACCGTCGCACCGGCGACGTGGTGTGGGACGCGACGACGTGCGACATCCTGGGCGTCGACACCCCGCCCTGCTTCTCGCTCGCGACCTGGCTGGACCTGGTGCACCCCGGGGACCGCGACCGCGTCGCGACGGCCCTGACCGCCCCGGACGGGTCGGTCGATGCGTGCTTCCGCGTCACCGGGACGGCCGAGGGACGCCAGGTGCTGGTCCGCGGCCGCGAGGCCGAGACCGGATCCACGAGCCTGGTCGGCACCATGGTCGACATCACGGCCTGCGCACGCCCGTACGGGCACGAACTCGCCGACGCCCTCGAGGTCATCACCGACGCCTACTACGCCCTCGACGACGCGTTGCGCTTCACCTACGTCAACGCCGAGGCGGAACGCCTCCTCGGCACTTCGCGCGAACATCTGCTCGGTCGCGAACTGTGGGACGCGTTCCCGAGCGATCCCGCCTTCGACGCGGCGTACCGGCGGGTCGCCGCGACACGCGAGCCCGAGGTGTTCGAGACCTACTACGCCCCCCTGGGGCTGTGGTCGGAGGTGCGCGTCTATCCGTTGCCGACCACCGGCCTCGCCGTGTACTTCCGCGACATCGGACAGCGCCGCCGGCAGGAACAGGAACGCGAACGCCTGCTGAAGGCCGAGCAGGCCGCCCGGCAACAGGCGCAGCGGGCCCAGCGCACGCTGGCGCACCAGGCGACTCACGACGCACTGACGGGCCTGGCCAACCGACGCCTGGTCGCCGATCTGCTCGCCGAGGCGACGCGCAACGGCATCGTGCTGTTCCTCGATGTCGACCGGTTCAAGCAGATCAACGACTCGCTCGGGCACGGCATCGGCGACGCCCTCCTCGTCGAGGTCGCCGCCCGGTTACGTACCGCCGTTCGGCCCGGGGACACCGTGGCGCGGATGGGCGGCGACGAGTTCGTCGTGCTGCTGCCCGGCGCGGACCTCGACCTCGGCCAGCACATCGCCGATCGGATCCTGCAGCGCCTCCGCGTCCCGTTCGACGTCGTCGAGCACCGCCTGTACGCCACCGCCAGCGTCGGGATCGCACGGATGGCCGCCGGCGACGACCCGGACCAGATCCTGCGCACCGCCGACGTCGCGCTGTACCGCGCCAAGGACGCCGGCCGCGATCGCAGTGCCCTCTACGACGAGGAGGCACACCACCAGGTCGCGGCGCGGCTCCGCCTCGAGGTCGAATTGCGGCAGGCGGTCGAGGCCGGCGACTTCGTGCTGCACCACCAACCGGCCTTCGACCTGCGCTCCGGTCAGGTGCGGGGCGTCGAGGCCCTCGTGCGATGGCAACACGCCGAACGCGGACTCGTGGCGCCCGGGACGTTCATCGGGCTGGCCGAGGACACCGGCCTGATCGAGCCGCTCGGTGCGTGGTGCGTCTCGTCGGCCTTCGAGACCGTCCGCCGGTGGTCCGAGCAGGGCCTCGACTGGATCGGGTGGGTCAACGTGTCGGTCCGGCAGCTCGCCCGACCCGGATTCGCCGAGCGGGTCCTGGGCGAGCTCGACGACCTCGGCGTGGCACCGTCGCGCGTCGGGTTCGAGATGACCGAATCGGTGCTCAGCGACGACACGCCGCGCATGGTCGCCGACCTGGTCGTGCTCGCCGACGCTGGCATCCAACTCGCGATCGACGACTTCGGAACCGGATACAGCTCGCTGGCCCGCCTGCGCACGCTGCCCTTCCACGTGCTCAAGGTCGACCGCAGCTTCGTCGCCGATCTCGGTACCAACGCCGGGACGGCCACGGTCGCCGCGATCATCGACCTCGCCCACGCCATCGACAGCCAGGTCGTCGCCGAGGGGGTCGAGACCCCCGAGCAGCTCACGGTGTTGCGCGACCTCGGCTGCGACGCCGCCTGCGGGTTCCTGCTGGCGCGGCCGGTGCCGGAGGAGGGACTCCGGCAGGCGGTCGCCGATGCCCGGGCGCACCTCTGAGCGAGGCTCCCGGCGGGTCCGGCGGTCAGGCCGCCGGGTGGGTCCGCAGTCCCGCCCGCGCCGGGTCGCGCGCCGCGACGTCGGACAGCAGCCGGCGGTGCGCGGCGGCGAACCGCCGACCGATCACCGGTGCCGGGGGCACGGGCTCGGCCGCGGCGCCGGCGCCGGCGGGGTCGGCTTCGCGTTCGAGGGCCCGTGTGCGGGCCCACGCCGCCGCCAACGCGCCACGTTCGAGGTCGCGCACGACGGCGTCCGCCAACTCGTCGAGGCGACGACGCAGGGGCGTGGGTGCCGCCGGGCGGCTGGCGTGGACGAACGGGGAACTCGGGCGACGCATGCGCGGCCTCCTTCTTCGGTGACCCCACTGTGCCCGTGGCACTTGACAACGACGATTGGCAGGAGTGACGATGCTCGAAACGATCCTGCCAAACGTTCCCGTCCGACATCGAGGTGCTGCCATGGGGCACAAGGTCGCGGCCCTGGTCATCGACGACGCCAACCCCTTCGAGTTCGCCGTCGCCGCCGAGGTGTTCGGGATCGAGCGTCCCGAGATCCCCGAATGGGACTACGAGTTCGAACTGGTCGCCTCCGGCCGCCGGGTCACCCTCCACGGTGGCGCGCAGTTGCACACGACCGCGGACCTCGACGCCCTGACCACGGCCGACACCGTCGTGGTGCCGGCCGGCAACGTGTTCTCGCCCAACGACCCCGACATCGTCGCCGCCGTCGCCGCCGC
>DATHUR010000179.1:0-37699 GCA_035462025.1 Egicoccus sp. | reverse complement strand
CTGGATGGTCGAGATGGCGGGCGCCTCGCCCCAGTACCCGTCCCACGCCTCGAGGGTGGCACCGGTGTCGGGGCTGAACTCGGTCATCTCGTACGCGCCGGAACCGACGATGGTGTCACCCACGATGTACTCGTCGGCCTCCTCGGCCGACGGCGGCTCGCCGTCGCTACCGAGCGGGCCGTCGGGCGCGGTGTAGACGTCGCCGTCGCTCGGCACGATCGTCGCCACCGTGTAGGCCAGACGCGACAGGAAGGTCACGTTCGGCTGCGAGGTGGTGATGACCACGGTCAGGTCGTCGGGCGCCTCGATCGACTCGATGCTCGAGATCAGGAACGACGCGCTGTCGGGGTGGTTGATGTTGAGCGCGCGCTCGAGCGAGAACTTGACGTCCTCGGAGGTCAGTTCGGACCCGTCCTGGAACGTCACGCCCTCGCGGAGGGTGAACGTGTAGGTCAGCGCGTCGTCAGAGATCTCCCAGCTCTCGGCCACACCCGGGATCGCGTCGCCGGTGCCCGGCTCGAGCTCGACGAGGCGGTCGGTGGTGTTGAACAAGAAGTCCGAGGCCATCTTCTCGTAGACCTCGGCCGGGTCGATGGTGCTGGGGCGCTCGGTCGTGCCGACGACGAGGACGTCGTCCCCGGTCGCGGCTCCCTCGTCCTCGCCCTCGGTGCCCTCGCCCGACTCCTCGGTCGTGTCGGTGCCCTCTGCCGGGTCGTCGGTGTCGGAATCGCCGCCACAGGCTGTGGCCACAAGCGCGATCGCTGCCAGAGCAGCGGCCCCGCGGATGCGTTGACGCATGCGGTATCTCCTTGTCCGCTCGAACGGGTGTCGCCTGCCCCGAGCACCCGATGCCTCCCAGCAGCGGGTCCTGCAACGTGGGCGACTACCCAGGTAGTAGACGTGGTCTACTTGGACGAACGGCCGGGTTGCAAGCACCCGGCGTCGCGTGGCCGCAGCGCGCGCGGCCGCCGGACCCCACGGGCCCGGCAGCCGGCCGCCGGCGTCAGCTCTTGGCGCCCGAGTAGATGTCCTCGATCACGTGGCCGTACTTCTCGGACACGACGTGGCGCTTGACCGACATCTTCTGGCTCAGCTCGATGCCGACCTCGAAGTCCTCGGGCAGGATCCGGAACGTGCGGATCGACTCGGCCTTCGACACGGCCTGGTTGGCCTCGTCGACGGCCTTTTGCACCTCGGCCTGCAACTCGGCGTCGTCGACGAGGTCGGCGACGGTCTTGCCGGACTTGCCGTTCGCCTCGGCCCAGCCGGTGAAGGCCTCGGGGTCGATCGTGATGAGCGCGGCGATGAAGGGCTTGCCGTCGCCGACCACCATCGACTGGCTGATCAGTGCGTGGGCCCGCATGCGGTCCTCGAGGATGGCCGGCGCGACGTTCTTGCCGCCGGCCGTGACCAGGATCTCCTTCTTGCGGCCCGTGATGCGCAGGTAGCCCTCGCCGTCGAGCTGGCCGAGGTCGCCGGTGTGGAACCACCCGTCGGACTCGAGCACCTCACGGGTGGCGTCGTCGTTGTTGTAGTAGCCGGCGAAGATCTGTCCGCCCTTGAGCAGGACCTCGCCGTCGTCGGCGATCTTGACCGAGGTACCCGGCAGCGGCTTGCCGACCGTGCCGATCTTGAAGGCGTCGGGACGGTTGACGGTCGCGGGTGCGGTCGTCTCGGTCAGGCCGTAACCCTCGAGGATGAGCACGCCGATGCCGTTGAAGAAGTGGCCGAGACGCTCACCGAGGGCCGCGCCACCCGACACCGCGTAGCGGACGTTGCCGCCCAGCGCGTGGCGGAGCTTGCCGTAGACCAGCTTGTCGAACAGCCCGTGCAGCACCTTCGTGCCCAGCCCGACCTTGCCGGCCGCCTGCTCGCGCGAGAACTGCTCGGCCACCGCGGCGGCCTTGTCGAAGATCTTGCCCTTGCCGTCACCGTGCGCCTTCTGCTGGGCGCCGTTGAACACCTTCTCGAACACGCGCGGCACGGCGAGCAGGAAGGTCGGCTTGAACAGCGCCAACTCCTCGAGCAATTGCGGGATGCCGGTCGAATAGCCGAGCTTGACGCCCGCGTGGATGACCGCGACCTGGATGTAGCGGGCGAAGATGTGGGCCAGCGGCAGGAACAGCAGTGTGCTCTCGCCCTCGCGCATCAGGTCGCGGATGGCCGACTCGCTCTGGGCGACGTTCCAGACGAAGTTGCGGTGGGTGAGCTCGCAGCCCTTGGGCCGTCCCGTGGTGCCCGAGGTGTACACGAGCGTCGCGAGATCATCGGCCTTCACGGCCGCGGCCCGGGCGAGCACGTCGTCGTCGCTGACATCGGCACCGGCCGCCTTGATGGCGTCCATGCCGCCCTCTTCGATCACGAAGACATGGCCGCAGCCCGGCAGCTTGTCGGCCACCTCGCCGTAGATCGAACGCAACTCGGGGGTCTCGATGACGATCGCGACGGCGTCGGAGTCCGAGACGATCCATTCGACCTGCTCGGCCGACGAGGTCTCGTAGATGGGCACCGTGACCGCCCCGGCGGCCCAGATCGCATAGTCGAGGATGGTCCACTCGAGCCGGGTCGACGACATGATGCACACGCGCTGGCCGGGCTCGATCCCGAGGCCGATCAGGCCCCTGGCCACGGCCGTGATCTCGTCGACGAACTGGCGGGTGGTCCAGTCGACGAACCGGTCGCCGACGCGGTGGGCGACGGCGAGGCGGTCGGGGGTGGTGCGTGCGGCCTCGAACAGCGGACCGGTGAGGTTGGCGTCCTCGGCGACGCTGGCCTCGCCAGGACTGGTGTACTCCTGCATGTGTGGCTCTCCCATCCCGTCGTCGAAAGCCGTGCCTGGCGGAACGCCGGGGCCGCTTCCGTTCTCGCGCGGAGCCTAGCAAGCGGGCCGCTCGTCACCGTAGGTGAGACGGGCCCCGACAGCGCTAGGTTCGCTCCGACTGCCTGTTCGACGCGGCCGAGGCCGATTCCTCCCATGAGCGTGCATCTCGAGACCGACAACGCCGTCGCGGTCGTCACCATCGACCGGCCGGAGGTCCGCAACGCCGTTGACGGCCCGACCGCCTCGGCCCTGCGCGACGCCATCGCGGCCGCGGACGCCGATCCGGACATTTCCGTCGTCGTGCTGACCGGGGCCGGCGGGACCTTCTGCGCCGGAGCTGACCTGCACGCGGTCGGCGATCCGGACCGGGGCAACCAACTCACGCGCGACGATCGGGGCCCCATGGGTCCGACGCGGCGTCACGGCGTGAAACCCGTGATCGCGGCCATCGAAGGCCACGCGGTCGCGGGTGGCCTCGAACTCGCACTGTGGTGCGACCTGCGCGTCATGGCCCGCGACGCGGTGCTGGGCGTCTTCTGCCGCCGGTGGGGCGTGCCGCTCATCGACGGTGGCACGGTCCGGCTGCCGCGCATCGTCGGTCTCGGTCGGGCCATGGACCTGATCCTCACCGGCCGCGCCGTCGGGGCCGACGAGGCCCTGTCGATGGGGCTGGTGACCTCGATCGCCCCACCGGGCCGGTCGCTGGCGGCAGCCGTCGCGCTCGGCCACGAGTTGGCCCGACTGCCCCAGACCACGCTGCGGGCCGACCTCGCCGCGACCCGTGCCGCCTTCGACCTCCCCGTCCCCGAGGCGCTGCTGGCCGAACACGACGGCGGTGTGGCGGCCATCGAGGCCGGCGGCATGGCCGACGTCGCACGCTTCCGGGACGGGGCGGGCCGTCACGGCGCGCCGGCGAGTCCACCCGACGCGCCGCCGGGCACGTGACGGGCGGTCGTCGCTCGCCGACGTTCCTCGCCCCGCGGGCTCCTGGCGTAGCCTGCGGCCGCATTCCCCGCTCCCCTCCGAGGACGACCGTTGCCCAGCCATGACGCCAACGACGCCGACATCCACGCCGCCGTCCGCGAGAACCTGACGCGCGACGACGCGCGAGCGCGCGCGAGCCGGATCAGCGATGTCCGCACCCGCGTCCACCTCGACCTCACGACGGGCAAGGAGACGTTCGGCTCGCGGTCGGACCTCCACTTCAGGCTCGGCGAGGCGGGCACGACGTTCGTCGACTGCACCGCCCGGCTGGTCGAGCGCGTCGAGCTCGACGGGATCGAACTCGACCTGGACACGATCGTCGAGGCGACCCGGATCCAACTCGCCGACCTCGAAGCCGGTGACCACGAGCTCACCGTCGTGGCCACGATGGAGTACCGCCACGAGGGCAAGGGTCTGCACCGCTTCGTCGACCCGGTCGACGATCGTGTCTACCTGCACAGCCAGTTCGAGCCGTTCGAGGCCCACCAGGTCTACGCGTGCTTCGACCAGCCCGACATCAAGACGACGTTCGAGCTGTCGGTCGACGCCCCCGAGGAGTGGGTGGTCGTCTCGAACGGACGTGCGCTCGAACGGCCCGACGAGGGTGCGGCCGGCCGGTGGGAGTTCGAGATCACGCCGGTGCTGCCCACCTACATCACGGCGGTGGTCGCCGGTTCGTACGCCGAGGTGACCGACGAGCACCGCGGCATGGAGCTCGGCCTGTACGTGCGCCGCTCACTTGCCGAACACCTCGACGCCGACGAGGTCTTCGCGGTCACGAAGCAGGGCCTCGACTACTTCGAGGACGTTTTCGACACGCCCTACCCCTTCGGCAAGTACGACCAGTTGTTCGTGCCCGAGTTCTCGGCCGGTGCGATGGAGAACCCGGGCGCGATCACCTTCTCGGAGATCTACGTCTTCCGCAGCAAGGTCACCGACGCCAACCACGAACGGCGCGCCGAGACCATCCTGCACGAGATGGCGCACATGTGGTTCGGCGACCTCGTGACCATGCGATGGTGGGACGACCTGTGGCTCAACGAGTCGTTCGCGACCTTCATGGCCGTCCTGGCCCAGGCCGATGCCACACGCTGGACCAACGCCTGGGTCACCTTCCTCGACGCCGAGAAGGCGTGGGCGAAGATGCAGGACCAGTTGCCGTCCACCCATCCGGTCGCCGACCAGATGCCCGACGTCGAGTCGGTGCACCAGAACTTCGACGGCATCACGTACGCCAAGGGCGCGTCCGTGCTGCGCCAGCTGGTCGCCTGGGTCGGTCAGGAGGAGTTCCTCGCCGGCGTGCGCGACTACTTCGAGCGCCACGCCTGGGGCAACACCGACCTGACCGACTTCCTGGCCGCGCTCGAGCGGGCGAGCGGACGTGACCTGGCCGCCTGGCGCGACGAATGGCTGCTGACGACCGGCGTCAACACCCTCGCACCCGAGATCGAGATCGCCGACGACGGCACCTACGCCGACGTCACCATCGTGCAGTCCGCCCCCGCGCCGACGTGGCACGGCCTGCCCGGTGTCCCGACACGCGAGCCGATCCTGCGCCGGCACCGCGTCGCGGTGGGTGTCTATCGCCGCACCGACGACGGGTTGGTCCGCGACCAGCGGGTCGAACTCGACGTCGAGGGCGAGCGCACACCGGTGAAGGAGCTCGTCGGCGTCGCCGCCGGCGACGTGCTGCTGCTCAACGACGACGACCTCACCTACGCCAAGGTCGAGATCGACCCGACCAGCACCGAGGTCCTGACCCGTGACCTGCAGCACCTCGTCTCCCCGCTCGCACGGGCGCAGGTCTGGTCGTCGAGCTGGGACATGGTCCGCGACGCCCGGCTGCCGTCGCGTCGCTACGTCGAACTCGTCACCAGCAACGTTGCGTCCGAGACCGAGGTCGGGGTGCTGCAGCGACTGCTCCTGCGCGCCGCAGGTGCGGCGGAGCGTTACGGCGACCCGGCCAACCGACAGGCCCTGCTGGCCCGTCTGGCCAACCATGCCCGGGCGCTGCTTCCGGACCTGGCGCCCGGCGGCGACCACCAACTCGCAGTCCTGCGCCACTGGGCTGCCACCGCCCGCGCCGACGAGGCACAGCTCGCCGACGTGCGCAGGCTGCTGGACGGCGAGCTGACCTTCGAGGGTGTCGAGCTCGACACGGACCTGCGCTGGCATCTGCTCACCTGCCTCGCACGGGCAGGTGACGTCGACGAGGACCGGATCGCAGCCGAACTCGAACGCGACGACACCGACCTCGGCCATCGGCAGGCGGCCACCGCCCGGGCCATCCGTCCGGACCTGCGGGCGAAGGAGGCCGCCTGGTCGCGTCTGCTCGAGGACACCACGCTGTCGCACACGGTGTCCCGCCACGTCTGGGGCGGCTTCAACCAGCTCGACCAGGAAGACCTGCTGGCGCCCTTCACCTCGCGCTACTTCGAGGTGCTCGACCCCGTCTGGCGCGAGCGTTCCCTGGACTGGGCGCTGGAATTCTCCGAGGGCATGTTCCCGCACTGGGCCCCCTCGGAGGAGCTGCTCACGACGGTCGACGCCACGCTCGAGCGCGAGGACCTGCCCCGGCCGTTGCGCCGTGTGCTGCTCGAGCAACGCGACACGCTCGTACGCACCATCGCGGCTCGCGCCCGCGACGCCGAAGCCGAATCCTGAAGGAAACCGCGTGGACCTGACCGTCTTCGACCAGCTGACGCAGGCCAATGCCGACTACGTGGCGGGGGGTCGTCACCGACACGTGCCGGTCCGGCCGGCCCGGAAGTTGGCCGTGCTGACCTGCATGGACTCGCGCATCGACGTGTTCGCCGTCCTCGGACTCGACCTGGGCGAGGCGCACGTGATCCGCAACGCGGGTGGGCGGGTGACCGCTGACGCGCTGCGCTCGCTGACCCTGTCCGCGGCCCTGCTGGGGACACGTTCGGTGATCCAGATCACGCACACCGACTGCGGTGTCCGCGACCCCGAGGACGACATCACGACCCGCCTGTCGGACGCGATGGGTCGCACGCCCGACCGGACGCAGTGGCACACGTTCGTCGACCCGGGCCGCGCGCTGCGCGACGATGCGCCGATCCTCGAGAACTGGCCCGACCGACCCGACGACTTCGGCCTGGCCGGCTACGTCTTCGACGTCGCGACCGGCGCGCTCGAGGAGGTCGTCGCGCCGCACGCCGTCCCGGCCCCCTGACCCCCGTGTCCAGGGACCCGTACGGCGACGACGTCCTCGCCGACCCACGCGCCCACCGTCGCGAGATTCCCACGGTCGAGGTCCGACGCGGCCTGCTCGTCGAGGCCGACGGCGGCTTCGTCGGCGAGGTGGTCGGGGCGAGCGCCCGCGAGGTCGTGCTGCGCGACCGCCGTGGCCGCGAGCGCCGGTTCTCGCTCGAACCGGGCCTCTTCCACGTCGACGACCGCCAGGTGCGTCTCGTGCTGCCCGCCACTGCGGGCCCGCGCCCTGCGCCCGCAACGCCGGCGGTGTCCAACAGCGGGTCCGTGGCGGTCACCGACCACCGGGCCCGCGTCGCCCGCGCCAGCCGCATCCTGGTCGAGGGTGTCCACGACGCCGAACTGGTCGAACAGGTCTGGGGCCACGACCTGCGCGTCGAGGGTGTCGTGGTCGACGTCCTGCACGGCGCCGACGACCTCGAGGCAGTCGTGCGCGACTTCGCGCCGGGGCCCCAGCGTCGCCTCGGCATCCTGCTCGACCACCTGGTCGGTACCACCAAGGAGTCGCGGCTGGCCGCGTCGGTCCGCCATCCCCACGTGCTGGTGACCGGTCACCCGTTCGTCGACGTGTGGGAGGCGGTCCGACCCGAGGTGATCGGCATCGAGGCGTGGCCGCAGGTGCCGATGGGCGAGGACTGGAAGACCGGCGTGGCGACCCGCCTGGGGTTCCCCGACCACCAGGAACTGTGGCGTCGCATCCGGACCTCGGTCACCACGTGGCGCGACCTCGACCGTTCCCTGATCCGGGCGGTCGAGGAACTGGTCGACTTCGTGACGATGCCGGAGGCGTCCTGAGCACGCCGGCCCGACGTGCCGTCCTCGACGCCCTCGCCGAGGCGATCGTCGAACGGCACGGCAGCGACATCGTGTCCGTGGGCATCGACGGGGTCGATGGTGCCGGCAAGACCCACCTCGCCGACGAACTCGCCGTGGTGCTCACCGTCCGCGGAATCGTGACGGTCCGGGCGTCGGTCGACGGCTTCCACCGTCCGGCCGCCGAGCGCCACCGGCGGGGCCGCCACTCCCCCGAGGGCTTCTTCCTCGACTCGTACGACTACGACGCGATGCGTCGGCTGCTGTTCGAGCCGTTGCGGCCGGGGGGCGACCGGCGGGGGGTGCTGGCGATCCACGACGTAGACCGCGACGCCGCCGTCGATGCCCCGATCGAGGTGGTGGCGGACCCGGCGGTGCTGCTCGTCGACGGCATCTTCCTGCACCGCGACGAACTGGTCGACTTCTGGGACCTGTCGGTGTGGCTGGACGTGCCCTTCGAGGTGTCGGTCCCCCGCGGCGCGTCCCGCGGCTACGGCGACCCGGACCCGAGGTCGCCGGCCAACCACCGCTACGTCGAGGGGCAGCGCCTCTACCTGCGGACGTGCCGGCCCCACGAGCGCGCCACCTTCGTGGTCGACAACACCGACCTCGACGCCCCTCGCCTCGTTCGACCCGCGTCGGACTAGGGCAGGAGTTCGACGTAGCCGTCGGTGCCGTGGACGCGGATGCGCTGCCCGTCGCGGATCAGCCGGGTGGCGCCCTCCACCCCCACGACCGCCGGCAGCCCGTACTCGCGGGCGATCACCGCGCCGTGGGTCATCTGGCCCCCCACCTCGGTCACGAGTCCGCTGATCGAGAGGAACACCGGCGTCCAGCTCGGGTCTGTGTAGGGCGTGACGAGAATGTCACCGGCCTCGAGGTCGGCCGCGGCGAGGTCGAGGACGATCCGGGCGCGTCCCTCGACGGTGCCGGCGGAGACGGGCAGGCCGATGAGCGCGCCGGCCGGCACGTCGTCGCGCTGGTAGGTCCCGGTGACGACCTCGCCGTGCGAGGTGAAGACCCGCGGCGGGGTCAACGCCTGGTGCGCGACGAAGTCCTCGGCGCGGGCACGCAGCAGCGCCTCGTCCACCCGACCGCTCCGCGCGACCTCGCGGAGTTCGTCGAGCGTGAGGTGGTACACGTCCTCGCGACGGTGCAGCACGCGGCCCTCGACGAGGCGGTCGGCCTCGGCCAGCAGCGCCTGCCGGTAGACGAAGTAGCGGCTCACGAGGTGGTACTTCGGGTATTCGCGGTACCCCGCGAAGGTCCGTAGCCGGTCGATCATCCGCCGGGTCTCGGCCGCCTTCGCCTCGCCGTCAGGCAACTGCCGTAGGCGCTCGACCAGGTCGCGCGCCCTGTCCTCGGCCTGCTGCCGGCCGTGCTCGAAGCGCCGCGTCGCGGCACCCGGTTCGACGTTGCGCACGTTGGCGAGGATGGCCGGAAGGAGCGCCGTGGGACGCTCCCGCCACCGGGGCCGCGTCACGTCGATCTCCCCGACGCACCGCATGCCGTAGGTGTCGAGGAAGGCGAGGATCGCGTCTGTCGCAGCCTGCCCTCCCTCGACGTCGGGCAGATCGGCGAGGAAGTCGTCGTCCTCGACCGAGTCGAGGAAGGTCACCACGGCGGGATGGAGGCGGATCACGTCGGCGACGTCGAGCAGCGCGAGACCCATCTGGGCGGTCACGTTGTCGGGCACGGACTGCGCCAGCGTGTCGGCCACGTTCTTCTCACCGAGCCACCGTTCGAGGTGCTCGTTGAGCCACCAGGTGGCGTCCATCGAGGTCATGATGGCCTGGAGGTTGCGCGGTCCGAGCACGTTGCGGCGCAACTCGTCGAGGTCGGCGAGGATCATCTCGACCAGCGCCGGCCCGGAGACCGTGCGGATGCGATGCTCGAGGGCGGCGAGCGAATCCCGGGCCGTCTCGATCAGGTCGGCGACGACCGCGGGATCGGTCTCGATCGAACCGGGCTGGGTCCCGGCCGGCGGTCGGGCGGGCTCGTCGCCGGTCGGCCCGGGTGGCACCTCGCCGCGCTCGACGATCGCCTGCAGCGCGGTGCCGATCAGCGGATCGGACCTGACGAACCCGTTCACCAGGGCGGCGCGCGCGGTCGGCGATGCCAGTTCCCGGGCGACGTCGACGAACAGTCGTCCGCCCGCCACGAACATCGGTCGCGGCGTGGTCGCCTGCCACAGCGAGAGGCCAAGCGGCTGCATCGCGTCGGTCATCATCTGCTGGTGTCCGACCGAGACGTAGACGCGGAAGTCGTCGTCGACGACCTCGGGGAGCGGGAACAAGGTGGTGATCGGCCGACTCTGCACGATCTGGAACTCGTCGTCGGCCACGCACCACTCGATGTCCTGGGGCCGGCCGAAGTGCTCCTCGATGTGCCGGCCCAGCATCGCCAGTCGCAGCACCTGCGGCGCGGTCAGCACCGGCTTCGGCTGGGCGGCGGTCGACTCGACCTCGTCGCCGCGGACCGCGTAGACGTCCGGGTTCACGCGGCCGGAGACGAGCGCGTCGCCGAGGCCGACGACGGCCTCGACCGAGACGACGTTGCGGTGACCGGTGACGGGATCGGCCGTGAACATCACGCCCGAGGCCTGGGCATCGACCATCTGTTGCACGACGACCGCCATGTGGACCCCGCGATGGTCGATGCCGTGGCGGACGCGGTAGGCGATCGCCCGCTCGGTGAAGAGCGAGCCCCAACACCGCTGGACGTGCTGCAGGACGCCCGCCGGGCCGGACACGTTCAGGTACGTGTCGTGCTGGCCGGCGAACGACGCGGTCGGCTGGTCCTCGGCGGTCGCGCTGGACCGCACGGCGTACGCCGCCTGATCGCCCCACCGGGTCAGCGGGCGGACGATCGCGGCCGCCAGCTCGTCGGGGACGGCCGCCTGCTCGATGGTCGCACGGAGTTCGGCACCGAGCGAGCCGATCGCCTCGCGGTCGTCCGGATCCAGCTGCGACAGGCGTTCGAGCCGGGCGTCGGTCGACGGCACTTCGGCCATGAAGCGCTGGAAGGCGTCCGTGGTCACGCAGTAGCCGGGTGGGACGTTAACGCCCTCGACCCGCGACAGCTCGCCCAGACCTGCCCCCTTGCCACCGACGACCGCGACCTGCGTCCGATCGATCTCTGCGATGCCCAACACGAACCGACCCACCCTCGACCTCCCGAGCACGAGGCACTGGACGCTACGGACGCGGCGACGGCACGAACAGGCCGTGCGCGCGTGCCCGGGCAGAATCGGCCGGAATTTCGGCGCGGGGCCGGCCGACATCTAACGTCCCTACCAACAGGCGGACCCCGAGCGCGGGTGGGCGCGCAGCCGGATGGCGCGGCACGGGGTGCCCGGGCAGGCTGGCGCCATGAGCAGCAACGTGCCGCAGGGAGTCGCCAGCGCCGCGGAAGCGGTGGTGGCGGCCACGCCGCGCGCAGCGATACTCGTCGAGGGCCGCAGCGACGAGGCCGCGGTCCGCGCGCTGGCGGCGCGACGGGGCCGCGACCTCGAGGCCGAGGGCGTCGCCGTCGTCGCACTGGGCGGGGCCACCAACATCGGGCACTACGTGGCCGTTCTGGGGCCGCGAGGCGCGGGACTCCACCTCGCCGGACTCTACGACGAGGCCGAGGCCGGAGCGGTTCGCCGTGGGCTGCTGGCGTCGGGCGTGGCCGCCGACGGGGATCTGACGGTCGATGGGTTCCACGTCTGCCGCCGCGACCTCGAGGACGAACTGCTGCGCGCCCTCGGTGTGGACGCCGTGTTGCGCATCCTCGAGCGGGACGGCGAGGCCGCCCGGTTCAGGACGTTCCAGCGGCAGCCTGCGCAGCGCGGGCGGCCGATCGAGGCACACCTGCATCGGTTCCTCGGGATCCGCTCGGGTCGGAAGGTTCGGTACGGACGCTTGTTGGTCGAGGCGCTCGACCTCGATCGCGTGCCCGCCCCGCTCGACGCCATCCTGACCGAGGTGTGAACCCTCCGACAGGCGGCGAGCGACCATCACCTGCCGATGTCAGCCCAGCACGTTCTGGGCGATGACGGCGCCGACCACGGCGATCGCGATGCCGGCCAGGGTCATGCGCAGGATCCGTCGCGGGTCCGTGCGGCCGGCAGCGGCACCCAGGACCGCGCCGGCGGCAGCCATCTGGCCGATCTGGACGACCACGCCGGCCGCCACGAACAGCCCCGTCATCTCGATGGCCGTCCACAGCCAGACGACCCCGGTCATGCCGAACAGGAGTCCCAGCGCACCCCCCACGAGCATGCCGACGCGGGGACCGGCCGGCCTCGTCCTGTCCAGCAGCCACGCCAGCGCCGCGACCGCGAACCCCGTGACGAGGTAGGCGATCGGGATACGACGGAAGAGCACGTCGTCGGGAAGTAGACCGGGTTCGCGCGCCTGGTCGAACAGCGGCGTGAACACGCCGGCGTTGAAGAACAGATCGACGCCGATCGCCGCCAGCCAGCCGAGCAGCAGCGGTCGCGGCCGCGAGGCTGCGCGCTCGGGCCCCGCCACGTCCGCCCCGCCCTCCACCAGCAGTGCCTCCACCTCGCCTGCACGCGATCGAAACCGAGGTGCTGCTCTGCGACGACCGTAGTCGCGGGGTCACCGTGTCGCACTAGCGTGTCGTGCGGTCGACGAGGGGGCGCGTGATGCGGAGCCGGGTGGTCGGAGCGGTGGTCACCGCGGGACTCGTGGGCGCCGTGCTCGGCCCCGTCCGGCCCGCGGCCGCCCTGCCGGAGGCCTGCGCGGACGCGCCGCAGGCGGCATTGGCGGACCGGGCATCGATCTCGGCGGTCCACCTCGACGCGGTCGACTGCCTCGTCCATCTCGGCATCGCGCAGGGCCGCGCCGACGGCGAGGGCGGCACCGTGTTCGCGCCCGCGGAAGCGGTCGACCGTGGCCAGTTCACGGCGATGCTGCGCGGCGTCCTGACGGCGACCGGGGACGGTGAACGGCTGACGCAGCGGCGCGAACCCCGGTTCGAGGACGTGCCCGAGGACCATCCGTTCGACGCGGCGATCCATGAACTGGCGGCGGTCGGCGTCGTCGAGGGCGTCACGGCGAGCGAATTCGTGTCCTGGCGCAACCTCCGACGCGACCAGGCGGCCTCGCTGCTGCACCGCGCCGCCGGGTGGTCGACGGGCCGGGACCTGTCCCCCGCCGCCGGGCCCTACTTCGCCGACACCGGCGGCGTCCACGGCACGGCGATCGACGCCGGCTTCGAGTACGGCCTCGTCGACGGGACCCGCTACCCGTGCGAGGACGGGCGCGGCCGGTACTCGCCGCTCGGCGGACTCCAGCGCCAGCAGGCCGCCAGCATGCTGGTCCGCGCGATCGAGGCGATCGAGGCCATCGAGGCCGGGGCGAGCGGCGACCGGCGAGGCGAGGCCGAATGCCCTTCGCCCGTCTGGCTGCCCGACCTCGACGCGGCGATCGCGTACGCGAACGGACGCTCGGGGTCGGTCAGCTTCGCGGCGATCGGGACCGACGGAGCGATGGTCGGTCACCGGGCGGCGACGACCGTGCCGATCGCGAGCGTGCTCAAGGTGATGTTCCTGGTCGCCTACCTCGACGAACCCGACGTCCGGGACCGGGCGCTGACGCAGTCCGACCGCGATCTGCTCGAACCGATGATCCGCAGCAGCGCCAACGACCCCGCCACCCAGATCGCCAACAAGGTCGGCCCGGCCAGCATGAACGCCCTGGCCGAGCGGGCCGGCATGCGCGACTTCGCCTACACCCGTCCCTGGGGGGCCACCCGGACCTCGGCACGTGACCAGGTCGCGTTCATGCTCGCGGTGGACGACCACATCCCGCAGCGCCACCGCGCCTACGCCCTGGATCTGCTGACCCGGGTCCACTCGTCGCAGCGCTGGGGCGTCGGCCAGGTCGCGACGCCGAACTGGATCCAGCACTTCAAGGGTGGCTGGGGTTCGGGGACCGGCGCGGTCGACCACCAGGTCGTGATGCTCGAGCACGCCGACGGCACCCGCGTCGCGCTGGCCGTGATGACGACCAGCAGTCCCGACCACACCTACGGCAAGCAGACCCTCGAAGGGGTCTTCAGCCGCCTGCTGTCCGACCTGCCGCGGGAGTAGCGGCCGGCAGCCACGGCGCGGTGGGGTCGGTGCCGTCGAGGTGGTCCTCCCGGCGGCGGTCCTGCCCGCGGCGCTCGACCTCGAGCCCCTCGGTGACGGGCGGACCGGCCGCACGCGCCACGTCGAGGATCTCGTCGCCGACCAGTTCCTCGCGCTCGAGCAGTGCGTCACGCAGCGCTTCGAGGATGTGGCGGTTGGCGTCGAGCAGCGCCCGTACCCGCGACTTGGACACCGCCAGCATGCGGTCGACCTCGGGGCGCGTGTTGGGGTCGGCGAGGGTGCGCCCGACCAGGTTCGTGTCGCCCAGCGGGCCGTTCTCGACCGCCGCCAACGACACGAGGCTGCCGCCCATGCCGGCCGCACCGACCGCCTCGCAGGCGACACGCGTCGCGGCCTGCAGGTCGCCGCTCGGGCCGGTGGACGACTCGCCGAAGTACAACTCCTCGGCCGCCATCCCACCCATGGCGATGTCGACCAGCGCATGCAGTTCGCTGCGCGAGCGCGTGTAGACCTCGTCGAGGTCGCCGTGCGCGAGCAGGCCGAGGGATCCCGACCGCTTCACGATCGAGAGCACCTCGAGCTTGCGCCGTTCGGTCAGGAACGCGATCGTGGCGTGGCCCGCCTCGTGCGTGGCGACGACGCGCCGTTCGTGGTCGGTGTAGGCGACGGGGTTCTTGAGGCCCACCTCCTCGTTGAGGCGTGCGGACTGCACGTCGCGCCAGTTCAGGGCGTCCCGCCCGTCACGCAGGGCATTGAGCAGCGCCTCGTCGAGCAGGTGCTCGATCATCACCGGCGTGTAGCCGAAGGTCTGCCCGGCCAGCGCATCGCGCAGGTCGTCGCCGGCGAGTTCGTCCGCGTGGGCCTTGCGGCCGAGGAAGTGGTCGATCAGGTCGCGCCGGGACGCCCGAGCGGGCGGCTCGAACGTGAGACGGCGATCGAAGCGGCCGGGTCGCAGCATCGCCGGATCGAGCCGGTCGGCCCGGTTGGTGGCCGCGATCAGCAGCACGTTGTTGTAGACCGACGGCCGGCGGCGCAGTTGCCGGTGGGTCGGCAGGTAGGCGTTGACCGCGTCGGTGAGCTTGTTGCGCACGCTCTCGTACCAGGGTGGCGTGTCGAAGGACTGCATCTGGATCAGCAGTTCGTTGACGACGCCGCCGGTCCCCTCGCTCATCATGCTGCCGTCGACGCGCAGCGCGGCCGAACCTGACGGCGTGGCGTTCATGCCCCCGCGCGCCGTGGCGATGGCGTCGATCTCCTCGATGAAGCCGATCGCGCCGCCCTCGCGCCGGGCCGCCTTGCGCAGCGCCCGGAAGTAGGCCCGGATCTTGCGGGCGGTCGCCCCGTACCACATCGACTGGAAGCTGGTCGCCGACACGAACAGGAACGGCACGCCCGCCTCGCGGGCCAACGCCTTGGCGAGGTGGGTCTTGCCGGTGCCGGGCAACCCTTCGAACAGCAGGCCGCGGCGTGGCGTGCCCCCGAGTTGGTCACGGAACCGCGCGTAGCCCATGAACGTGTTGAGCGTGCGCACGACCTCGTCGACGATGGCGTCGATACCACGCACGTCGTCGAGGCCGACGTCGATCTGTTCGGGCCGGTAGGTCGTGTGTGGCGAGCGACCGCTGGCCAGCGGCATCGCGACCACGGCCAGCACCGCCACGACGAACACCGCCGGGATCACGTACAGGATCGGGTCCTCCGGCATGCCGGGCAGGGCGAAGACCTGGAACGGCCGCCCGTCGAGGATCCGGTACCAGAGGAACACCAGCGGCACCGACAACAGCAACGCCAGCCGGCGAAGACGCCCCTGGCGACGACGTTCGCGGGCCTCGCCGACATCGGCCGCCGACGCTCCGAGGAACCGGCCCCCGAGCACCGCGGCGACGCCTTGCGCGTCGGCCGGCGCCACGTCGGCCACGCCCGCATCCTGCGTCGAGGTCGTTCTGCCCATGACATCGCTCCCAGGGGTTCACGCTGAGGGACCGCCTCAACGCCGACAGTGAACGGCACGAAGCGTCCCCCGGGAGACCGAATCGGCCATCGGACCCGCTGCTGCGCACGGCGGGGGCGCAGGGCGCCCGCGATGGGCCGAACGGCGTCAGGTGTCACGCCCCGGCACGGCCTGCGAGCCGCGCGAGCGGAGCGCGGCGAACACGAGGCTCGCAACGAATCCGCCCCAGACCAGCGTCAGCGCGATGACCATCATCACGATCGCCGACGTACTCACGACACCTCCTCGGGGACGAAGTCCAGCAGGGTCGGGTCGTGCCAGGGACGGGCGGTGAACGCGAGCCCGATCGTCAGTGCGATCGCCGCCGCACCCCAGCCGAACAGGAGCAGGAACTCGGCGGGAAGACCCTCGTAGGGCTCGGTCAACTCGCGGCGGAGGTTGTCGATGGTGACCGCCCCGAGCAGCAGCGGGGTCACACCCACGAGGGCGGCCGACCACCAGCCGCCGAGCGGCAGGGCCGAGACCCGGTCGGCGTGGCGGCGCAGTTCGGGCAGACGACGCAGGATCCACGCGAGGGCGACCACCTCGACCAGGCCGACGACGGCCACACCGAAGCTGTTGATGAAGTTGTCGACCACGTCGAGCAGCGTCGGCCCGAGCCCCGTGGCGAACACGAGCGAGACGAGCGCGGTGGCGCCACCGAACACGGCCACGGCGCGGGCACGCGACCAGCCGAACTTGTCCATGACCGCGGACGTGCTGGCCTCGGTGATCGAGATCAGCGACGACAGTCCGGCGGCCACGAGTGAGGCGAAGAACAGCACCCCGAAGACGCGGTTGAGGCCGGGCAGTTCACTCACGATGGCCGGGAACACCACGAACGCCAGGCCGACGCCCCCGGCGGCGACCTCGTCGACGCCGACCCCCTGGGCTCCGGCCAGGAAGCCGATCGCCGCGAAGACGCCGATCCCCGCGAGCAACTCGAACGACGAGTTGGCGAAACCGGCGATGAAGGCGTTGGTGGTCAGGTCGGCGCCGCGCCGTGGGAGGTAGCTCGCGTAGGTGATCATGATGGCGAAGCCGACCGACAGCGAGAAGAAGATCTGACCGTAGGCGGCGACCCAGATGCTGCTGTCGCGCAAGGAGGCCCAGTCGGGCGTGAACAACGCGTCCAGGCCGGCCATCGCACCGGGCAACGTGACGGCCCGTACGACCAGCACGCCGAAGGTGACCAGCAGCAGCGGCAGCAGGATCCGGTTGGCGCGCTCGACGCCGCGCCGGACACCGCCGACCAGCACGCCCAGCGTGACGAGCCAGATCGCCACCAGCGGCACGAGGACGCCGAGCCGGATCCCGCCCAACCGCCACGGCTCGCTCGCGGCCCAGTAGCTGTCGAACAGGAAACCTTCGGGGTCGTCGCCCCAGGCCAGGTCGAACGAGAAACCGGTGTAGGCGGCAGCCCAGGCGATCACGACCGCGTAGTAGCTCGAGATGACGAAGCAGACCCCGACCTGCCACCAGCCGAGCACCTCGGCCTTGCGGTGCAGCCGCCGCATCGACAGCGGTGCGCTTCCGCGGAAGCGGTGGCCGATGCCGTACTCGAGCACCAGGATCGGGATACCGGCGGTGATCAGCGCGACCAGGTAGGGCAGCACGAAGGCACCGCCGCCGTTGTCGTAGGCGACGTACGGGAACCGCCAGATGTTGCCCAGGCCGACCGCCGACCCGATCGCGGCCAGGAGGAAACCCGCGCGGCTGCCCCATTCCTCGCGTTGTTCGGCCATGCCTGCCTCGGTGCGGTGGCGGTTGCCGCCCCAACCTCAGCGCCGCCACACCCGGCCTGCCGACCCCGGGGCCCGGCCGTGCGGACGTGACCTCGCGGTCCGGCCGTACGATGCGCGGCCGCCCAAGGACCTGCCGTGACCGCTCCGCCGCTCAGTACCCGTGACCGCCGGGCACTGATCGCCACCGCCGGCCAGTTCTTCGTCAACGGGGCGATGACGGCCTCGTTCATCGCGCGCCTCCCCCAGATCCGCGACCGCATCGGCGTGAGCGTCGACGAGTTCGGCGCCCTGCTGACCGTGGCCGCCGTCGTGGGCCTGCTCGGCAGCCTGGTCGCCGGTCGTGTCATCCACGCGTCCTCGACGCGCCGGGTCCTGCAGGTCGGCGGCGTGGCGATGGTGCTGAGTCTGCCGGTCATCGGTGTCGCCCGCAGCCCGATCGTGTGGCTCCTCGGCATGTTCGTCTACCAGGCCTTCGACGTGCTGGTCGACATCTCGATGAACCTGCAGGGCTCCTGGGTCAGCGCACGGCGGCACGCCCCGGTCATGAACCGACTCCACGGCCTGTGGAGCCTCGGCACCTTCGCCGGCGGACTCGGCGCGGTCGCGGCGAACGCGGCCGGTCTGTCGACCTTCACCCACCTCACCATCGTCGCCGCCGTGATGGCGCTCACCCTGGTGGTGGTCACCCGCAACCTGCTGCCGACCGACGAGGACGGCCACGCCGACGTGCCGGTCGGGGACACGGCCGCACCCGCGGCGGCTCCACGCCGTACCCGGCTCGCCCCACTGCTGCTGCTGGTGCTCGCCGGCATGTTCGCCGTCGTGGCCGAGGTGACCGGCGGGGACTGGTCGACGTTCCGGCTCACCGACGACTTCGGCGCCGCCGCCGCGATCGGGAGCCTGGCCTTCGTGACCTACACCGTCGGGATGACGTCGATGCGGTTCGGCGGCGACTGGCTCCAGGTCCGGCTCGGACGCCACGCCCTGCATCGCCTCAGCGTCACCCTGGCCGCCATCGGATTCGTCGTCGCCGCCCTCGTGCCCAACCAGGTCGCGACCATCCTCGGGTTCCTGCTGGTCGGGATCGGGGTGGCGACCTTCATGCCCAAGCTGTACGACGACGCCGCCCGCCTGCCCGGGCGGCGCGGCGCCGGGCTGGGCGCGATGACCGGCGGCATGCGGTTGGCGTTCCTGGCCACGCCGGTCGGCGTGGGATGGCTCGCCGGCACGAGCCTGTCCGTCGGCGACGCCATCGCGATCTTCACCCTGCCCGCGATGATCGGCCTGGCCGTCGTCACCGAGTGGAACGAGCGTCTGCTGCGCCGTCAGGCGTGACAGACGGCCAGCACGTCGCCGCCGTCGAGGCGCAGTTCCCAGGCCTCGCCCGGGTCCACCTCGCGGACCATTCCGGCCGCATCGAGATCGGGAGCGGCGAGCAGGGCCGCGGTCAGCCGGCCCTTGCAGACCTTGGTACGCGCCGCGTTGGCGGCCCGGCCGTCGGGCCGGACGAACCCGACGCCGACCAGGTCACCGACCCGTTCGCGCCCGTTCGGCGTCCAGAGGCGGGCGTGCTCGGCGGGCAGCAGGTCCCACACCCGCCGGCCCCGGCACCGCCGCGCCAACTCGTCGGCGGCCTGCTCCCGCCACCACCCCGCGATGCCGCCGAGCGAGGGCAGTCGCGCCGCGAACTCGAGCCGGTAGTCAGGCACCGGCTCGTCCATGGCGGCCAGGCCCAGCAGCGCCGAGACGACCACCACCTCGACGCCGGCGGCCCGGGGTCTGAGCCCGGCGAGTCCGGCGTTGCCGTGCACGATCCCCGTGTAGCGGCGGTGTGCCGGCAACGTCGGTGCCGCGGGCAGGCCGGCCAGCAGCGCCCGCGCGTGTGCCACCTTTGCCCCGCCGACACCCGCGACCCGGGCGATGGCGGCGTCGTCGAGGTCGTCGAGGTCGGCCAGCACCGCGGTCAACAGCCGCCGGCGGGCGTCGCCCAGTGGTCCGTCGTCACCGGCGACGACCTCGCCGTAGGCCGCCCCGGTCCCACCGGCGGCCTTGCCCTTCGACGGCGGCAGCAGGACGAGCGCGCGGCGGCTCACGCGTCCGCGAGGACGACGTCGAGGTCGACGTCGGCCGGGGTGTCGAACCGGAAGTGCGCGTGACCCACACGCTCGGGCGGCCCGATGCCGACCGCGACCATCCCGGCCGCCAGCGCCGCGTCGACCCCGGAGCCGGCGTCCTCGACGACGACGCAGTCGGCGGGAGGTACGTCGAGGCGGCGCGCCGCCTCGAGGAACAGGTCGGGGGCCGGCTTGGCACGCTCGACGCTGTTGCCGTCCGCGACCGCGTCGAACATCTGCGCGATGCCGAGCTTGTCCAGCACCAGCGGCGCGTTCCTGCTCGACGACCCGATCGCCACCAGGCAGCCACGGTTCTTGGCGTCGCGGACCAACTCGACCGCGCCGGGCAGCGCGTCGGCGGGGCTCATGTCCGCCAGCGAGGCCACGTAGTAGTCGTTCTTGCGCGTCATCCAGGCGTCGAGCGTCGCCTCGTCGACCATCCGGTCACCCAGCAGGGCAAGCAGCGATTCGCGCCGTGACAGGCCGCGCAGGTGCTCGTTGGCGGCACGATCGAACGGCAGACCCTCCTGGTCGGCCAGGCGCTGCCAGCCGCGATAGTGCTGCTCGGCGGTGTCGGTCAGGACGCCGTCGAGGTCGAAGATGACCGCACGGCGGCGGGCGTCGCTCACTCTGGTGCCTGTCGGTCGTGGGAGCCGCCAACGCTACTGCGACGCGACGCGGGTGGCCGCCCGGGGGCGCGGACGCCAGTAGGGTCCGCGCCCGGCTGTCCGTACCGGGGAACCCGCCGTGCTGCTCGAGGTCGACCAACTCACCAAGCACTACGGCGACGTCGCCGCACTCACCGACCTGCGCCTGTCGCTGGACCGCGGCGGCTGCGTGGCGCTGGTCGGTCACAACGGGTCTGGCAAGTCGACCGCCATCGGCTGCGTCGCGGGCCGCCTGCGTCCGACCTCGGGGCGCGTGCTGGTCGAAGGGACCGACATCGTCACCACACGGGACCCCGTCGCCGCCCGCCGGGTGATGTCGGTCATACCCGACACCGCGGCCTTCTACCCCGACCTGACCGTGCGCGAACACCTCGAGGTCGTCGCACTCGCCCACGGCCTCGGGCGGGACACCGACGACGCGGTGGCCGCCGTGCTCGACGACCTCGGCCTCACCGAGCGGGCGGGGCAACTGCCCCAGCAGCTCTCGGCCGGTCTGCGACAGAAAGCGCAACTGGCCTGCGGCCTGGTGCGGCCGTTCGACCTGCTCGTCCTCGACGAACCTGCGCAGTACCTCGACGTCGACGCCACGGCGTGGCTGCTCGCCCGACTCCGACAGGCTCGGGACGAAGGTGTCGGCATCCTGCTCAGCAGCCACGACCCGGCCTTCGTGCGCGAATTGGCCGACGAGGTCATCGTGCTCACCGACGGTCGGGCCACGACGCCGGACCCCCGCGCATGAGCACCGCAGCGGTGGACGCGGTCCCCGCCGGTCCGGTCCTGCGCGCGCTGGCCAACCGGCGCCGCACGCGCCCCGCGGACGTGCTCTACCGCCTCTACCTGCTGGCGCTGTTCGGCGTACCGTCGGCACAGATCGCGGCTCACGCGCCGGGGGTACCGGCCGACGCCGCGGCCGCCGTCGGACTCCAGCAGGGGCTGGCCAGTTGGGGGCCCGTCGTCGCAGCCCTGGTCATGCTCGGTGTCGCACGGTTCTCGGCATGGGCCGGCCTCGTGGTACCCGAGGCCGGTGAGGTCGCCTGGGTGCTGACGGCCCCGGTTGCCCGGGCGGGCCTCCTACGGCCCCGCCTGCGCCGCACCCTGTCGATCGCGGTGCTCGCCGGCGCATTGGCCGGCTACGTGCCCGCCTGGTTCGTCGTGACCTCGGTCGAGGTGCCGGTGGCCCCGGCGCTGCTGGCGGGGTTGCTGGGTGGCGCCGCCCTCGGTGCCGTCTGCGCCGGGGTCGCGTGGACGGTCCAGGCATCGGCTGCGCGCGCCCGTGCCGTGCTGCGGTCGGCGCCGTGGGTGCTCGCCGTCCTGGCCGGGCTCGGCGTGGCCGCCCAGGCGACGCCAGGTGTTCGCACGGTCCTCGCTTGGTCCGGCCCCTGGGGCTGGGCGGTGCTGCCGCTCGTCGACGCCGCCGGCGCCCCCGGAGCGGGTGGCGAGGGCACCGCGGCCCTCCTCGCCGCCACCGCGCTGGTCGTGACGGCCGGCGTCGTGCTGCTGCGCGCCGACGCCGTGCCGCTGGCGGAGTTCGCCCGTCGGGCGGCGCCGTTCAACGGCGTGCGCTCGGCGCTGTTCGTCGGCGACGCCCGTTTCGCCGCGCTCGTGCGCCGGCAGGCGGTGCGACAACTGGTCGGCCTCCCCCGTCGATCGCTGCCGCATCCACACCGGGCCGGCCTCGTGGTGCCGTGGATGGACGCGCTCGGGCTCCTGCGCTCGCCGCGCTGGGCCTGGACCTGTGTCGCGACGGCGCTGCTGGCGACCTTCGCCGGCAACGCGGGCGTCGCCACCCCCGTTCCCGGGCTGGTCCCACTGGCGGTGGCGCTGCTCGGGGGCCTGGTCGCCGCCACCCAGGCGGTCGACGGACTGCGGTCCGAACACGGCGCCCTCGTCGGCAGCCGCTACCTGCCCTGGTCGCCGGTGCGGACCATGCTGCTGCACCTCGTCGCGCCGGGACTCGCGCTGGTCACCGGCAGCGCGCTGGGGGCCGTCGCGGCGCTGCTCACCGGTGCCGACGCCCGGGTGGTCGGGTTCGCGGCCCTGGGCGGGATGATCGCCGTGCCGCCGCTGATCGCGTTCGCAGCGCTCGGCGCGACCGCTCCGGACGTCGACCCCGGCCTGCTGCTGTCGGGCGGTGAGGCCGGCGCCACCCTGGCGCTCGTCCAGTGGCTGCTGGTCCCCCAGTTGGCGCTGGGTGCCGTCGGCCTGCCCGCCATGGTGGTGCTCGCCCGGATGGACGCGGGCGCGGGTGGGCCCGTGCCATGGCTGTCCGCAGCGGCGTGGTCCCTGGCCGTCACGGGGGTGGGCGTGCGGTGGCTGCGGCGGCGACTGCGACGCACGCTCTGACCCCGAGTGCAACCCGGACCGGCTCCACGTCGTCCGACCCCGCAGCAGGGCCGGGTCCCGGCCCGACGACCACGAGCGATCCGACATGCGCACGACCACCGTCACCGCGGCCCTTGCCGCCCTCCTGCTCGGCCTCGCCGGCTGCGGCGGCGCCGCCCCCGCGGAACCGGACCTGCCCACCAGCGACGCGGGCGCCGACCCATCGGCCGGGATGTGTGCGCCGGGAGTGACCGACTGCGTGGACGTCGTCGTCGACCCCGACGGTGACGAGTTCGACGGCGAGACCGAGCGCGAGACCGCCGCGGCCATGCTCGGGCTGGCCGAGGACGAACTCGCTCCCGATGTCCGCATCGCCCGCCGCGGCGACGAGCAGATGGCGCTGACCGAGGACTACGTGCTGGGCCGCAAGACGGTCGAACTCGACGACGATGGCGACGGCACCTTCCGGGTCGTCGGCGTCGTCGTCGAACTGCCCGAGGGACCCGAGACCATCACGCCATAGGGCTCACCAACGACCGTGCACGTGCTCGCGCACGCGACGGTCGTAGATGTCGGTGATCGCGGCGGTGGTCTCGTCGTCCAATGGCGAGAGCGACATGACCCCGGCGTTCGCGCGGGCCTGTTCGGGGTTGCGCGCACCGGGGATCGCGACCGTCACACCGTCGCGGTCGAGCAACCACCGCAGCGCCATCTGAGCCGGGCTGACGCCCTGGGGCGCCAGCGTGGCGAACTCGCGCGCCGCCTCGACGCCGACCTCGAACGGGACCCCCGCGAACGTCTCGCCGACGTCGAACGCCTCACCGTGGCGGTTGAAGTTGCGGTGGTCGTCCGGGGCGAACGTGGTGTCCTTGCCGTACTTCCCCGACAGCAGGCCGCTGGCCAGCGGCACCCTGGCGAGGATGCCGACCTCGGACGCCTTCGCCCGCGGCAGCACGGCCTCGAGCGGCTTCTGCCGGAACGCATTGAGGATGATCTGCAGGCTGACCACGTCGGGGCGGTCCATGGCACGCTCCGCCTCGGCCACCGTCTCGACGCTGACGCCGTAGGCGCGGATCCGGCCCTGCTCCCGCAGGTCGTCGAGCGCGGCGAACACGGCGTCGTCCTCGAGCGTCTCCGGCGGCGGGCAGTGCAACTGCACGAGGTCGAGCGCGTCCATCTCGAGGTTGTCGAGGCAGCGCTGGACCCAGCCGCGGATCGCGTCTGGCGTGTACTCGGCCGCCACGTGCGGGTCGGCGCGACGACCGACCTTGGTGGCGACGAACAACTCGTCGGCGTCGGCACCGAGGTCGCGGCGCAGCCGCGCGATCATCCGCTCGCTGCGACCATCGCCGTAGACGTCCGCGGTGTCGAGGAGGCGGACGCCGGCCTCGACGGCCGCGTGGAGGGTGGCGAGCGCGTCGTCCTCGGTGACCTCGCCCCAGTCACCACCGAGTTGCCAGCAACCGAGCCCGATCGGCGGGACCGACCGGCCGGTGCGACCGAGGGGGCGGGGGGCGTCTGGCATGGCGGTCTCCTGGTGTCGAGGAATGCACCCACAGGCCTACCACGCCTTGCGACCCGCCGACGACACGGACCCGGTCGGGCGCACGGCGACGCGAATCAGCCACCAACGGTCGGTTCGAAGCTGCCGACGATGGCCGGGAACCCCGCGGCCACGGCGTCCCACTGTCCGGCGGGCGCCTGCAGGTTCAGCGCGAACGCGTGGCCGACGTCGTCGGCCAGCACGTTGAGGTTGATGGCGTGCAGGTCGCTGCCGTCGTCCGCGTAGGTGTACTCCCACATGGCCGCGTCCCAGTCGCGGTAGCGGGCCGGGTCGAGCCTGATCCGTTGGTAGTCCGCCTGGCGGTCCGCGAACACCGGCTCGTAGCGTTGCCAGTCCACGAAGGGATCGTCAGCCGGCTGGTCGGTCCAGTCGACGCGCAGGTAGGCGCCCGTCTCGGGGTCGACCCAGTCGGTGCGGCTGCCCTCGAGGTCGCGACGTTGCCAGCCCGCTGGGACGGCGACGCGGTAGGTCTCGCCTTCGACGACCTGCCAGTCCCCCGGCGCGTCGGTCTCCGGCACCACGTATGCCCCATCCGCGTCGGAACCGCCGTCGTCGTCGCCATCGCTCCCTTCGGGCTCCTCCGGCGTGTCCCGGTCGTCGGCTTCGGTCCTCTCGTCCGTCTCGGCCTCGGTCTCGGCCGGCGCGGCCTGGTCGGCATCGGCGGTCTCCTCGACCTCCCGCTCCGCTGGTTGCTCCTCGGTGGCCTCGGCTTCGGTCTCGGGCGCGGCCGTCGGCGTGTCGGTGCCTTCCGGGTCGTCCCCGCCCAGCAGGTTCACACCGATGGCGACGACCACCAGCAACAGCGCGGCCGCCAGCCACCGGCCCCAGCCCCCGCGGCGTTCGTCGGCCGCATCCGTCGGGGCGGCGCCGGCGGCGGTCGCGGTCGCGGGTCGGGTCGCCCGGGACGTCGGGGGTCCCGCGGCAGGCGGTGTCCTGGTCGGCGGTGTCGGCAGGCCTGCGATCCCTGCGAGCTGGGCACGTACCGCGTCGAGGTCGGGCCGTCGGGCGGGGTCCTTGGTCAACAGCGCGGTCAGGACCGGCTGCAACGCGTCGGCGCGCTCGAAGGGGCGGATCGGCTCGTTGACGACCGCGTGCACGGTGGCGAGCGCGGTCCGCCGGTCGAAGGGCGGCCGTCCCTCGGCGGCGTAGTAGAGGGTGGCGCCCAGTCCCCACAGGTCGGCGGGCGGCGCCGCCGACTCGCCGCGGGCCTGCTCGGGTGCGAGATAGCTCGGCGAGCCCAGCGCGACACCGGTCCGCGTGAGGCTGACCTCGCCGGTCAGGGCCGCGATGCCGAAGTCGCCCAACTTCACGGCGCCGTCGTTCAGGACGAACACGTTGCTGGGCTTCACGTCGCGGTGGACGACACCGCGGCGGTGCGCCTCGGCGAGGACGTCGAGCAACCCGTAGCCGATCGCCGCGACCACCCGTTCGTCCAGCGGCCCGCGCTCGTCGACGAGGGAGCGCAGGGTCGGCGCCTCGACGTACTCCATGACCAGGTGGACGGTGTCGTCGCCCTCGAGCACGTCGTGGATGACCACGACTGCGGGATGTTCGAGACGGGCGGCGGCTCGCGCCTCGGCCAGCACGCGTCGGCGCAGACGGTCGCGCTCGTCGTCGCTGAGTTCGTCGGCGATCTCGACTTCCTTGACCGCCACCGTGCGGCCGAGCATGTCGTCGTGGGCCTGCCACACCGTGCCGCCGCCACCGCGCGCGATCCGGCGGACGAGGGCATAGCGACCACCGACCTCGGGGCCGCTGCCGGGTTCGCCGGTTCGGGGATCCATGACGCGCGACCGTACGCGGCACCCCGCGCGCGTCCGGGAGCGATGTGCCGCCGAACGGCCGGTCCCGGACGCCAGAGCGGTGCGCCCCCGCTCGGCCTGCTGCCGGCGGCCTCGCACGGCTGAGGTTGACGGACCGTGCAACCGTGACTCCGTACCCTTGCCGTGGGCTCGTGCGGCCGGCGCCCGTGCAACTGCCGGACGGCCCCCCGCCCCGTGACGTCGGCTGCTCCAGCGCTGCCCGCACCAGCCGACGTGACGAATGCGCCGCATGCGCCTCCCCGCTCCCCCGCCCCGCCTGAGCAGCCCGCCCCGTCAGGACCCCGCGATGCAACGTGTCCGCCTTGCCTCCGAGCTCGACCGGCTCGCCACCAACCTGCGCCACGCCTGGTACGGACCGGCTCGCAGCGTGCTGGAGGACCTCGACCCGGTCTCGTGGGAACGCGTGGGCCGCAACCCGGTCCGCCTCCTGCGCGAGAGCGGCGCACAGCTCGACATCGCGCCCGAACGGCCGGGCTACGCCGCGCGCGTCCACGACGCCGCCGAGGACCTCGACCGCTACCTCGCCGCCGAGGACACCTGGTACCTGCGTGCCGGAGGCGACCCCAACCGCGTCGTGGCCTACTACTCGGCCGAGTTCGCACTGTCCGACGCCCTGCACACCTATTCGGGTGGGCTCGGCGTGCTGGCCGGCGACCACCTGCGCTCCGCCTCCGACCTCGGCATCCCACTGGTCGCGATCGGACTCGCCTACCGCGACGGGTACTTCCGCCAGCGCCTCGACGCCTCGGGGTGGCAGCACGCCGACCCGGCCCGCAACGACTTCGAGGACGCACCGGTCCGGCCCGTGCTCGCCGACGACGGCAGCCGCCTGACGGTCGAGGTACCGCTCGGTGACGGCCGCGTGCAGGTCCAGGCCTGGCACGTGGCGGTCGGCCGGATCTCGCTGTACCTGCTCGACACCGACCTCGAGGACAACCTGCCCCATCACCGCGAGGTGACCGGGCAGCTGTACGGCGGTGACGACGACATGCGTCTGCGCCAAGAGCTCGTGCTCGGCGTCGGTGGTGCCCGGCTGCTCCACGCCCTCGGCGTCGACGTCGACGTGCACCACCTCAACGAGGGCCACGCCGCCTTCGCCGCCATCGAGCGGCTGCGTCGCCACCTCGAGGGCGGGCAGACCTTCGCGTCCGCGGTCGACCTGGTCCGGGGCGAGCTGGTCTTCACCACCCACACGCCCGTGCCGGCCGGACACGACGAGTTCGGCTGGGACCTCGCCAGCTACCACCTCGCGCCGCTGACCGCGGAACTGGGCGTCGACTTCACCCAGCTGTGGAAGCTCGCGACCGGCCCCGACGGCGACAAGTGGTCGCAGACCGTGCTCGCCCTGTCGATGGCCGGCAAGGCGAACGGGGTCGCACGTCTGCACGGCGAGGTGTCGCGCCGGATGTGGGCCAACCTGTGGCCGGGCCGCCCGGTCGACGAGGTGCCCATCGGCCACGTGACCAACGGCGTCCACCCCGGCCTGTGGGTCGGCCCCGAACTCGCTGCCCTCTTCGACGCCCGCCTCGGCCCGGCCTGGCGTGCCAGCGACGGCGCCGAGGCCTGGCATGGCGTACGCGACATCGACCCCGCCGTGCTCTGGGCGACGCACGTCGCCGCGCGCCGCAGGCTCGTCGGGCAGACCCGCGACCGCCTGGCGGCGCAATCGCGACGGCTGGGTGCGGGTAGCGCCGGCCGGGGCCTCGACCCCGACGCCCTGACGATCGGCTTCGCGCGTCGCTTCGCGACCTACAAGCGGGCGACGCTGCTTGCCCACGACGTCGACCGGCTGGCCGCCATCCTCGGCGATGACCAGCGACCAGTCCAGGTGCTGGTCGCCGGCAAGGCGCACCCGCGCGACGAGGGCGGCAAGCGCCTCATCCAGCAGTTGGTCACCCTGTCCCGCGACCCCAAGCTCAAGGGCCGGCTCGTCTTCCTCGAGGGCTATGACCTCGAACTCGCGCGCTCGCTGGTCGCCGGGGTCGACGTGTGGCTCAACAACCCGCTGCGGCCGCTCGAGGCGTCAGGCACCTCCGGCATGAAGGCCGCCATGAACGGCGTGCTGAACCTGTCGATCCTCGACGGGTGGTGGGACGAGGCCGTGGCCGACCTCACCCCGCGCGCCGAGGTCGGCTTCGGTTGGGCCATCGGTGACCGCTCCGAGACGGGCTCCGAGGCGGCCCGCGCCGCCTCGGACGCCGCGTCGCTGTACCGGCTGCTCACCGACGAACTGGTGCCGACCTTCTACGACCGCGACGGGGACGGGGTCCCCAGCCGCTGGGTGGCGATGATGCGCGACGCGATCGCGCTGCTCTCGCCCCAGTTCTCCACCCACCGGATGGTCGCCGACTACGTCGACCAGGCCTACGGGCTGCTCGCACCCACCTCCGAGGTCGCCTGAGCGCCATGCTCAGTCGGCACCGGCGGCGGCGCGCCGTAGCCGGTCCATGACCGCGCGGCCGACGCCGGCCTCGTCGACCGCCTCGACCACGACCACGTCGACGCCCGCGGTCTCGGCGGCGCGCAGCGCGGCGTAGAACTGTTGCGCGAGCCCGGCCGCATCGGCGAAACGGGCGATCTCGGTGACCCCGTCCGGCGCCGGCCCGGTGGCCACCAGGCCGACGTGTCGGCCCTGGTCACGCAGCCCTGCGGCCAATCGCTCGGCGTCGCCCGGTCGCGCCACGACCACGCGACACTCCGGGGCGTAGTGCCGGTACCGGGTACCCGGCGAGGCGCGTAGCGCGTCCGGTCCGGTCGCCTCGTCGACCGCGCCCAGCTGCTCACGCGAGATGCTGCCCTCACGCAGGACGAGCGGGCGGTTCCCGCGGGCGTCGACGACGGTCGATTCGACGCCGACGGGGCACTGGCCACCGTCGAGCACGAGCCGGACCGCGGCGCCGAAGTCCGCGGCGACATGGGCCGCGGAGGTCGGAGACGGCCGCCCGGAGCGGTTCGCGGACGGCGCCGCGACCGGGAGGTCCGCCTCGCGGAGCAGTGTCTGCGCCACCGGATGGTCGGGGACGCGGACGGCGACGGTGGTCAGTCCTCCGGTGGTCACCGACGGTACGGCCGGCGCGGCGTCGAGAACCAGCGTCAGCGGACCCGGCCACCACTCGGCCGCCAGCCGGCGGGCCAACGGTGTCCACGAACCGACGACGCGGCCGACCTGCGTCGCGTCGGCCAGGTGCACGATCAGCGGATTGTCCGCGGGGCGGCCCTTGGCCGCGAAGATCGCGGACACCGCCTCGGCCCGCAGGGCGTCGGCCCCCAGCCCGTACACCGTCTCGGTGGGGAACGCGACGAGGTCGCCGGCCCGCAACGCGGCCACGGCACGAGCCAGCCCACGGGCATCGGGGGCGACGACATCGACCACAGCGCTGTTCTTCGTTCGGGGTCCGGGCGACCGGCAAGCGTAGGCCCATCGGCACCGGCGTAGGGTGGCGCTGCCCCCGCAGACTGGAGCGCCCGTGTCCGACGCCCCCTTCGACCCCGCCACGCTGCCGTTGTCCGAGCAGGTCCAACTGCTCTCCGGACAGGACAACTGGCGCACCGAGCCGATCGGCGGTCACCGGCCGCTCGTGGTCGCCGACGGGCCGCACGGCGTCCGGCGCCCCTCGGCCGGTCAACTCGGCATCGGCGACGCCGTCCCCGCGACCTGCTTCCCGACGGCATCGGCGCTCGCGTCCAGTTGGGACCCCGACCTGCTCGAGGAGGTCGGTGCGGCGCTGGGTCGCGAGGCGCGGGCCCGCGACGTCGACGTGCTCCTCGGGCCCGGCCTCAACCTCAAGCGGCATCCCGCCGGCGGCCGCAACTTCGAGTACTTCTCGGAGGACCCGCTGCTGTCGGGACACCTCGCGGCGGCCCTGGTCCGAGGCATCCAGCGCGAGGGCGTCGGCGCCTGCCTGAAGCACTTCGCGGTCAACAACCAGGAGACCAACCGGCTGGTCGTCGACGTACTCGTCGACGACCGCACGCTGCGCGAGCTGTACCTGACCGGCTTCGAGATCGCCGTGGCCACGTCGGCGCCGTGGACGGTCATGTGTGCCTACAACCGGGTCAACGGGATCTACTGCTCGGACCACCGGTGGTTGCTGCGCGACGTCCTGCGTACCGAGTGGGGCTTCGACGGCATCGTCATGAGCGACTGGGGCGCCACCAACGACCGCGCCGCCGCGGTCGCGGCCGGCATGGACCTCGAGATGCCCGGGAGCGGAAAGGCCTTCGACGCCGAGGTGGTCGCCGCGGTCCGTCGGGGCCGGCTCGACCCGGCCGACGTCGCCGCCTGCGCACGACGGCTGGCGGCACTCGCCGACCGTGCCATCGGCACCGCGACGGTGGCCGGCGCCGACGACCCCGACGAACACCACGCCCTCGCGCGCAGGGCCGCCGCGGCAGGCACGGTGCTGCTCACCAACGACGGTCTGCTTCCGCTGCGCACCCAGGGACGCCTCGCCGTCGTCGGGGCCTTCGCCACGACGCCCCGCTTCCAGGGCGCGGGCAGCTCCCAGGTGACCCCTACGCGGGTCGACACGGCCTGGGGAGCCCTGCAGGCGCGAGCCGCGACGGGCGACCTCGACCTCGTCCACGCCGCCGGCTACGACGAGGACGGCGCGACCACCGACGCGCTCGTCGCCGAGGCGGTGCAGACGGCATCCGGCGCCGACGCGGTCGTCGTGTTCTCCGGGTTGCCCGGCGTCTTCGAGTCGGAGGGGTTCGACCGTGACCACCTCCGCCTCCCCGAGGGGCACACACGGCTGATCGAGGCGGTGCTCGACGCCAACCCGCGCGCCGTCGTCGTGCTGAGCAACGGTGCGCCGGTCGAGTTGCCGTGGGCCGACCGCCCGGCCGCGCTCGTCGAGGGGTACCTCGCCGGACAGGCCGGCGGCAGCGCGATCGTGGACGTGCTGTTCGGTGACGCCGAACCGGGCGGCCGGCTGGCCGAGAGCTTCCCCGTGCGGGCCGCCGACCTCGCCGCCGACGCGAACTTCCCCGGCCACCCCAAGCAGGTCGCCTACCGCGAGGGGCTGAACGTCGGATACCGCTTCCATGACACCGCGGGTGTCCCGGCCCAGTTCGCGTTCGGCCACGGGCTGACCTACACGACCTTCTCGTGGGGCGAGTTGACCGTGACCGGCGAGGGACAGCGGTTCCGCGCCTCGATCGAGATCACCAACACCGGCGACCGGCCGGGCAGCGAGGTGGTCCAGGTCTACGTGCATCATGGGGGCGCGACCGTCGAGCGGCCGGAGCAGGAACTGCGCGGGTTCGCCAAGGTGCACCTGTCCCCCGGTGAGTCACGGCAGGTCGAGGTCGATCTCGGTCCGCGGGCGTTCGCCTTCTTCGATCCCCGCCGCGCCGACTGGCGCGTCGAGGCGGGCAGCTACGAGATCAGGGCCGCTGCCTCGTCCGTCGACGTTCGGGCAAGGACCCACGTCGAGGTGACCGGCGACAGCGACGTGACCCCGCTGCCGGCGGCGGCCGGGCCGGTCGCCGACGACGAGGAGTTCGCGGCCATGCTGGGTCGCGCCGTCCCGGCTCCCGACCCCGTGCTGCCGCTGCACCGCAACTCGCCGGTCGAGGACCTCGCGGCGACGCCGCTCGGTCGCCTGGTGCAGCCCCTGCTGGTCGGCGGGGCGACACGGGCGATGCTGGGGTCCCTGCACGACCCGGATGCGGCGACCCGACGGATGTTCGAGACGATGGTGCGGACCTCGCCGCTTCGCACGATGGCACTGTTCGGCCGTGGCCGGCCGTCGCTGCGGACCGTCGACCGCGCCATCGCCATGCTCAACGCCCGCCTACCCCGTCGACGCCGGTGACGCGGGGTGGTTCGGCCCGGGTCAGCGCTGGGCGCAGCGGCGGATCAGGGGCTCGAGGCGCTCGGTGATGTGGCGCTTCTCCACGAATCCACTGGCGCCGAGGAGCATGCCCTCGGCGGCCTCGTCCGCGTCCAGTGCGGTCAGCACGATCACCGACACGTCGGGGTGTGCCGATCGGATCAGGGGCAGGGCGTGGAAGCCGTCCAGGCCCGGCATCATCAGGTCGAGCAGCACGACGTCTGGGCGCAACTCCTCGACCCGGTCGACGCCCTCCTGCCCGTCGGCGGCCTCGCCGACGAACTCGAAGTCGGCCGCGTGGCGCAGCACCAGGCGCACGAGGTGGCGGAACTGCGGGTCGTCGTCGACCACGAGGATGCGGACCAGGTCGCTCATGCGTCGGCCCCGGGACGCGACCGGACCGCCAGCGAGATCGTTGCGGCGAGCTCACGCAACGGCACGACGCGATCGGCCACTCCGGCCTCGACCACCGAGCGCGGCATGACCGGCTGCTCGGCCGATTTCGGGTCCTGCACGATGACTGTTCCTCCGCGGCGGCGTACCGCCCGAGCGCCTGCTGTGCCGTCGTCGCTCGCCCCGGTGACGATCACGGCCACCAGTCGCTGGGCGAACGCCTCCGCAGCCGACTCCAGCATGACATCGATCGATGGACGGCTGTATCTGACCGGTTCCTCGGTCGACAGCGACAGCCAAGCAGGCTCGACGAGCAGGTGGTAGTCGGGTGGAGCGAGATAGACCGTACCCGGCCGGAGCGGCGTCTTGTCCTCGGCCTCCTCGACCGGGTAGGCACTGCTGCGTACCAGCACCTCCGCCAGCGCGCTGCGGATCGGCTGGCGGTGGAGGACGGCCACCATGGCCGCGTCGTCGGGCAGATCGAGATCGCGCAGGATCGCCTGCGTCGCGGTGATCCCGCCCCAGGAGCCACCGAGTGCCACCAACCGGGCCACGCCGCTCACTCGGCGACCTTGCGGTACAGCCGCGTCTCGGCGTCCAGGACCTCGAAGTGCGACTCGAGCGGCGAGCCGACCAGCGACTCGCGCGCGCCCAGCGCCAGGATGCCGAGGTCGACGAGGCTCGCGTCGAACAACTCGTGGACACGGTGCTGCAGCGTCCGGTCGAAATAGATCATCACGTTGCGACACAGCACGAGGTGGAACTCGTTGAACGTGCCGTCCGTCGCCAGGTTGTGCCGGGCGAACACGACCCCGTCCCGCAGGCTCGGGTCCATGCGTGCCCAACGGCCGTCGACGGAGTAGTAGCGCGACAGTCCCTCACGCCCGCCGCCCTCGAGGTAGTTCGACGAGTAGGCCTTCATCTTGTCCAGGGGTACCCGGCCCTCGCGGGCCTGTTCGAGGATCTGTTCGCTGACGTCGGTCGCGTAGATGCGCACACGGTCGGCGAGTCCCTCCTCGCGCAGCAGGATCGCGAGCGAGTACACCTCCTCCCCCGAGGCGCAGCCGGCGACCCAGATGCGTACGAAGGGGTAGGTGGCCAGGTGCGGGACCACGAGGTCGCGCAGGGCACGGAAGAACGGTGGGTCACGGAACATGCTGGTCACCGTGACCGACAGGTCGACCCGGAGCCGTTCCATCGCCTGCGGGTCGTGCAGGACGGCCTCGAGCAGCCCGGTCAGGCTGTGACGCCCTTCGCCGTGGACGCGCCGCCACAGCCGCCTGCGCAGCGAGGCGCGGGCGTAGTTGCGGAAGTCGTAGCCGTAGACGCGCTGGACCGCCTCGAGGAACAGGTCGAGTTCCACGCTCTCGACGTCGGTCGCACCGTCGAGTTCGGCCACGTTCTCCGGCGGATCCGGCTGGTCCGGTTCGCTCACCGGTACAGCCAGACCCTCAACAGCGACAGCAACTGGTCGATGTCGACCGGCTTCGTGATGAAGTCCGACGCGCCGGCAGCCAGGCTCTCGGCCCGGTCCTCGCGCATCGCCTTCGCGGTCAGGGTGATGATGGGCGTCTCGGTGTAGCCGGAGATGGCGCGCAGGCGGCGGGTGGCCTCGTGCCCGTCCATCTCCGGCATCATGATGTCCATCAGCACCACGTCGTACTCCGCGCTGTCGGAGGTCGCCTTCTCGAGCGCCACGACGCCGTTCTCGGCCGCGTCGATGATCATCCCCTGACCCTCGAGCGCGCGGGTCAGCGCGTAGACGTTGCGCTCGTCGTCGTCGACGACCAGCACACGCTTGTCGCGCAGGGCCTCGTCAGCCGCGTACAACTCCTCGAGCTGCTGGCGTTGCGCCTCGGGCAACGCCGTCGGCGCCCGGTGCAGGTGCAGCAGGGTCTCGTCGAGCAACCTGGCCGGCGAGCCGACGGTCTTGACCACGATGGTCTCGGCGAGGCGGCGCAGCGTCGACTCCTCGTCGCGGGAGAGATCACGGCCGGTGTGGATGATGATCGGCAGCGATCGCAGCTCGTCGCTGGTGCGGATCTCCTCGAGCAGTCCGATCCCGCTCCCGTCGTCGAGCGCCAGGTCGAGCACGAGCAGGTCGATGTCGCCGGTCGCCAACGCCTCGCGCGCGTCCGCCTCACCACCCGCCGTGACGATCTCGACGCCCTCGGCGCTCCCCAGCAGCCCGGCGACCGCCCGCCGCTGGTCCTCGTCGTCGTCGACGACGAGGACCCGCCGCGTGGCGTCGAGCCCCAGCGACATCACCCGGTCGACGGCGCGCCGCACCGCATCGTCGTCGGCTGCCACTGGGATGGTGAAGGCGGCGCCGGTGCGCAGTGCGGCCCGCTCGACGCCGTCGTCGCCCAGGATGCACACCGGGACATGGCGGGTCTCGCGCCGCCGCTTGAGATAGGTCAGCGTCGCCAGCGTCTCGGTCGGCGTGCCACTGTCGAGCAGGATGCCGCTGGGCCGGAACCCGGTCGCGAGCGCGAACCCGGCGGTGCGGTCGTAGGCGACCACGACCCGGTGGCCGGCCGCACGGGCCAGCCCGACGATCCGCTCGCCCTCCTCCTTCGAGCTCACCATCGCGAGCAGACACGGGTCCCCCGGCCGCAGCTCCTCGCGGTCGTCGCGGCTCTCCCCGCCCTCGTCGTCATCGTCGGGCGAGGCCTGTGTGGCGGGCGGCGCCGGCGCGGTCGCGGCATCGATCGGGAGCAGGCGGTCGCCCGTCCGCCCGCTGTCCTGGCGCGGCGCCTGGACCTGCCCGGGCGCGTAGGTCACCGGGATGTAGAGCGTGAACGTCGACCCCTCACCCGGCCTGCTGTCGAGCGTGATGACACCGCCGAGCAGGTTGGCGAGCTCACGACTGATCGACAGCCCGAGCCCGGTACCACCGTGGCGACGGCTGCGTGAGCCATCGCCCTGCTGGAAGGCCTCGAACACCACGAGCCGCTGCTCGTCACTGATGCCGATCCCCGTGTCGGTCACCCGGAAGGCGACGAACTCGCCACCTCCCAACCCGGTCGGGACCGGGTCCTCGAGGAGGTCGGAGGTCACCTCGACGCGGACACCCCCCTCGTCGGTGAACTTGATCGCGTTCGAGAGCAGGTTCTTGAGGATCTGCTGCAGCCGCCGCACGTCGGTGTAGAGCTCCTCGGGCGCCGCGTCGAAGTCGATCTCGAAGCTGAGGCCCTTGTCGGCGGCGACCTGGGCCAGGCTCTGGCGCAACGGCTCGACGACATCGACCGTCGCCACCGGTTCGGGCTCGACGTCCATGCGACCGGCCTCGATCTTGGACAGGTCGAGGATGTCGTTGATGAGTTCGAGCAGGTCGTTGCCGGAGCGGTGGATCGTCTCGGCGAACTCGCGCTGCTCCTCGGTCAGGGCCTCGCCGTCGTCGGCGAGCAGGCGCGACAGGATCAACATGCTGTTGAGCGGCGTGCGCAGCTCATGGGACATGTTGGCCAGGAACTCGGACTTGTAACGCGACGACATCGCCAACTGCTCGGCCCGCTGCTCGACCTCGGCCCTGGCGCGTTCGATCTCGGCGTTGGTGAGCTCGATGGCGCGCTTCTGGGTCTCGAGCAACTCGGCCTTCTCCTCGAGTTCCTCGTTGGTCTGCTGCAGCTCCTCCTGCTGGGCCTGCAGTTCCTCGGACTGGGCCTGCAGTTCCTGGGTGAGCCCCTGGGACTGCTCGAGCAGTTCCTCGGTGCGCATCGTGGCTTCGATCGTGTGCAGCACGATGCCCAGGGTCTCGACCAGTTCGTCGAGCAACTGGCGGGAGGCGTCGCTGAACGGGTGCAACGACGCGAACTCGAGCACCGCCATGAGCTGGTCCTCGAACTGCACCGGCAGCACGAGCACGTGGACGGGCGCCGCTTCGCCGAGGCCGGACTGGATGACGTACTCGGGCGGCGCGTCGGACACCAGGATCGGGATGCGCTCGCGCGCGGCCTGGCCGACCAGCCCCTCGCCGACCCGGAACCGGTTGGAGACCGAGTGGCGTTGCGTGTAGGCGTAGCTGGCCGTCAGCAGCAACTCGGTCTCGGCCGGGGGGCGGTCGTCGTGGCCGTCGGGGCAGAAGAAGGCGCCGCTCTGCGCGTCGACCAGCGGCGTGACGTGCGACATGATCTGTGACGCCACGGTCGCCACGTCGCGCTGCCCCTGCAGCATCGTCGAGATGCGGGCGACGTTGGTCTTGAGCCAGTCCTGGGCGTTGTTCTGATCGGTCGTGCGCGACAGGTTGACGATCATCTGGTTGATCGTGTCGCTGAGTTCGGCCACCTCGCCGCGCGCCTCGACGGCGATCCGCTGGCTGAGGTCGCCGCGCGTGACGGCGGTGGACACGTCGGCGATGGCGCGCACCTGCGTGGTCAGGTTGGCGGCCAACTGGTTGACGTTGTCGGTCAGGTCCTTCCAGGTCCCCGAGACGCCCTCGACGTTGGCCTGACCGCCGAGCTTGCCCTCGGTCCCCACCTCGCGGGCCACACGCGTGACCTCGTCGGCGAAGCTCGACAGCTGGCCGACCATGCGGTTGAGGGTCGTCTTGAGCTCGAGGATCTCGCCCTGCGCATCGACCGTGATCTCGCGGCTGAGGTCACCATGGGCGACGGCGGTCGCGACGGTGGCGATGTTGCGCACCTGGTCGGTCAGGTTGCGCGCCATCGAGTTGACGTTGTCGGTCAGGTCCTTCCACGTCCCCGACACGCCAGCGACGTTGGCCTGGCCACCGAGCTTGCCGTCGCTGCCGACCTCGCGGGCCACACGCGTGACCTCGTCGGCGAAGCTCGACAGCTGCCCGACCATGCGGTTGATCGTGTTCTTGAGTTCGAGGATCTCGCCCTGCGCATCGACCGTGATCTCGCGACTCAGGTCGCCCTGCGCCACCGCGGTGGTCACCTCGGCGATGTCGCGGACCTGGTTGGTGAGGTTGCGCGCCATCGAGTTGACGTTCGACGTCAGGTCCTTCCAGGTCCCCGACACGCCGCCGACGTTTGCCTGACCACCGAGCTTGCCCTCGGTTCCCACCTCGCGGGCCACACGCGTGACCTCGTCCGCGAAGCTCGACAGCTGCCCGACCATCCGGTTGATCGTGATCTTGAGCTCGAGGATCTCACCCTGCGCATCGACCGTGATCTCGTGGGTCAGATCGCCCTTGGCCACCGCCGTGGTGACCTCGGCGATGTTGCGCACCTGGTCGGTCAGGTTGCGCGCCATCGAGTTGACGTTGTCGGTCAGGTCCTTCCATGTCCCCGACACGCCCTTCACCCGCGCCTGGCCGCCGA
>DATHUR010000178.1:0-6863 GCA_035462025.1 Egicoccus sp. | reverse complement strand
AGCACCAGGACCGCCACTCGCTGCTCATGGCACAGACCAACCCCGCGGTCGAGGCCTACGACCCGTCGTTCGCCTACGAGATCGCGGTGCTGGTCGAGGACGGCCTGCGCCGCATGTACGGCCCGCAGGAGGTCGGCGGTGACAACTCGGTCGGCGAAGACGTCATCTACTACCTCACCGTCTACAACGAGCCCGTCGTGCAGCCGGCCATGCCCGACCATGTCGACGACCAGCAGATCATCGACGGGCTGTACCGCTTCAAGGAGGGCGAGAAGGGCGAGCACACCGCCCACATCATGGCCTCCGGCACGATCACCAACGAAGCGCTGAAGGCGCAGCAGTTGTTGGCCGACGACTGGGACGTGCGCGCCGACGTGTGGTCGGCGCCGGGCTGGAACCGGCTGCTCCGTGACGGGTTCGCGGTCGAATCCTGGAACCGGACCAACCCCGAGGCCGAACCGCGCGTGCCGATGGTGACACGCCTCCTCGACGACACCGAGGGCCCGTACGTCGCCGTGTCCGACTGGATGCGCGCCACGCCCTACCAGATCGCCGACTGGATCCCGGGGCCGTTCGCGGTGCTCGGCACCGACGGGTACGGACGGTCCGACACCCGCGAGGCCCTGCGCAAGTTCCACCGCATCGATGCCCCGTCGATCGCCTACTGCGTGCTGGCCGAACTGGTGAAGCTGGGCAAGCTCGAGGCGGCGATCCTGACCAAGGCGATCGAGCAGTACGACCTGTCGTTCGACCGGGTGCCGTTCTTCGGCCAGCCCGGCGAGAACGAGGACATCACGCACTGACCCCGACGCTCGGCCGTCTAGCGTTGGCGACCCGAGCATCCCCCACGAGATCGAGGAGTGAGCATGGCGACGACCCGGACGGCTTCGGCACGGTGGCAGGGCGACCTGCCCAGCGGCAACGGCGAGGTGTCACTGGGCAGCGGCCGCTACACCGGCCCGTACACCTTCGTCTCGCGCTTCGAGTCGGGCGAGGGCGGCACCAACCCCGAGGAACTGATCGCGGCGGCGCACGCCTCGTGCTACTCGATGGCGCTGTCCAACATGCTGGCCAAGGAGGGCAACCCGCCCGAGTCGGTCAGCACCGAGGCCGCCGTCACGCTCGACACCGTCGACGGCAAGCCGACCGTGGTGCGCATCGACCTCAAGACCGTCGGCAAGGTGCCCGGCATCGACGCCGACGCGTTCCGCGCGACCGCCGAGGCCGCCAAGGAAGGCTGTCCGATCAGCCGTCTGCTGGCCGGCGGCAGCGCCGAGATCACGCTCGACGTGACCTTCGAGGCGTAACCACAATCGCACCGGACGCGCCGTCGGCGCACGCCCATGGCGTGCCCGGCGGCGCGTCCTGCGTTGCCTCCGCGATCGTGCGCTACAACCCCCGCGAGGGAACCGAGCGAGGGTGGACGCGTGGCGGAACTGACCTACTTCTACGGCACGATGAACTGCGGCAAGTCGACCCTGGCGCTGCAGATCCACCACAACGCCGTGGTCGCCGGCAAGCACTGCCTGCTGTTCACCAAGCACGACCGGGGCGGCGGCCGGATCACCTCGCGCATCGGGCTGGCCCAGGACGCGGTCGTGGTCACCGACGTCCTCGACCTCGCCGCCTACGTCTCGTCGGTCACCTCGGGTGGGCAGCCGGTCGACGTGGTGATCTGCGACGAGGCCCAGTTCTACCTGCCCGAACAGATCGAGCAGCTCGCCTGGCTGGTGGACGAACTCGAGGTCGACGTACAGGCGTTCGGCCTGCTGACCGACTTCACCACGCAGTTGTTCCCGGGGTCGCGGCGGTTGCTCGAGTTGGCCGACCGGCGCCAGGAGCTGCAGGTCGAGGCGCGCTGCTGGTGCGGCGAGCGCGGCACCCACAACGCCCGCACGGTCGGCGGTGCGATCCAGCGCCAGGGCCAGCAGGTCGTGGTCGGCGATCTTCCCCAGGCCTCGCTCGAGACCGGCGAGGTGCCAGCGGTCGCCTACGAGGTGCTGTGCCGGCGCCACCACCGGTTGGGGACCACCCGCGCCGTGGCCGACCGCCAGCCCGAGGAGGAGCGCGGGCACACACAACTCCGGGTCGCCGGATCGCGCGAGAGCCGGTAGCGTTGTCGGCGTCATTTCCGGTCGGCGGGCACACCGCCGGCCGCACCACCGGGCCGTCAATGGCTGCGACGTGAGTCGCGGCACGGCCTTTCAGAACGGAACATCGCATGCCTGAGGGCACTGTCAAGTGGTTCAACGCCGACAAGGGCTTTGGTTTCATCCAGCCCGACGACGGGGGCGAAGACCTCTTCGTCCACTTCTCGGCGATCAATTCGCAGGGCTACAAGTCCCTCGACGACGGCCAGAGGGTCAGCTTCGAGGTCACGCAGGGGCAGAAGGGCCCGCAGGCTTCGGACGTCACGCCGCTGTGAGGCGCTGAAACGTCTGGCACCTTCAAGCCCGGGAAGGCCCCCGCTTCGGCGGGGGCCTTCCCGTTGCCGTTGCGACGTCGGGCGGCGGCTCAGGCGAGGTCGGCGGAGACGCGGTCGGCCTCGGCCTGGGCACGCACCGCTTCGGCCACCACCTCGACGACCCGTTCGCTGAAGGGCGAGGGGACGATGTAGTCGGGCCGCAACTGCTCGGGCGGGATGACGTCGGCCAGTGCCCGTGCGCAGGCCACCTTCATCTTCTCGGTGATCGCCGTGGCACGGGCATCGAGGGCGCCACGGAAGATGCCGGGGAAGGCCAGCACGTTGTTGATCTGGTTGGGGTAGTCGGAGCGGCCGGTGGCGACCACCGCGGCGTAGCGGCGCGCCTCGACCGGGTCGACCTCGGGGTCGGGATTGGCGAGTGCGAACACGATCGGGTCGCGCCCCATCGTGGCGAGGTCCTCGGGGTCGAGCAGGTTGGGTGCCGACACCCCGATGAAGACGTCGGCGCCGCGCAGAGCATCGCGCAGCGACCCGGAGCGGCCCTCGCGGTTGGTGTGCTCGGCCAGCCAGCGCTTCGAGTCGTCGGCGAGCTCGCGATGGGTGCCGACGATGCCCTTGCGGTCCGCGGCGATGATGTCGTGGACGCCTTCGGCGAGCAGCAGCTTGGCGATCGCCACGCCCGCGGCGCCGGCGCCCGACAGGGCGACCGTGAGCTCCGACATCTCCTTGCCGACCAGTCGCAGGGCGTTGATCAGCGCGGCCATCACCACGATCGCGGTGCCGTGCTGGTCGTCGTGGAACACCGGGATGTCGAGCGATTCGCGCAGACGGCGTTCGATCTCGAAGCAGCGCGGCGCCGAGATGTCCTCGAGGTTGATGCCCCCGAAGCCGGGGGCGATGGCCTCGACGGCCGCGACGATGGCGTCGGGATCGGTCGTGCTCAGACAGATCGGCCAGGCGTCGACGTTGGCGAACCGCTTGAACAGCGCCGCCTTGCCCTCCATCACCGGCATGGCGGCTTCGGGACCGATGTCGCCGAGCCCGAGGACGGCGGTCCCGTCGGTGACGATCGCGACCGAGTTGCCCTTGATCGTCAGGCGGCGGGCGTCCTCGGGATGCTCCACGATCGCTCGACACACCCGCGCGACGCCGGGCGTGTACGCCATGGACAGGTCGTCGCGGGTCTCGAGCGGCACGGTCGGGCGCACCTCGAGCTTGCCGCGCAGGTGCATCAGGAACGTGCGGTCGCTGACCCGGTGGACCTGGATACCGTCGAGCGTGTCCACGGCGTCCCGGATCCGGTCCGCGTGGTCGGACCCGATGGCATTGGTGGTCACGTCGACCGTCACCGGGTCGCCCGCGGTGTCGACGAAGTCGACGGCGACCACCGACCCGCCGGCGTCGGCGATCGTGGTGGTGACCCGGCCGATGGCGTGCGGGTCGGAGGCGGCGAGCAGCAACCGCATCGTGATGGAGTATGAGGCGTTCGGAGCGTCCACGGCTCGGCCCTGTCGCGTCGGTGACGTCGACGCACGCTAGCGGCGGACATCCTCGCGTCATGAGGCGAACGGCACTTGCGCACCGGCGTGACCGTCGGGTCGGCGGGACCAGCCGGCGACACGCACCCGAAGCCCTGCCGGGGTTCGTGCGACCTGTGAGTCACGTCCGCACCGGGTCGGCTGCCTGGTCGAGCAGCCCGTAGGCCTCTTCCTCCTGTGCATTGTGGAGGGTGATCACGGCGTGGAGTCCGTAGAGCAGACGGCGCAGTTCGGTGCGTTGCCCCGGCTCGGGAGGGCCCTCGATCGCGCCGGTCGCCTCGTCGAGCAGCCGTCCGAGCCGGACGATCTCGCGGTGGGTGTGCCGCAATGGTCCCGTGGGATCCTCGTCCGAGATCGCCAACAGTGGATAGACGTCGTGCTCCTCGGCGAGTTCGTGCGGGATCAGGTCGTCACGCACGAACCGGGCCACCTCGCGGACGGCAGCTCCCGACTCGGAGGGTGCCACCAGGTCGAGGCTGTCCGCCACGATCCGCAGTTGGTCGATGCCGACCTGGAGTTCACGGTGCCGATGCCGGAGCTGGGTCGAGAGTTCGCCCAGCTCCGGGCGCGCTCGAGCGGTGCGTCCACTTCGCAACGCCCGCAGTGCGAGCAGGATCGCGACGACGTCGATCGCTTCCTGGACGACCGCGCCAACGACCGGTGTCAGCCATCCCAGGGCCGCGAACGTCATCGCGACGACCGCCAGGCCCATGCCGACCTGGATGCTCTGCCACGCGATCCGGCGGGTACGTCGGGCGACCGCGAAGGCCTCTTCGATCCGGTCGAAGCGGTCGACGAGAACGACGACGTCGGCGGCCTCCGACGAGGCGGTCGCTCCCTGACCGCCCATGGCGATGCCGACGTCGGCGTGCGCGAGGGCGGGCGCGTCATTGACGCCGTCACCGACCATCACGGTGACCCCACGGCTGCTGGCCTCGGTGACGGCGTGGACCTTGTCCTCCGGGCGGCGCTCGGCCAACACGCGGTCGACGTCGACGGCACTGCCGATGAGTTCGGCGACCTCGGCGCGGTCACCGGTGACGAGCACCACCTCACGGATCCCGCCGCGACGCAGGCCTCGGACGGTCCGCACGGCTTCGGGCCGCAAGGTGTCGACGAGCAGCACCGCGCCGACCGGCTGCCCGTCGACCGCCACATAGACCGCGGAGGAACCCTCGACGTCGGTGCGCCGGCGGATGGCGTCGGCGCCCGCAGGCAACGTCCCGTCGGCTATCCAACTGCTGCGGCCGACCCTGACCGGTCGTCCGTCGACCAACCCCTCGATGCCCTGGCCCGCCGTCTCGTGGACCTGGGTCGGGAAGCTGGTCGTCAGCCCCCGGTCACGCGCGTGCGCCACGATCGATGGCGCGAACACGTGCACGGAGGCCTGCTCGAGCGATGCTGCCAGCCGGATGACCTCGTCGGACTCGGTGCCGCCGAAGGTCTCCACGTCCAGCACACGTGGGTGCCCCGAGGTGACCGTGCCCGTCTTGTCGAGCAGCACGATCTCGGCACGCGCGAGTGCCTCGAGGGCTCCGCCGCCCTTGACGATCATCCCCCGTCGGGCCATGCGCGACATGCCCGAGGTGATCGCGATCGGCGTCGCGAGGATCAGCGGGCACGGGGTCGCCACGACGAGGACCGCGAGCACACGCACCGGGTCACCGCTCACCCACCAGGCGGCCCCGGCCACGACCAACGTGAACGGCACGAACCACAGTGCGACCCGATCGGCGAGCCGGACGAATGGCGCCCGCTCTGCCTGGGCCAACTCCACGAGGTGGATCAGGCCGCGGTAGGTGCTGTCGGCCTCCGTGGCCGTCGCACGCAGCTCGAAGGCGCCGCCGGCGTTGACCGCGCCAGAGGACACCCGGTCGCCACGCTCACGCTCGACAGGACGCGCCTCGCCGGTCAGGGACGACTCGTCGAGCACAGCTCGATCCGAGGCGAGCGCCCCGTCCACCGGGACCGTGGTGCCGGGCTTGACGAGCAGCAGGTCTCCGACGACCACCTCGCCGACCGCGATCTCCTCCAGACGTTCGCCGACGCGGCGGCTCGCCGTCCGGGGCGCGGCGGCGATCAGGGCCGTCAGCTCCCGGCGTGCCCGCGCGTCGGCCTGGTCCTCCAGCGAGCGGCCCGTGGTGAGCATCACCGCGATGATCGCGCCGGCGAGGTACTCGCCCAGCAGCACCGCGCCGACCATGGCGAGCAGCGCGATCACGTCGACCCCCGGCCGGCGGGCCCGAATCTGCTGCACGATCTCCACGGCGAGCGAGACGGCCACGGCAGCGATCGACACGCCCCAGACCACGTCCGCCGCTTCCTGCCGGCCGACGAGGACGAACGCCGACCCGAGCGCGAGGGCGCCCAGGGTGGCGGCCGTCGGCCACCAGACGCGCCACATCGCCATGTGCGTGCCGCTGTCCATCGTCCGGCCCATCTGTCGCGGTCGCCGCGGCGACCCGCGGATCGACCGACGTTGCAGGGTCGCCGTCCGGCGGGCATCCGACCAGAGCAACTGGTCCCGAGCGGCCGATCCGGTTGGCGACGGGTGCCCACCGTCGCCGGCTCATGGTGCCGAGGTCGGGCGCGTGAAGTGACCGACGCCTCTGGCACCGCCGCCGCCGCGTGGGAGGATGGGTGTGGCCTTGCGAGGTCGGCGCATGATGGAGGATGTCTGCGATGGGGATCGCGAACGACGCGGATGGCCGTCACCCTGGTGAGGTCCACGGCGGGTCGGTCGCTTCGCGATTGAACTGGCTGCGCGCTGCTGTGCTCGGTGCGAACGACGGGATCATCTCGACGGCCGGGCTGGTGGTCGGGGTCGCGGCCGCGACCACGGATGCCGGCGCGATCGCGACCGCCGGCATCGCCGGGGTCACGGCCGGCGCCGTCTCCAT
>DATHUR010000177.1:0-5295 GCA_035462025.1 Egicoccus sp. | reverse complement strand
GAGGACCTCGCCGGCCGGAGGGTCGGTGCTGATCACCAGGCCGCTGGCGACCGCCTCGTGGTAGGTCTCGCTGACGTCGGGGACCAGGCCGGCGTCGGACAGCTTGGCCTCGGCGACCTCGCGTGTGTCGCCCACCACGGCGGGTATCGGCACCTGGCGCGGGCCGGCCGACAGCGTCAGGATGACCCGGGCGCCGCGTCGTGCCTCGCCGCTGCGGTCCTGGGCGAGCACGTGGTCGGCCGGTGTTTCGAGGTCGTTCGGGCGCTCCTGGGCGACCGCGACCACGAACCCGGCCGACTCGAGCTCGGCCGCCGCCTGGTCCTGGGCGTCGCCGATGACGTCGGGGATCGGGGTCACGGGGGCGAGCATCCGGTCCCACACCAGGTACCCGCCGGCCGCCGAGGCGGCCAGGAGGCCGAGGACGAGCAGCGCGACCAGCCAGCCGCGACCGCGACGGGTGTCGTGCAGTTGGTCGGTGTCCTCGCCGCCGTCGTCGTCGATGTCCGGCGGCGACGGCGGCCCGCCGCGGCCGACCATCGTGTCCGCGTCGCCGGACCCGAAGGTCATCGTGCCGTTGCGCACCACGGCGTCGGGGCGGGCCGTGACGATCGTGTCGCCGGCCAATTCGTGCAGGTCCAGCGGCGCGATCCCGGCGGGTACGGCCAGCGCCAACTCACGTGCGAAGACCGCGCCGTCCTCGGGTCGCTCGTCGGGGTCGTGCGAGGTCGCGGCGACCACCAGTTCGTCGAGTTCGGGCGGGATCCCCTCGACCAACGATGACGGCGGTGGGACCCGCTGCGAGGTGTGCGCCACGGCCGTGGCGAACGGCGACTCGCCCTCGTGGGGCGGCCGACCGGTCAGGCACTCGAACAGGGTGACCCCGAGGGCGTAGACGTCGGAGCGGGGATCGAGCGGCTCGCCGCGGACCGCCTCGGGGGAGAGGTAGTGGGGCGAGCCGACCAGCACGTCGGCGCCGAACGTCGAGGTGGCGCTGGCCGCCGCCCGCGCGAGCCCGAAGTCGGTCACGTGCACCTGGCCGTCGTGGCCGAGCAGCAGGTTCTCGGGCTTGACGTCGCGGTGGACGAGCCCGGCCCGGTGGGCCGCGCCCAGCCCGGCCGCGGCCGGCGCCAGCACCCCGAGCACCTGCTCCGGTGACAGTCGTCCGTGGCGGCGCAACACCGCCCGCAGCGAGGGGCCCTCGACCAGTTGCAGGACCAGGTAGGCGCCGTCGTCGGTCTCGCCCCAGTCGTGGACCGCGACCACGTTGGGATGGGCGAGCGCGGCGGCGGCACGGGCCTCGCGCCGGAACCGGTCGAGGAAGGCGGGGTCGCCGGCGAGGTGGGCGTGCAGCAACTTGACCGCAACCTCGCGTTCGAGCACCTCGTCGACGGTTCGGTGCACGGTCGCCATGCCCCCGCGGCCGATCTCGCCGCGCAGCACATAGCGGCCCCCCACGCGGGTGGGCGTCGCATCGCGGGACATCGGTGGGTTCGGCACGGTCACGATGGTATGGCCTCGCCTGCGCGGGACCGGTCAGCCCTGTTGCATGCGGTCGACGCGTTCGCGCAGGGTCTGATACAGGGTCCGCAGTTCGTCGGTCTCTCCCTGCAGCTGATCGATCCGCCCCTGCAGGTCGGCCAGCGTGCTGCGCAGGTCCGCTGCGGCCGCCTCGGCCTCGTCGGCGACGGCCTGCCGGGCGTCCGCCTCGGTGGTGAAACGCTCGTCCATGGCCGCCACGCTCTCGCTGAGCGCCGAGAGCTGCTCATCGAGGTCGCGCAGTGTCTGGGCCGCCGAGCGGTCGCTCGTCACCCGCTCGACCTGCGTCTCGAGCGCCTCGACGCGCTCGAGCAGCTCCGCCTCGGCCCGCGCACGGTCGGCGAGCTCGGCCTCGAGCTCCTCGACGGCAGCAGGGTCGACCCCGTCGTCGGGACTCGAACAGGCGGCGCCGACGACCGCGAACAGGGCCAGGGCGACGGCGGTGCGGGTGGTGGACATGGGGCAAGAGCCTACGGCAGCGGCCCGGCGACACCGAGTAGCGTGCCCCGGCCAGCGAGACCCGGGGTGGCGGTGATGGACGGGACACCCGTCGAGGGCACGTTCGACGACGAACTCGAGGCGCTGGGCTTCCGCGCCCAGGGTGCGTCCCGCCGCGGTGGGCGGATGTGGACCCTGCCGTTCAACCGCTACCTCACGTTCATGCTCCACGACTACCACGACCACGTCGTGCTGACGTGGTCGTTCGAGCTCGGCGACTACCTGCTCGGCCGTGGCTGGCAGGTCAGCACCACCGACACGTCCACCACCGAGCTCTATCCGCAGCACGACGTGAAGCTGCCGCTGGACGTCGAGGCGCTCCGCGGCGAGATCACGCGGGTCCTGACCACGCTGCGCCTCGACCTCGGTGACCCGAGCCTGTAGGCCCCGACCAGGCTGTCGGGTCCGTTCGAGCGGGCCAGCGCCGTGCATCGCCACCACGAGGCCGGACCCTGGTGACCACCACCGGATCCCGACCCGAAGGAAGCGGACATGGCCAGCATCGACGGCGCACGCGTCGCCTTCCTCGTCGCCACCGAAGGCGTCGAGCAGATCGAGCTCACCCAGCCCTGGAGCGACATCCAGCAGGCCGGCGGCGTCCCCTCCCTGGTGTCCATCGAGGACGGCGAGGTGCAGGGCTTCGACCACCTGGACAAGGCCGACACCTTCGAGATCGACCATGTCGTCGACCAGGTCGCCGTCGACGACTTCGACGCACTGGTCCTGCCCGGCGGCGTCGCCAACCCCGACAACCTGCGCATGCACGCGGGCGCCGTGGCCTTCGTGAAGGACTTCGTCGCGTCCGGCAAGCCCGTCGCCGCGATCTGCCACGCCCCGTGGACCCTGATCGAGGCCGGGTGCGTCCAGGGTCGCACGCTCACGTCGTGGCCGAGCCTGCAGACCGACGTCCGCAACGCCGGCGGCACGTGGGTCGACGAGCAGGTCGTGGTCGACGACAACGGCGCCGGACCGCTGATCACCAGCCGCAAGCCCGATGACCTCGAGGCGTTCAGCCGCGAGACCATCGCGCACATCGAGAAGGCCCGCAGCTGACGGGCAGCGCGAGGCGTCGCGGTAGCCTGGGCGGCCACCGCCCGACGAGGACGCCGTGACCGCCACCGATCCCGACACCAGCCCGCACGGCCCCGAGGTCGTCGCCGCGCCGATCGTCGACTGGCGCCGGACGGCCCGGCGGCTGCGCCGACAGTTGCTGGTCATCGCCGGACTGGTCGTCGCCGCCTGGCTCGTGATCGGCCTGGCGGGTGCGGGCCTGAGCGTGCGCCTGCTCGCCGAGGTGACCGGGTTCGGATTCTTCCTGGCCTTCGTCGCCGAGGTCGTGGTCGTCGGCGGCTCCGCCGTGCGCGGCATGTTGATCGCGGGGGAGCGGGGCGAGCGGCGGGCCAGGGCAGACGTCACGCTGCTGCCCCCACAGTTGCGTCGCGGCGGCGGCTGCCCGTAGCACGAGGCCCTCGGTCGTCCGGCCGTCCCCGTCGCCGGGCCGCCCTCCTAGGGTCGCGCGACAGGTCCTGAACCGCCGAGCCGGAGTCGAGACGTGGGCGAGAACGTCGCGCGCAAGGTCATCGCCGAGCACCTCGTCGAGGGCGAGATGACGCCCGGCACGCCGATCGGCCTGCGCGTCGACCAGACGCTGACGCAGGACGCGACCGGCACGCTGGTCATGCTCGAACTCGAGGCGATGGGCCTGGACCGGGTCAAGACCGACGTGTCGGTGCAGTACGTCGACCACAACCTGATCCAGGAGGACCACAAGAACCCCGACGACCACCTGTTCCTGCGCTCGGCGGCCGCCCGGTTCGGGCTGTGGTACTCCAAGCCCGGCAACGGCATCAGCCACCCGGTCCACCAGGAACGCTTCGGCAAGCCCGGCGCGACCATGGCCGGCTCCGACTCGCACACGCCCGCCGCCGGCGCACTCGGCATGATCGCGATCGGGTCCGGCGGCCTCGACGTCGCCCTCGCCATGGCCGGCGAACCACTGCGGATCCGGATGCCGCAGATCTGGGGCATCGAACTGGTCGGCGACCTGCCCGACTGGGTCTCGGCCAAGGACGTGATCCTCGAACTGTTGCGTCGTCACGGCGTCGACGGCGGCGCGGGCCGGATCCTCGAATACCACGGCGAGGGGCTGGCCAACCTGTCGGCCATGGATCGCCACGTCATCTGCAACATGGGAGCGGAACTCGGCGCGACCACGTCGATCTTCCCGGCCGACGACGAGGTGCGCCGGTTCCTGCGCTCGCAGGGCCGCGAGGACGACTTCACCGAACTGCTCGCCGACCCGGACGCCACCTACGACGTGACCGACCGGGTCGAGCTGTCCGAACTGGTCCCGCTGATCGCCAAGCCGACCTCGCCCGGCAACGTGGTCGCGGTGTCCGAGATCGCCGGTGCCCCGATCGTGCAGGCGTACATCGGCTCGTCGGCCAACCCCGGGTACCGCGACTTCGCGGTCGCGGCCGAGATCGTCAAGGCGGTCGGCCGCCCCGTCGACGATGCGGTGTCGTTCGACATCAACCCCTCCAGCCGCCAGATCCTGGGCAACCTGATCCGCGACGGGCACCTGCTCTCGCTGGTCACCGCCGGCGCCCGCATCCACCAGGCCGGCTGCAACGGCTGCATCGGGATGGGCCAGGCGCCGGCGACACACGAGATCTCCTTGCGCACGACCCCACGCAACTTCCCCGGTCGCTCGGGCACCAAGGAGGACAAGGTCCACCTGTGCTCGCCCGAAACCGCCACCGCCAGCGCCCTGACCGGCGTCATCACCGACCCACGTGAGCTGGCCGACCGGTTCGGGATCACCTATCCGCGGGTGAGCGAGCCGACCGACCTGCTCGTCGACACCGACAACCTGCTCGCGCCGCCGTCGCCCGAGGAGTCGGCGCGGATCGAACTGCGCAAGGGCCCCAACATCGCCACGTTGCCCGACGTCGGGCCACTGCCCGACACGCTCGAACTCCCCGTCGTGCTCAAGATGGGCGACGACATCTCGACCGACGAGATCCTGCGCGCCGGGGCCGAGGTGCTGCCGTTCCGCTCCAACATCCCCGAGATCGCGACATTCGCCTTCGACGTGGTCGACCCGACCTACCACGACCGTGCCGTCGAGGCCCGCGAGGCCGGTGACGGGCACGCGGTCGTCGGCGGGAGCAACTACGGCCAGGGCAGCTCGCGCGAGCACGCCGCCCTCGCGCCCCGCTACCTCGGCCTGCGGGTCGCGATCGCCAGGGAGTTCGCCCG
>DATHUR010000176.1:0-58007 GCA_035462025.1 Egicoccus sp. | reverse complement strand
CAACGCGGCCCGTGGTCTGGGTTGGGCGGCGGTGAACACGGGCTCGTTCACGTCCCTCGCCCGGATCGCGCCGCCGAGCCGTCGTGGCGAGGCATCGGGCTACTACAGCCTCTTCCAGGCCCTGGCTGCGACGGTCGGTCCGCCGGCCGCGCTCGCGTGGTGGGCAGCGACCGGTCGGGTCTCTGATGTCTTTGTCGGAGCTGCCTTGGCGGCACTGCTGGCGGCCGCGTTGGCGCGGCGTCTGCGGACGGGTGACGTGAGCCTGCGCGGACTGTCGCGCCAGCGCGACCGTACGCGCCAACCGATCGAGCTAGTCGCCCGAAGCTCCCGCCTGCCGGCACTCCTGGTCGTGCTCATAATGACAACCCAGCCAGCCGTCCTGGGCTTCTTTCCCCTGTACGCCCACGCCTCGGGCATCGGGGCCGGAACGGTGACGGCGTTCTACGTGGCCGGGGGTTCGTCCGCCCTCGTTGGCCGGGCTGTGTTCGGCAGAGTCTCGGACGGCGTCGGACGCGGACGCGTGCTCGTGGCGGGGCTGGCCGCCATGACGGCTTCTCAGGCCCTGCTGCCGTTTTCGACGCGCACGACTGTGGTGTTGTTTGTCGCAGTGCTGTACTCAGGGGGCCAGGGGATGGCGGTGACGGCGCTCACATCGATGGCCATCGAACGTGCCGACAAGCGTCGAATTGGGTCGGCGATGGCGACGTATTCGGCGGCCTACCAAGTAGGGCTCGGCATCGGCGGGCTCGCTGCCGGCGCGCTGATTGGTCTCGCCGGATACACGCTCATGTACCTGACGATGGTCGCGTTCGTATTGGCGGCCCTCGCCGTCGTGGTGGTGCACCGGCATGATCTGTCCCCCTCGGTCTGACGATCAGGCTGGCACGCGGTTTCCTCCAGGTGACGGCGGCATGGCAGGGCCCCCTGGTCGGTGCGTCGCCGCCTTCGGCCAGCGCGACGTGACATCCCCACTCGTGGCCGCAACTGCGAGAAATGTGCGCAGCACTCGCATCTTCGTCGGGGGCTCGTCCACGGGCAGTCGAGGGGCCAACCGTCCCCGCCTGAGGGTCGAGGAGGCCAAGGAGCGAGACGGTCTCGCGACGATCCTGCATCGCCTCGGCGCGGTAGGGCCCATGCCACCACTGGCGGGGTGTCGGCGGTTGGCGGACAGCCCTCGCCGGTCGCGCCGGGCCAGGGCGGCGACCGCCTGGGCTCATGCTTCATCTGGGCGCTGACCCTTCGCCCCGGCCACGCTAGCGCGCACAGCGCACGGCTTCTCGATGCGGATTGCCCTGGCGCCGGGCGAATCTTTGCGATTAAGGAGAGATTACGGAATAGAAAGAAAAACGATCTCTTGACGCGCTAACCCCGTTGGTGAAGAGTTCGGCCCTTCCGCATCTGAGCCAGGGTGAATGCATGCACGACGCTTACTACCGTATGACAAGAATTCGTATATTCGAGGAAACCTGTCTCGAGTTGAGCAGCGAAGGCATCGCTGACGGCTCGATCCATGTGTGCATCGGTCAAGAAGCCATCCCGGTGGGGGTGGTGTCGGCTCTCGACCGCGACCGCGATCGAGTCATCGCGACATACCGCGGGCACGGCTGGGCCCTGGCCCTCGATGCGCCAACGGAGCGTGTGCTGGCCGAAGTGGCACACAAGGCCGAAGGAACCAACGGCGGTCGTGCCGGCTCGGCGATGTTGTCGTGGCCAGAGGGCGGCCTTGTCGCGGAGACGTCCATCGTCGGCGCCGGTGCCCCCATCGGGTGCGGCCTTGGCCTGGCCATGCAGCGTCGTGGGGACCAGGCAGTGGCGGTCGTCTCGCTCGGCGATGGCGCGATGAACCAAGGCGCAGTCTTCGAGGCGCTGAACTTCGCAGCCGTCTACGCGTTGCCTGTCATCTTCGTCTGTGAGGACAACGGTTGGGCGGAGATGACGCCAGGAGGCTCGATGACCGCCGGGGAGCTGGCGGCAAGAGCCGGGGCCTTCGGGATTCGGACGGAAACCTGTGATGGGCAGGACGTCGGAGAAGTCAAGGACGCTGCTGAACGCGCCGTGCTACATGCTCGTGAGGGCCATGGGCCGACCTTCTTGCTTTGCAGGACCGAGCGGATGAGCGGGCACTACAACAAGGACATCGAGCACTATCGCTCGACGGAGGATAAGGACAGGGCTCGAGGTCTCGACCCCCTGTTGCACTACCGGGCCTCTTTCGGAGATGACGCCGCAACTCGTACTGAGCTTGATCAACTGGAAAAGGTCGCCCGAGCAGAGATCGACGCGGCCAAGGAATTCGTTCTGACATCGGCGACCGATCCCGACCCTATGTCAGCAACTGATTTCACGTACGCAGTTGACAGGAATCAGCCTCGCTCGGCCGATCCTGCGCCGCGCAAGGAACTGAGCTATCAGATGGCTGCAAATGCCGCAATGCGCACGTCCATGGAGGCCGACGCGGACGTCTTCGTGCTCGGTGAGGACGTCGGTCAAGCAGGCGGCATTTTCGGTGTTACGAGGCGGCTGTGGAAGCAGTTCGGCGGCGATCGTGTGATCGACACGCCGATCTCGGAGAGTGCGATCCTTGGCGCCGCACTGGGCGCGTCACTCGCCGGCATGCGCCCCATCGCCGAGATCATGTGGGCGGACTTCGCGTTCGTCGCGCTCGATCAGCTGGTCAACCAGGCCGCCAATGTCAGCTACATCAATCGCGGTGCGCTGACAGCGCCGATGGTTGTGCGCATGCAGCAGGGCATGACGCCGGGTTCCTGCGCGCAGCACTCGCAGCACATCGAAGGGATGCTCGCGGGCGTGCCTGGCCTTCGTATCGGCCTGCCCGCGACGGCCGATGACGCCTACAACATGCTGCTTCTCGCTATCGGCAGCGATGATCCCACCATCGTCATCGAGGCGCGTGATCTCTACCAACGGACCGGCGAGGTGGCGCTCAATCGCAACCCCGATCCGGCGTACTGGCGTGCGCGGCGTGCCGTCGAGGGCGACGAGGCGACGATCGTGACCTGGGGGACGGCTGTGGACGCCAGTATCCAAGCAGCGGATGTTCTACGAGAGCGCCATGGCGTCGAGGTCAGCGTGCTCGATCTCCGGTGGGTTGCGCCCCTTGACATTGAGGGCCTGCTTGAGCAAGTGGCCGCTACCCGGGGCCGTGCCCTCGTCGTCCACGATTCACCGGTGACCGGCGGATTCGGTGCCGAAGTTGCGTCGCGGATCCACGAGGCCGGCTATGTCGCAAGGCGTCTCGCCTCGAAGGACAGCCGCATTCCGGCGAGCGCCAGGCTCCAGACGGGCATCCGCCCCTCCCACGAAGACGTAGTGCAGGCGATGCAGGCACTCATCGCCTGACCGAGAGCAATGACCGTACGAGGTGGGGTGGGAGCACATGCCAACACTCAAGACGGCGGATCGCGTATTGGCCATGGTCCAGGAACTCGCATCGAAAGGCGAGATGACGGCGAAGGAGCTGTCAGCCGCCCTCAATGCGAACACGTCAACGACCTACAACCTCCTGGAGACGCTGCAAGCACGCGGGTGGGTGACACGAGTTCACGGATTCCGCTACCGACTCACCGTCCAGGGGCGGGGCAACGGTGGACTTCGTGCCGCGGTGGAGTTCAAGGGACCGAGCGCCGCGCTCGCCACGTTGCACGAGCGGACAGGTGAGACCTGCTACCTGGCGATCAAGATCGGCATGTCGGTCACGATCGTCGAGATCATCGAGGGCACCAACAGCCACCTGCGGGTCGCCGGCCTGCGGGTGGGCTTTTCCGGACGAGAACACCTGCGCGCCTCAGGACGCGCGGTGCTGGCGTTCTCAGACGGGGGTGAGGAGCGGTTCCGCGAGCTCGTGAGCCTGGATCCGGATCCGGTCGCCGACCTCAAGGCCGAGGACGCCGCGAGGATCCTTCAGAACGTGCGGGAAACCGGCATCGCACTGGACGAGGGCGAGTTCGACGACGGCATCCATTGCGCGGCGGCCCCCTACTTCTCCGACAGCGGGGTGGTGGGCTCCATCGCCGTGTCGGTCCCGACCACACGCTACGTCGCGGGGGCCGACGTGATCCGTGGGGAAGTTCGCAAGGCCGCCCAGGCCATTACCGAGATCTACACGGCCTGAAGGCGCATGCCGACAGCCATATCGGAGCTCATTGTGGCACTCCAGGATCCAACGTTCGAGAACATGGTTCCCGGCACCCGGCTGGGGCCGATGTCCGTGCACGTCGACAGCGGCTACGTCCGCCAGAACGCGTTCGCCAGCGGCAACTACTCGATGCTCGGGGCGGCGGGAGCGGTACCTGAGCAGGTGCCGGCCGCCATCCTGCTCGGCGACATGCTCCGATTGCTCAACAGGGTGTTCGATCCCAATCTCGAGGCGGGTCTGCACCAGCGTGAGCGGGTGCGTCTACTGCGTCCGATCGCCGTCGGCGAGACGGTCGTCATCGACGCGTCCATCACCGATCGCTACGTGAAGCGCGGCCGGGGCTACGTCGTGACCCAAGGCGAAGCCGTCGCGGTGGACACCGGCGACGTGCTACTCGAACACACCGCCATCGAGGTCGCGGAGCTCAACACCACGTTCGAGCAGGACACCGCCCCCCGGCTCGACCTCGAATGGACGAAGCGGCGCATCGAGTTCGCACCAACCGGCGCTACGGCTCCGGCGACGGCGATCTCCCCGCAGACGCCGCCCGGGACCGCACTGGAGGGCGAGACGCGCGCCTTCTCCCAGGCACAGATGTCCGTCTACTCCAACGTGGGCGAGTTCTGGGAGACGATCCACACCTCCGCGGCGGCCGCCCACCGAGCCGGGCTGCCGTCGACCTATGCCCAAGGGCTCATGCTCACCGAATTCGCGTGCGAGTACTCGGCACGGTTCCTCGGCGACGACTGGCACCGCGGTGGTGCCAACGAGACGACCTTCCTCCGGCCGTTCGGCGCCGACGAGTGCATCCACCTCGCCGGGCAGGTCGTGGGATCGGAGACGGGTCCCGCGGCTATCAACCTGGCATTTACCAACGAACGCGACGAGATGGTGGCGGTCGGCTACTCGCAGCTCGCGCCGTCCCGAGGAGACACCGCACGATGACGACGCACATTCTCCGCGCCGGCCGCATGTGGGACGGCGAATCCGAGCAACTGCGCAACGACGTCGAGATCACCGTCGAGGGCACCTCCATCGTGGACGTGCGGGACATCGACCCCTCGGCGCCGACGACCCGTGTCCCCGAGGGCACCACAGTGCACGATCTCGGCGACGCGGTGGTGATGCCCGGACTTGTCGACGCCCATCTGCACCTTCGCGGCATGGACGACGGCATCCCGGCGGCGCGGGACTGGTCTCCGTTCTACCGGATCCTGTACGCGGCCCAGGACCTGAAGAAGCTCCTCGACGCGGGTGTGACGAGCGCCCGGTGCATGGGCTCGCCGCTGTCGCCCCACCTCGCCAAGAGTGTCTCGGACGGCATCACCGAAGGCCCGCGCCTGCTGGCTGCTGGCGAGTACATCTGTCAGCGAGGCGGCACGTGGGACCTGGTGCACCAGACGCTGGACGAGGTCAACCGGTACGGCATCTTCGCGGACGGAGTGGACGAGTGTCGTCGGCGTGTCCGGGAACGGATCCGTTCCGGGTCCGGCGTCATCAAGATCGGTGCGTCGTCGGGGCATGCCTGTCACACCGAGGTGCACACCTGGGGCGACGACCCGAGCGACGTTCGCCGCAACTACAGCGCCGAGGAGATCTCGGTCATGACCGAGGAGGCGCACCGCGCCGGTCTCAAGGTCAGCGCCCACGCCATCGGTGACGAGGCCATCCGCCACGCGATCGATCACGGCGTCGACATCATCGAGCACGGTCACGGAGCGACGCCTCAGACCCTCGACGCCATCGCCGAACGTGAGGTCGTCGTCGTGCCGACGCTCACCCTGCCGTACGTGCGGGCCGTCAGCGGCCACGAGCACGGCCTGCCGCAACACAAGATCGACACGTGGCGCATGCACCACGAGTTGCAGATGGCATCGGTGGGGGAGATGAAGCGCCGCGGCATTCGCGTGGGGGCCGGCAGCGACCTCATCGGCCCACCCACGACGCCGATGGGCATCAACGCGACGGAGTTCAAGCTGCTGTACCAAGCGGGACTCAGCGCCTACGAGACCTTGCGCGCGTCGACCAACATCGGGTCTGAATTGATGGGGTTGTCGCACAGTATCGGTCGCATTTCACCTGGATATCTCGCGGACGTCATCGCTGTGCCCGGCAGTCCTTTCGAGAATCTCGATGTTCTGCGTACGCCCGACTTCGTCATGAAGGACGGCGTCGTTCACAAGCAGTAATTCCCACGGGGATACGACTCTGAGGAGCAAGAATGAAGACGAGACTGGCCGCATTGCTGGCCGTGCTGCTGTTGGCAACAGCTTGCGGGGCGGCGAACGACAACACCGACGAAGCCTCCGCGCCGAGCGAACCGGCTGCGACGTCAACAGCAACCGAGGGCCAGGACGGTGAAGCCTCATCGAGTGAAGAGACGGTGACGTTGGCCGCGGCAGCCTTCGCGGCGACTGGCAGTGCCGAGGCGCTGGTGTTCGACACCTACCTCGACCTCGTCGAGGAGGCCGCGGGCGGTGCCGTGACCTTCGAGCGGTTCTATCAGGAGTCGCTGTGTTCGGGCCGTGAGATGGCCGAATGCGTCCGGGACGGCCGTGCCGACATCGGGCAGACGATCGGCGGGTACACCCCCAATCTCTTCCCGTTCGCCGAGCTCATCAGCCTCCCGTTCCAAAGCAACAACGCCGAGGCAATCGCCATGGCCTTCCAGGACCTGATGGGGGAGTATCCCGAGATCGAGGAGGGGCTGGCAGACTTCGGCGTCGTGAACGCGTACCACATCGGCGTGGAGATCGGGCTGATCGGCGGCAACGAGCCGTTGAACGGACCGGCGGACCTCGCCGGGAGGACCGTTCGCAGTTCGGGCGCTGGCATCGAGGCCGCCCTGAGAGCCGCCGGCGCCGAGCCGGTCGGTGTCACGGCGTCCGAGCTCTACGAAGGCTTGCAGCACGGCGTGCTGGACGTATGGCTGAACCTGCTGTCCGGTGCCGCGGACTACAACCTCAACGAGGTCACGAGCCACTGGTACGAACCGGGACTGGGCGTCTACGTGAACAACGTCGCGCTCATCAATCCCGACCGGCTCGCGAGCCTACCGCCAGTGGTCCAGGACGCCTTTGCCCAGGCCACCGAGATGTTCGTCGAGAGCGGCGACGCGTACTCGGCGTACTCGGCTGGAATGGAGGACAGCTGCACCCGTGTCCTGGAGGCCGGGAACCTCGAGGTGTGGGAGCAGTGGGACGAGGCAACGGTTGCCGAGTGGCGGGAGATGACCGGTGACGGTCCGAGCGACGCCTGGAAGAACAGTGTCGCTGGGCTGACCGAGGACCCCGACGCGATGTACGACCGCTGGCTCGAGCTCGTCGAAACCGCGGCTGACGAATCCGGCCACGTCTCGCTCGCGATCGACTGCATGAACCGGTTCAACGCCCAAGGGTAGACGCCGATCCCGGTGGGCACTGCTCTGGCGGTGCCCACCGGGGACGGCCCCGACTGGATGGTGACATGCCATGACATTCGCACGAACGCTGTGGAGGGTGCTCGCGGTCATCGGTGCGAGCTGCGCGCTGGCCATCGTCGCTGCCACGGCACTCAACGTCATCAGCCGGGGGTTCGGCAGCCCGCTGCCCGGCATGATCGAGGTGAGCGAACTCGCGCTCACCCTCTTGGTGTTCCTCAGCCTGGCCTACACCGAAGACGAGGACGGCCAGGTTTCCACCGACATCGTGACATCCCGCTTGTCGCTGGCCCGACGACGACTGGTCCTTCGCGCGACCTCGGTCGTCTTCGCCGTTCTCATGGGAATGATCGCCTGGGTCTCCTGGGGCCGGGCGCTTCAGTCCTACGAGCGTGGCGAGGTCCAAATGGGACTCCTCTCCTGGCCGATCTGGCCCGGACGGTTCGCCGTCGCGCTCGGGTTCACGACGCTCATGGTCGCGCTCCTGCTGAAGGGGCTCACCGGCCCGCCCACGATCTCCTCTGGTTCCGGGCAACCGAACCTCTGACCGTACGAGGGCCCACATGGCAACGCTTCCGGCACTCTTGATCGCCATCGCGGTACTGCTCATCCTGCTGTCCGCCCAAAGTCCGGTCGCCTACTCGCTCATGCTGGCGGGCGCCATCGGCCTGTACCTGCTCGTGGGCCCGGACTACACGTTGAGTGTGCTGGGTAGCGCGCCATTCGAGACCGTCTCGTCCTTCGCGCTGACGGTCATTCCGACCTTCATCCTGATCGGCGTCTTCGCCGTGCACGGACGAATCGCGGACCAGGTCTACCGCATCGCGAACTACGCCTTCCGTAACGTCTCGGGTGGTCTCGGATGCGCCACGGTGGCCGCTTGTGCAGGTTTTGCGGCCGTCACGGGGTCCTCCGTGGCCACGGCCGCGACGATGGCCCGGCTCTCGATCCGCCAGATGCTCCGCTACGGGTATCCGCCCCACTTCGCCGGCGGCATCGTCGCCGCGTCGGGCACCCTGGGTGTGCTCATTCCGCCAAGCATCATCCTCGTCATCTACTCCATTCTGACCCGTGAGTCGACCGGGCGACTGCTGCTGGCTGGCGTCCTTCCTGGCCTACTCACCGCCGCCCTCTACGCCACCTACATCGCTATTCGGTCGCGCAGCTTCGTCCGGGCGGCAGCGGAGGTTCCCGTCGGTCCCGACGGCGAGATCGCCGCCGCGGCGGCGCCCCCCGAAGCCGAGGAGCTCGGCCTGGACCGCAGCGGCCAGGAGAGCCTGCGCACGCTGCCGTGGCGGGGCCTCGTCCGTGTAGCCATCATCTTCGTGATCATCGTCGGCGGCATCTACTCGGGCACCTTCACCGCGACCGAGTCCGGCGCTATCGGTGCGATCGCGTCCCTGGTCATGATGCTCATCGAGGTACGTCGCGAAGGCCCGCGACGCATGTTGAACTATCTTGGTCAGTCGTTCCGCGAGGCCGCCAGCACGACGACCATGGTGTTCATGATCATGGTCGGCTCGAGCATCTTTTCCGCGTTCCTCGTGCGCTCGGGCGCGCCACAGCAACTTGCGACGTTCGTCAGCAACCTCGACGCCCCGCCACATGTGGTCCTCATCCTGTTCCTGGTGATGCTGATCCCGCTCGGCATGGCGCTCGAGGCGATCTCGATCCTCGTGGTGTCCATGCCGCTGCTGTACCCGGCGGTGGTCGCCCTCGGGTTCGATGGCGTGCTCTTCGGGATCCTGACCGTCAAGTTCATCGAGATCGGCCTCGTGACACCACCGGTCGGCGTCGGGGCCTACGTCGTCTCCGGCACGACGCCGGAGGTCACCGCCGCGCAGGTTTTTCGCGGCGTGGTGCCGTTCCTGTTCCTCGACCTGCTCGTCGTCGCCCTGCTCATCCTCTTCCCCAACATCGCTCTCTGGCTGCCGAACCTGGCAGCGTGATACGCCCGCTAGTGGACGGGCGGTACCGCGCCACGGCCACGGAACCGAAGGAAGCGTCCGCCATGAACCCGCTCGCCGGTTTGAAGGTCCTCGACCTGTCTCGTTGGATTGCCGGACCGCACTGTGCCAACCTGCTGGGGGCCCTGGGCGCCGACGTCCTGAAGGTGGAACCCCTCTCGGGGGATCCGACCCGGCAGCTGCCACCGACTGACGGTGGGATCAGTCTCTACTTCGCGACATACAACGCCAACAAGACCAGCGTCGGCGTCGACCTCAGGAGCCAGGCCGTCCAGTCACGGCTCGCCGAACTGGCACGCACCGCCGACGTGATCGTCGAGAACTTCAGGCCGGGGGTCATCGAGAAGATCGGTCTCGGTGTCGGCCAGCTCCGCGCCATGGGATCCCGTGCTGTGCTCGTGTCCATCACCGGCTTCGGGCAGTCCGGAGAACATGCCCACCTCCCGGCGCTCAATCCGGTGGTCGAGTCGGCGGCCGGCCTGGCGTGGTACCTCGGTGACGAGACCGGGCGGCCCCGGGTGACGCCGAACTACATGGCCGACCACCTCGTCGGTACCTTCGCCGCCTTCCAGGTGACCGCCGCGCTCAGCACCGATCGGCAAGAGGCCCGCCAGCTCGACATCTCCATGATGAACGTGCTCACGGCGCACCTGGGCCCGTCCATGTCCGCGGCTCTCAACGGTGTGGACGTCGTGCCACCGGGCGGCAACCGCGATGCCGCGACCGCCCCGGGAAACACCTTCCGCTGCTCGGACGGCCGGTTCATCTACATCGACGCGGCGACCGACGCTCAGTTCGCCGCGCTGGCGCGATCGGCAGGGATGGACCAGCTGATCGACGATCCGGCCTTCCGCGATGGGCCGTCCCGCTTCGCCAACGCCGCCACCCTCGAGAATCGACTCGGGACGTGGTTCGCCTCCCATCCGGCCTTCGAGGTCGAGGCCGTGCTCCAGAAGCACAGCATCCCCTGTGCCGTCGTGCGGTCGTTCGGCGAGGCCGTCGAGGAGTTCGGCGATGCTGTCGCCGGTGTACGGGACATCGAACACCAGGGAACGAGCCGGGAGCTGCGCCTGCCCGCAGCACTACTCGGCCCGGCCAGCGTGCACAGCGACGACCTGACGCTGTGGATCGGGGACGCCGCCGACCAGGCGATCGCGGCGTGGGCGACAGCACGCCCCCAGGAGGAGCCCGCCCAATGAGCCTGATCACACCCCCGGACGTCCCGCAGCCGATTGGATCCTACTCAGCCCTGTGGGAGGTCGAGCTTGACCATAGGCGAACGCTCGTGACCTTCTCCGGGCTGGTCGGCGTGGACGCCGACGGCCGTGTCGGCGCCACCGTCGAGGAGCAGCTGCAGCTCGTCTTCGCAGGTCTGGAGCAGGTGCTGGCCCACTACGGCGCCGCGCCGGGGGCCGTTGGGAAGCTGCTGACGTTCCTGCGTGACGACGTACCCTTCGGCGACTACGCGCAGGCGCGCTCGGCCATCTACGAACGCCTCTACCCCGACGGCGGCTACCCGGCCCACTCGCTGGCGAAGGTGTCCGCCCTCGCCGCTCCGGAACTGCTCGTCGAGGTCGAGGGCATGCTCCTCGTGGAAGACCGATGACTTCACCCCAGGCATTTCGACGTTCGTTCCCGTCGCTGTCGAGTATGGCTTGGTTCGACACACCAGCCGCTCCGCCCGGCAACCGTCGTGTCACCGACGCGATGCACGCCGCTCTGAACGACTGGGTCGAAGGCACGTTCCGATGGCAGGACTGGGACCTCGCGACCGAATCCGTACGCGATAAGTTCGCGGAGATCCTGGGTGTCCGAAGCCAGGACGTAGCGTCTCTAGGCTCGGTGTCCGAGTTCATGGCGACCGTCGAGCGGTCATTTCCCGACGCGGTCGTTCTCATGCTCGCCGACGAGTTCCGAAGCGTCTTGTACCCGTTCTTGGCCGAAGATAGAGGTGAGGCCCGCCTGCGGCTTGCGACCCGGGAACCCGGCGAGACGCGTACAGATGCGTTGCTTCGCTCGCTCGAGCCGGGCGTCGATTTTCTCGTCGCCAGTGAGGTTCTCGCGAGCGACGGCGATCGCGTCGATGTCGCAGCGCTGATCGCGGCGGCGCGACAGCACCGCTGCCGCGTCGTCGTCGACGCCTCCCAAGCACTGGGTGCCCTCGCACCGCCGTCGCCGCTGCCCGACGCCTATCTCACGCACACCTACAAGTGGTTGCTGGCGCCCCGTGGAGTCACGCTGGCCTACATCGAGAGCGACCTGCGGGCGGCTCTCAAGCCCGTGGCGCCTGGATGGAAGTCGACGGCGCGCCCACACGGCTATTACGGGGGTCCATACGAGTTGCCAGAAGAGGGACGAAAGCTCGATTCGTCGCCCTCTTGGCTGACGATGGTTGGTTGTGACGCCGCATTCGCGGAGATTCGTCGGCTGGATCTCGCAGACGTCGAGGCCCACACGCTCTCTCTCGCAGACGAAGTTCGGTGCGGCCTGCTGGAGCGTGGATACCGCCCAGTGGGCAACGGACGACCGAGCCACCTTGTAGCGGTTGACGGGCCCACGCACGGACTCGTTGAAGCCTTCGACCGTGAAGGCGTCCGCTGTGCTGTGGGAGACGGCTTCTTGCGTGTTGGACTGCACTATTTCAATGAGATGAGAGATGTTCAGCGATTGATGGCCGCAATAGACTCGAGGAGCTAGCCATCCAATCGATGCATCGCGGTGGCGTCGTCCTCGTGTATGCGCGACGGGGGTCGCGGATGGCGATCTCGACGAGCCGAACCGTCGGGTTCAGCCTCGGTCGACGAGTTCGAGTAGTCGCTGGGCGCGCAGCACGATCGGGCGGTCAACGAGTTGGCCACCCACGGCGACCGACGCCTCGCCGCGGTCCTCCGCGATCTTGAACGCCTCGACGACGCGGCGGGCGTAGGCAATCTCGTCCTGCTGAGGGCTGAAAACCTGGTTGATCTCGTCGAGTTGGCGCGGGTTGAAGGTCGACTTGGCCGAGAACCCGAGCCGACGCGACTGCAGCACGTCGGCGGAGAACCCCTCGGGGTCGTCGAGTGCCGGGAACACGCCGTCGATGCTCAGCACGTGCGCCGACGCGGCCGCCACGACGATCGCGGAGCGGGCATAGATCATCTCCGAGGCCTCGCCCTCGCGGTGGGTGCCGAGGCCGAGGTCGAGGGCGTAGTCCTCCGCGCCGAACATCAGGCCGCTGACACGCGGGTCGGCGGCCGCGATCGCCGGCGCGCCGACGAGCGCGTGTGCGCTCTCGATCGCGGCGAGGATGCGGGTGGAGCCGACGTCGAGCGCGTGCTGCCGCTCGAACGCGTCGAGCCGGCGGCTCAGGATGGCGACGTCCTCCGGGCTCTCGGCCTTCGGCAGGCAGATCCCGTCGATCCCCGGGACGAGGATCGCATCGAGGTCCTCTTCGAACCACGGCGTCGTCACCGCGTTGATGCGCACGTAGCGCAGTGGGCCGTCCCAGTCGCGCTCCAGTCGCTCGCGGACGAGCGTCCGGGCCCCTGGCTTGCCGTCCGGCAGCACACCGTCCTCGAGGTCGAAGAGCACGGCGTCGGCACCGGACACCGGTGCCTTGTCGAGGAAGCGCTCGATGTTGCCGGGGACGAACATCCAGGATCGCATGGGGCGGGTCATCGGGAGGCTCCTTCGACGTCCGTGCCGAAGGCGAGCGCCCGGGGCACGTCACGCATCATGGTCAGTAGTCGTTCGGGGGGCAGGCCGTGAGCGGCGAGCTCGTCGGCGTAGATCGACAGCGCCTCGTGCGGCCACGGCGTGTGGATCCCGCCGCAGTCCGAGGCGATCACGCACTGCCGCGGGTCGAGCTCCCCGAGCATGCGCGCGAGCTGGTCGTAGGGCGTGTAGCCCCAGTGGGGGAACGCCACCGCGGCGCACACCTCGATGTAGGCGCCGGCGGCGGCCATCTCGTGGACGAACGCCTCGTCACACCGCGGGAAGTACAGGACGTGGTTGATCAGCACGCGCGTGCCGATCGAGGCAGCGTGCCCGACGACCTTCCGGATCTCGACGGGGGACGCGGGACTGGCTGGTCGATAGGGCAGCAATGTATGCGCACTGCTTTGCAGCCCGGCCATGTGCCTCACTGGCATGCCATCCGAGCCAACCCCTTGCTGGGGTGGAGAGGTTATGAAACTATAGGCTAGAGCGGCGCTCGGGAGACGCGGCTCACGGAGCACATGGGAGTGCGTGATGCGCAGATTCAACCGGCCCCGGTCCGGGGTGCGAGGAGGTGTCGCCGTGCTGGCTGCGGTCGCACTCGTCGCAACCGGCTGCGGCGACGACAACGACAACGGCGCCGCTGACGCGGACGCTGAAGAACCCGCCGGCGCCGCCGGGGGAGAACCGGAGGAGATCATCGTCCTGCTGCCCAACCCCTCGGCCGTGAACGTGTTCAACCTCTGCGCGGCCATCGGCGAGGGCTACCTGGAAGAGGAAGGCATCGCGGTCGACATCGAGGCGGTCGACGGATCCGGAGCGGTGATCCAGGCCATGGTGGCGGGACAGGCCCAGATCGGCCTGCCCGGACCGGGGCCGGTGCTCAACGCCCGGGCTGCCGGCGAGGAACTGCGGATGTTCTACAACAGCTTCTCGCAGAGCCTGTTCGGCCTGGTCACGGCCGCGGACTCGGACATCGCCTCGATCGAGGATCTCAGCGGTGCGACCATCGGCGTCGGCACTGCCGAGGGATCCGAGGTTTCCTACGCCCGCTCGATCCTGTCCGACGCAGGGCTTGAGGAGGGCACCGACTACGAGTTCCTGGCGGTGGGGGACGGCGGTCCGGCCACGGCGGCGTTCGAGCGCGGTGAGATCGACGCGTACTCGGCCGCGATCTCGGACATGGCGATCATCGAGGCGCGCGGTCTGGCGCTCAAGGAGATCACGCCCGAGAAGTTCCTGGCGTTCTTCGGCAACGGTTTCGCCGCGACCGCGGAGTACATGGACGAGAACCCCGAGATCATCCAGGGCTTCACGACCGCGCTGCTGCGCGGCAACGAGTGGGCGCTGGACAACAAGGAGGGCACGCTCGAGCACTGTGCCGAGATGAACCCCGAGGAGGGTCGTGACGCGGAACTCGCCAGTGCGCTCTACGACGCGGTCGTGCCCCGCTCGCAGCCCCTGGGCGACGACCCCGTCGGCGCGTACCCCCTCGAGGGCTGGCAAGCCTGGGAGGCGAGCCTGCTCGAGGCGGGGGAGCTCGACGAACCCGTGGACGACCTCGGGGCGGTCTTCACCAACGAGTTCGTCGAAGCCGGGTCCTGAGCATGTCGACGCGCCCGGACCGCGCGTCGCCTGCCGGTCGGGCGGGGGTGGACCCCCGCCCGGCACCGGTCCACGACGTGCTCGAGGTCAAGCACCTGTCCAAGACGTATGCATCCAACGCCGTGCACGCGTTGGACGACATCGACTTCACGCTCGAGGACGGACAGTTCGCGTCCGTCATCGGCCCGAGCGGCTGCGGCAAGTCCACCCTGCTCAAGATCATGGCCGGGCTCTTCCCGCCCAGTGCCGGCGAGGTCCTGCTGTCGGGCAGTCCGGTCGAGGGGCCACGTCCCGACATCGGCATGATGTTCCAGCAGGCGACCCTGCTGCCGTGGCGTTCGGCCATCGAGAACGTCCTGTTGCCGATCGAGATCCGCAAGGGCGCCAAGGCGGCCAAGGCAAAGGAGGAGGTCGCGCGCGACCTGCTCGCACTCGTCGGACTGGCCGGGTTCGAGAAGGCCTATCCCGGTGAGCTGTCGGGCGGCATGGCTCAGCGGGTCGCCATCTGCCGGATGCTGGTCACCGAGCCGACCATCCTGCTGCTCGACGAGCCATTCGGTGCCCTCGACGAACTCACTCGCGAACGCATGAACGAGGAACTGCAGCGCATCTGCCTGGAGCGCGAGGCGACCACGTTCATGGTCACGCACTCGATCGCCGAGGCCGTCTTCCTCGGTGACGTGGTCTTCGTCATGTCGGCCCGGCCGGGTCGGATCGCCGACGTGGTCGAGATCGACCTGCCCCGACCCCGCACCTTCGCCGTGACGACCGAGCCCCGCTTCGGCGAACTGGTCCAGCACGTGAGGAGTCAACTCGACCTGGGAGCGCAACTATGAACACGACCGCCGTCGAGGAGGGTCGCCCCCAACCGCATGCGGCGTTGGCCTGGGAAGAGGAGGCGTCGTTCCTGGACCGTGTCCCGCGCGCCGTGCTCGTCGCGGTGCTCGGTGCCCTGATGCTGGGGATCTGGCAGGCCATCGTCGGCATGGAACTCGTCTCGCGGATCCTCATGCCGGGACCGGCCGAGACGTTCGGCGAGATCGTCGAGAGCGCGGTCGGCATCGCCAGCGGCGACTACGTGGCCACCGCGCTGTGGATCACGACCAAGGAGGTGCTGCTCGGGTTCCTGCTGGCGTCCGTCCTCGGCTTCACGCTCGGCGTCGTGGTCGGCGAGACCCGCGTCGGACAGCTGGCGGTGATGCCCTACCTGGTGGCGTTCAACGCGCTGCCGAAGGTCGCGTTTGCGCCTGTGTTCGTGGCCTGGCTCGGCTTCGGGATCGAGTCGAAGGTCGTGATGGCTCTGTTCATCGCCTTCTTCCCTGTGATCGTCGACACCGCGGCCGGTCTGGCATCCGCCGACCGTGACACGATCATGCTGTTCCGCTCGATGGGCGCGACCCGCTGGCAGACCCTGCGACGCCTGAAGCTGCCCGCCGCCCTGCCATTCATCTTCGCGGGACTCAAGACCGCGTCGGTGTTCTCGGTGGTCGGCGCGGTCGTCGGCGAGTACCTGGGCGGCGGCAGTGGGCTCGGGGAGCTCGTCCGACTCTCGGCGCAGCAGCTGCGGCTCGACCGCGTGTTCGCCCTCATCTTCTACCTCAGCATCCTGGGGCTCGCGCTGTTCGGCGTCATCGGGTGGCTCGAGCGCAAGCTCGTGTTCTGGCACGAGGCCAGCGAGACCGATGTCACCAATGCCTGACCCCTCTGAACAAGCAGGAGCACAACCATGAAGATCGCACGCACACCGATCGGCTTCGCGGCCATGCACCCGGAAGGCGGCTGGACCCAGCTGCGGGAGCTGGGGATCGAGGCCGACACGACCGCCGCGGTGATCGACCAGCGCGACGCGATCGTCGACGCGCTGGCATCGGCCGCCCCGGGACGCGACGACGCGACGCTCTTGTGCCCCATCGTCCGGCCGAGCAAGGTCCTCGCCATCGGTCTCAACTACATGGACCACATCCGCGAGACGAACTCGCCCGTGCCCGAGCGTCCCGTGCTGTTCGCCAAGTTCCCGAACTCGCTGAGCGGTCCACACGACGAGATCGTCATGGACCCGGCGCTGACCGAGCGGGGCGACTACGAGGTCGAGCTCGCCGTGGTGATCGGTAGGCGTGCGCGCGGCGTCACCCTCGACGACGCGCTCGACCACGTCTTCGGCTACACGGTGGCGAACGACGTCTCCGCCCGGGACTGGCAGTTCCGCGACCCGCAGTTCGCGCGGTCCAAGAGCTTCGACACGTTCTGTCCTATCGGGCCCTGGATCACCACGGCCGACGAGGTGGGCGACCCGCAGGCCCTGGGCATCAGGTCGTGGGTCAACGGCGAGATCCGCCAGGATTCCTCGACCAAGGAGATGGTGTTCTCGGTGGCCGAGCTGATCGAGTTCCTGGCCCGGGGGATGACCCTCGAGCCCGGCGACGTCATCCTCACCGGTACCCCCCACGGGGTCGGGTTCGCGATGGATCCGCCGCGCTACCTGCTTCCCGGCGACACGGTGCGCTGCGAGGTCGAGGGCCTGGGCGCCGTCGAGAACCCTGTCGTCGGTCCGTGACGACAGGCGAGCCGCGGGCGGCGTCGCGTCGTCGAGCGCGTAGGGAAGAGGTCTGACATGGACGTTGGATTCCTGGGACTGGGCGCCATGGGTCGGCCGATGGCGTCGAACCTCGCCGCGGCCGGGCACCGGGTGGTGGGCTGGAACCGCACGCCCGGCGTCGCCCCCGACAGGGTCGAGGTGGCCGCGAGTCCGGCGGCGGTCGCCGCCGCGACGCGGGTCACCGTCGTGATGGTCAGCGACGAACCGGCGGTCCGAGCGGTCCTGTTCGGTCCGCAGGGGTGGGTCGAGGGCGCCCGGCCCGGCGACGTGGTGGTGCTCGGCTCCACGATCGGGCCGACGGCCGCCCGCGACGTCGCGTCCGACCTCGCCGGGCGCGGGTTCCGGATGGTCGACGCGCCAGTGAGCGGGTCGGTCGGACCGGCCGAGCAGGGCGCGCTGGTGATCCTCGCCAGTGGGGACGGGCCGTTGCTCGAAGAACTCGAGCCGCTGTTCGCCCCGTTGGGCACCCGTCCGGTGCAGCTGGGGCCGATCGGAACCGGATCGGCGGTCAAGCTCGCCGTCAACGCCATCCTGGTCGCCGTCGTCGCGGCCGCCGGCGAAGCCCTCACGTGGCTCGACGAGACCGAACCCGACGTCTCGGTCACGGCGCTGGCGCCGGTGTTGGAGCGCCTGTCACCGCTGGTCGCCAAGCGTGCCGGAGCGCTGGTCGCCGAGCCGTCCGCGGGCGGGTTCTCGATCCTGCACGCCGCCAAGGATCTCGCCCTGGTCGAGCAGGCGATGTCGCCCGCCGACGTGCTCGAGGCCGTGGCGCGAACCGCCGGCCGGGCCGTCGACGCAGGACTGGCAGAGGCGGACGTGTCCGCCCTCGGAGCTGCGGCCCGTGCCCGTAGGGGGCAGGCAAGATGACCGGCTCGGGCGTCATCGCGGCCATGCGGGGCGACCGCGGACAGGCGCGATTTTCTCGTCGTTCCACGAGCGCGTGCAGGGCGCTGCCGTACTCTCCGACCGCCGACAGGGTCCGCGGTGGAAGGGGTCTCGGGTGAGCCGAACGACGCCGTTCGCGCGAACGGCGCTGGCCGACCAGATCGCCGACCACGTGCGCAACGACATCCTCCGGGGTGCGTTGCAGCCCGGTGAGACCATCAACGTCGTGGCGCTCGCCAAGCGGCTGGGCGTCAGCCACATCCCGGTGCGCGAGGCGATCCGCAAGCTCGAGTCCGAGGCGCTGGTCGAGACCCGGCCCTACCAGAGCACGATCGTCGCCGGGGTGCGCCTCGAGGAGTTGCACGAGATCTACGACCTGCGCCGGCTCATCGAAGGCGAGTTGGCCGCACGGTCCGCCGAGGCCTACGAGGAGGAGGATCTCGAGGCGATCCGCGCGGCACTGGTCCGGCTGCGAACCGCGGATCCCCACGACCCCGACGGGGACTTCTGGGACGCGCACCGCGAGTTCCACTGGGCGGTGCTGCGACCGGCCCTCGACCCGTGGAAGCGGCGGGTGCTCGGCACGCTCTGGCAGAGCGCCGAGCGCTACCACCGTCTGTTCACGTTGGTGTTCGGCTCGCTCGACCATGCCCACCTCGAACACACCGCCCTGGCCGAGGCGGCCACGAAGCGTGCACCGGGCGAGCTGCGCCGCATCCTCGTGGCCCACCTCAACGGGACCGAGGAGGCCGTGACGCGCGGGTACCTGGCATCGCTCGAGAGCGAACCGCGCGAGCCCGATCCCTGAGCGGCACTGCAGGCGCGCCGGGGCAGGACTGGCGGTTCTTCGGGCCCCAGCTGGTTTGGTATCCCGGGTGGACGCCGCTCCCGTCGGATCCCCTCGGCGGAACGAGCGATCCCCCGATTGGCCGATCGGAGCCGCGCCGACGGCCACCACGTCGACGCGCCCGCCACCGAGGACGTACACGCCGATCCTGCCCAGTGCAGATGAGGAGCACCTCGTGCCCAACCACATCCACCCTGCCTCACCGCTGCCTTCCGGGGACGTGGTCGAGCGGTACGGCGCGCTCGCGTCGTCACTGGTTTCCGACGTCTTCGATCGCTGGTCGGGGACCAACATCGCCCCGGTGAGCGGGCTCGCGCCCGGCGAGGTCGTCGCCGGTCCAGCCTTCACCTGCCGCACCCGCCCCGGGGACAACCTCGCGGTCCACAAGGCCCTCGACCTCGCCCGCCCTGGCGAGATCCTGCTCATCGAGGCCGGTGGCGCGGTCGACCGCGCCATCCTCGGCGGACTGATGGGCTTCTACGCCAAGCAACAGGGCGTCGCCGCGCTGGTCGTCGACGGCGCCGTGCGCGACAAGAGCGATCTCGACCGCCTGGGCCCGCCGGTGTTCGCCCGCGGCCTGTCCCAACTCGGGCCGTACAAGGACGGGCCGGGCGAGTTGCGCTGCCCGGTCTCCATCGGCGGCCTCGTCGTCGCCGACGGCGACCTGATCGTCGCCGACGAGGACGGCATCACCTGCGTACCCCGCGCACGCATGCACGAGATCCTCGAACTCGCGGAGATCAAAAAGGCGGACGAGGAGGGACAGTTCGCCGCCATCGAACGCGGCGAGTGGGACCGGTCGTGGATCGACAAGGTGTTCCAGCCCGTGGAGGTGGAGTGACCGTGGCCCGCGTGAGGATCACCCAGGAGTTCACCGCCGGGGTGCTCGGCGCGCTCGACCGCACCGACATCACCGTCGGGGTGTAGTAGGAAGTAGTCGACGCAGGTGCTGGGTGACATCGACGCACCCGGTGCGCGCTCGAGCGCCTGCGCCGCTTCGGAAGCCGCATTGTCGAACGCTGCGGAAGGCCGGCGAGAACCGAGACGGCCAGCTCCGGAACCACCGGTGGCGACCAGACTCGGCGGGCCAGTCAGCAACCTCGGATCCCGTGACAAGTCATAACCAATCGCGCCCGCCCTGGGCGTCGCTCAGCTCTCGTAATGCGCTCCATTCGCCCGTATTCGCCGGGCTTCCGCCCGTAGAGGCGACTACGGATCAGGCGGCCGGGGGTTCATATCCCTCCCAGGGCGCGCGACGCACGAGACCCTCGCCACGACCGTTCCGGGGATGGCGGGGGTTTCGTGCATTCGTGACCCGACGACGGGTCGCTATCCGGTCGCCAGCGAGCCGGCGAAGATCTGCCAGGCCAGCGCAGACTTCGCCGCGAGGCTGAGCACGAGGTAGACCTTCTCGCCGTAGGCGTAGTCGCGCCACTTGCCGACGCCGCGGTACTGCAGCCACTGGTTGAGCCCGAAACTCATGAAGAAGACGAACAGCGAGACGAAGATCCCGATCACGAATCCCGGGATCTCGTCCGCGCCGGCGATGTTGACCGTGAGCGCGGCCCACGGCGCGAGACCGGCGAGCGTGCCGAACCAGAACGGCAGCATCGTGGTCGACGTCCGGCCGGGCGGGTTCATCAACTCCTGCACCCACCCGAACAGGATCATGGCCACGTTGGCGCCGACGATCGCGATCAACGCGGCGATACCGGTGATGCCGCTGTAGAGGCAGATCAGCACGACCATGAGCGTCGCACTGAACGAGTACTCGACCCAACGGAAGCGGTTGATCCCGCGCCGCAGGTCGCGCTCGTAGATGCCGCGGCCGGCCGTCGCGGTGAGCAGGTGGTCCAGTGCGGCGAGCCCGAGGAACACCGCGATCGCCGCGCCGATCGGCACGTCGAACAGCGACTCGGGCGGCGGGACGTCCGAGCCGGGCGGTCCGCTCGGGAACGAGGCGGTGACCGTGATCGCGAAGTCGCTGGCGAGCACGACGACGGCGACGGCCTGCACGAGGTGCAGGACCGTGAGCGCGAGGTTCCAGCGCCGCAGGTCGGCCAGCCGGGCGTCGGTCACACCGCTGGCGGTGGCAGTTGCCGATGAGTCCGCGGTCACGAGCTTCGTCCTCGGTCCGGTGCGACCCAGCATCCCACAGTTCGCGATCGTCGACATGACCTGCGCGGGTGCATCGGTCCGGTACCGGCAGGGACTATGGCCCTTGCCGCGTCCCTCCCGGGGGGAGACAGTGACAGTCCGCCGATAGGCAACGGACGATGACCACGTTCAGGGTCTCGGACCGGGGTGCCGGCTCCAGGATCGCGGGCCGGATCCTCGAGGTGCATGGGAGCGTCGTCGACGTGCGTTGCGCCGCCCTGCCGGCCATGCGCACGCTGCTCAGGGTCGAGGAGCCGGCCGTGGCGCTCGAGGTCGTCTCCCACCTCGACGACCGGACGGCGCGCACGATCGCGCTGACGCCGACCCGTGGACTGGTCAGAGGCGCACCCGTCATCGACACCGGGGGCCCCATCGAGGTGCCGGTCGGCCGTGAGCTCCTCGGGCGCATGTTCGACGTGTTCGGCCAGCCGGTCGACGACGGCGGTCCGGTGGACGACCTGCCGCACGTGAGCATCCACCAGCCGCCGGTCGCCCTGGTGCGTCGGTCGACGTCCTCGCAGGTGCTCGAGACCGGCATCAAGGCGATCGACGTGCTCTCGCCGCTGGAGCGCGGCGGCAACGCCGGGCTGCTCGGCGGCGCCGGCGTCGGCAAGACGGTGCTGATCATGGAGATGATCCACAACATGGTGGGTCGCCACGCGGGCGTGAGCGTCTTCTGCGGGATCGGTGAGCGCAACCGCGAGGCCGAGGAGCTCTACCGGGAGTTGCGCGACACCGGCGTGCTCGACGAGGCGGTGCTGGTGTTCGGTCAGATGCACGAACAGCCGGGCACGCGCCTGCGCGTCGGCCACTCCGCGCTGACCATGGCGGAGCACTTCCGGGACACGCTCGGGTTGGACGTGCTGCTGCTCGTCGACAACATCTTCCGGTTCGTGCAGGCCGGCGCCGAGGTGTCCGGGCTGCTCGGACGTGTGCCGTCCCGTCTCGGCTACCAGTCGACGCTGGCCACCGAGCTCGCCGAACTCGAGGAGCGCATCTGCAGCACGACCGACGGCGCGATCACCTCGATCCAGGCCGTCTACGTGCCGGCCGACGACTTCACCGACCCGGCGGCGGTGCACGTGTTCGGCCACCTGTCGGCCTCGATCGTGTTGTCACGCCGGCGGGCCGCGCAGGGCCTGTATCCCGCGATCGACCCGCTGCGCTCCGACTCGAAGATGCTCTCGCCGGCGATCGTCGGCAGGCGCCACTACGAGACCGCCCAGGCCGTCCGCCAGACCCTGTCCAGCTACGAGGAGCTCAAGGACGTCATCGCGATGCTCGGTCGCGACCAGCTGTCGAAGGGCGACCAGCGTGTCGTCGACCGCGCCCGCCGGCTCGAACGGTTCCTCTCGCAGCCCTTCGCCGTCACCGAGTCGTTCACCGGGCAGGAGGGCCGCGCGGTCTCGCTCGACGACGCGCTCGACGGCTGCGAACGGATCCTGGCCGACGAGACGCTCGAACTGAGCGAGCGTGACCACTACATGATCGGCAGCCTCGACGAGATCCTCCCGCGGCGGGAGGTCACCGGGGGCCAGGCGCGGGAGCGAGCGTCATGAGGCTGCGGGTGTGCACGCCGACCGCCATCCCCGTCGACCGCGAGGTCGTCAAGGTCGTGGCCGAGTCGTCGGCCGGTTCGTTCTGCATGCTGCCGCGCCATGCCGATGTCGTCGCCACGCTCGTGCCGGGGCTGCTGTCCTACGTGGCCGACGACGTGGAGACCTTCGTCGCCGTCGACGGGGGCACGCTCGTCAAGGTCGCCGACGAGGTGCGGGTGTCGACGCCGCAGGCGATGACCGGACCCGGGCTCGAAGGCGTCGCCGCCGCGGTCCGCGAGGCGTTCCGTGTGCGCACCGATCGCGAGCGCGAGGCCCGGTCGGCGCTGGCCCGCATGGAGGCCGACGTGCTCCACGGCGCGCTCGAACTCGACGAGCGGAGGCGGTGAGCCGATGTCCAGCAACGACGACGGACGCGAGCCCGACCTCGAGGCGACGGTCGGTCACAAGGCCGAGCGCAAGCACCGGGCCCGCAGCACGCGTGACCCGGTGCTGTACTGGGTCGGCATGTTCGGGCTCGTTGGGTGGGCCGTCGCCATCCCCACGGTCCTCGGGGTGTTCGTCGGCCGTTGGCTGGATCGCCAGTTCACCGGGCAGGCGTCGTGGACGATCACGATGCTGCTGCTCGGGGTGGCGCTCGGCTGTCTCAACGCGTGGTACTGGGTCCGCCAGCACATGCGACACGAATGATGGGGACACCGATGGAACTCGTGACGGCGCTCGCAGCGGGGGCCGTTGTCGGCGTGGTCGTCGGTGGCGCCTTCTTCGGGGGGCTGGCGTGGACCGTGAACCGGCTCGCCGACACACGTATGCCCGGCCGGCTCATCCTCGCGAGCCTCGCCGTGCGGTTGGGGGTGGTCGCCGGAGGCGCCTGGGTCGCCGCCGAAGTCGGCGGCCTCACCGCGGTACTGGCACTGGTGGTCGCCGCGATCGGGGTGCGCACCGTGGTCGTCAGGAGGATGACCCCGGATCCGCAGAGGGGGCGCTGACATGGACATCGCCCAGCTGACGCCCGACCAGACCGTGCTGTGGGAAGCCGGCTGCGTTCACCTGACCGCCACCGTGGTGTGGACCTGGGCCGTGATGGCGCTGATGATCGTGGGTGGGTGGTCGATCACGCGACGGCTCACCGCCGGACCGGACCCGTCACGTTGGCAGACCGGGCTCGAGGCGATCGTGTCCCATCTGCGCCAGGAGATCAGCGAGATCACCGGCGACCGCGATCCCGGCCGCTACGTGCCGTTCGTCGGGACGCTGTTCAGCTTCATCGCGGTCTCCAACGCGCTCACCATCGTGCCCGGCTACATACCTCCGACGGCCTCGTTGTCGACCACCGCGGCTCTGGCCCTGACCGTGCTCGTCGCCGTTCCGATCTACGGCATCGCCGAATCGGGCCTCGGTCCCTACCTGCGCCAGTACCTGCAGCCCAATGTCCTGATGCTGCCGTTCAACGTCATCGGGGAGGTGTCCCGCACGCTCGCCCTCGCGGTCCGGTTGTTCGGCAACGTCATGAGCGGCGTCAAGATCGTGGCGATCCTGATCGCGATCGTGCCGTTCTTCTTCCCACTGGTCCTCAGCGCGCTCGCGCTGCTGACCGGCCTGATCCAGGCCTACATCTTCGCGGTGCTCGCCATGGTCTACATCGCCTCCGGCATGCGGGTCCGTGCCGCCGCGCCCCCGTCCACGTCCCCGTCCACCTCGGAGTCCGAACATGGATAGCCAGACGCTCATCGCCGCCGTGTCCGTCGCGACGGCGGGCTTCGCCGTCGGGGTCGGTGCAATCGGCCCTGCCCTCGGGGAGGGCCGGGCGGCCGCCGAGGCGCTGCGCGCCATCGCCCAGCAGCCCGACGAGGCCAACACGATCACCCGCACCCTGTTCGTCAGCCTCGCGATGATCGAGTCCACGGCCATCTACGCACTCGTGGTGGCGATGATCGTGCTGTTCGCCAACCCGTTCGTGTGAGGCCGGGGGGACGCTCGTGCTGATCGACTGGTTCACCGTCGTCGCCCAGGCCATCAACTTCCTGGTCCTGGCCGTGGTGCTCAAGTTCGTGCTCTACGACCGTGTCGTCGCGATCATCGACCGGCGCCAGGCGGACATCGCCGAACAGATCGAGCAGGCCCGCGAGCGCGAAGCCGAGGCAGCGTCCGAACGGCACCGCTTCGAACACCTGCGGCACGAACTCGACACCGAGCGTGACCAGTTGCTGTCCACCGCCCGGAGCGTCGCGGACGACGAGCGCCATCAACTCGTCGCGACGGCACGTGACGAGGTGGAGATCCTGCGAGCCAGGTGGATCGAGGGCATCGAACGCGAACGTCAGCGGTTGCTCGCCGCGCTGGAGCAGCGCGCGGCGGACGAGTTGATCGCGCTCAGCGAGCAGGCCTTGCGTGACCTCGCCGACGCCCGACTCGAGGACCAGATCGTCGCGGTCGGGCTGCAGCGGCTCGCCGAGAGGCGAGCGGAGCTGATCGCCCAGGTCGATGCCGCCCCGTCGGTGGGTCTGGCGACCGCCCTGCCGCTCGAGGACGCACGACGCGAGCTCGTCATCGCGCAGATCCGCGAGCTGCTCGGCCAACGGGTCGAGGTGACGGTCGACGAGGACCCGGACCTGATCTGCGGGCTCGAGATCCGCGTCGGGGACCACGCCTTCGGGTGGAGCGTGGCCACCTATCTCGAGGCACTGCGTCGGCGCGTCGACGCCTACCTGCGGGACGAGCTCGGGCTCGAACGGGTCGGCAAGCCGACGGACGCGTCGTCATGATGCCGTCGGCGCAGCACCGCTTCGACCCGGACGCGCTGGCCGTCCGTGCGGTCGGCAGGGTGACCGAGGGTCGTCGCGGGCGCCGGGCCGAGGTCACGGTCCGGGAGGTCGGCACGGTCCTGTCCGTCGACCAGGGGGTGGTGCGGGTGGCCGGGCTGCCGGGTGCCCGCGCGGAGGAGCTGCTGCGCCTGGCCGACGGTCAGTTGGCGTTGGTGCTCGACCTGTCGGTCGGGGTGATCGGCGCCGTGCTGCTCGACCGTCCCGACAAGGTCGAGGCCGGCCAGGTCGTCGAGCGCACCGAGCGCGTGGCCGATGTCCCGGTCGGCTCCGGTCTGCTCGGCCGCGTCATCGACCCGGCCGGGCGTCCGCTCGACGGCCGCGGCCCGCTCGAGTCGTCCGACCGGCGCGAGCTCGACCAGATCGCGCCGCCGATCCTCGACCGGGCGCCGGTCGACGTGCCGCTGCAGACCGGTATCAAGGTCGTCGATGCGCTGCTGCCGATCGGGCGCGGTCAACGCGAGCTGATCCTGGGCGATCGGCAGACGGGGAAGACCTCGATCGCGGTCGATGCCATCCTCAACCAGGCCGACTCCGGCGTGTTGAGCGTGTACTGCGCGATCGCGCAGCGCAGTACCGAACTGGCGCGGGTGATCGACGTGCTCGAACGTCGTGGTGCCCTCGAGCGCACGGTGGTCGTCGCGACCACGGGCGAGGATCCGGCCGGGCTGCAGTACCTCGCGCCGTACGCGGCGACGTCGATCGCCGAGCACTTCACCGAGCACGGCCACGACGTCGTGGTCGTCTACGACGACCTGACCCGCCACGCCCGCGCCTACAGGGAACTCGCCCTGCTGCTGCGACGCCCTCCCGGGCGCGAGGCCTTCCCGGGCGACATCTTCTACGTGCACTCGCGTCTGCTCGAGCGCGCCACGCGGCTGGTGCCCGAGCGCGGCGGCGGATCGCTGACGGCGCTGCCGATCGCCGAGACCGAGGAACAGAACCTGGCCGCCTACATCCCGACCAACCTCATCTCGATCACCGACGGGCAGATCTACCTGTCACCGCGGCTGTTCCAGCAGGGGCAGCTCCCCGCCGTCGACGTCGGCCTCTCGGTGTCGCGCGTGGGCGGCAAGGCCCAACTCCCGGCCTACCGGGCCGTCGCGGCCGACCTGCGCCTCGCCTACGCGCAGTTCGAGGAGCTCGAGCGGTTCGAGCGGTTCGGCGCGACCCTCAAGGGCGACCAGGCGCGCGAACTCGGACGCGGCGCTCGTGTCCGGGCGGTGCTGCGGCAGCCGCTGCACGAGCCCGTACGGCCGGCCGAGCAGATCGCCGTGTTCGTCGCCGTCAACGACGGCCTGCTCGACGGCGTCGAGCTGTCCGCGGTCGCCGCCGCCGAACGCGCGGTTCGCCGTGCCGTGCGACGCGAGGCGTCCGACGTCGTCGACGACCTCGAGGGTGGGGAGGAGCTCACCGAGCGGCGCCGCCGGCGCCTGAGCGACCTCGCCGCCGCGGCGCTGGGCGTCCCGCCCGTGGCGGTCCAACCGACGGAGGACGACGGTGCAGACGCGTGAGGAACTGCAGCGACAGATCGCCGTCGCCACCGAGCTGGGGACGGTCGTGAGCACCATGAAGGCTCTCGCGGCCGCGACCATCCATCAGTTCGAGTCGGCGCTCGGGGCGCTCGACGACTACCTCGCCACCGTCGAGCTCGGCCTGCAGGTCGCGCTCGCTGCCGGACCCACCCCGCCGCCGGTCACACACCGACGTGACGGGCACGCACTGATCGCCTTCGGATCGGACCACGGCCTGTGCGGCGCGCTCAACCGCCTCGTCGCCGAGCAGGCCCGCGTGGTCGCCGACGGTGACGCCGGCCCTGCGCCCAGGGTGTTCGCGATCGGCGAGCGCATCGTGACCGAACTCGAGGCACAGGGGCTGGCACCCGAGAGCCGATGGCACGCGCCCGCCTCGGCACCGGCCATCACCGAACTCGTCGAGGATCTGCTCCCCACGGTCGAGCGGGTCGCGCACGAGGTCCGGCGGGTCGTGCTGGTACTGCCGCAGCCGGCCGGGCCGGCGGGGCGCTACGGGCCGACCGCGCGGCAGGTGCTGCCGCTCGACGCGGCGCGGTTGCGACGGCTCGCCGTCGCGCCCTGGCCGAGTCGACGCCTGCCGCAGGTGGTCGGCGACGTGGGTGCGGTCAGGTTGTCGCTGACCCGGGCACTGGTCGCGGTCGACCTGCACCGTGCGGTCGCCCAGACATCGGTGGCGGTGCACGCCAGCCGACTCGCGGCGATGCAGGCGGCCGAACGCAACATCGACGAGCGGCTCGAGGAGCTGCGGCGCAGCTATCACCAGGTGCGCCAGGCCATCCTCACCGACGAACTGCTCGATGTCGTCTCCGGCTTCGAGACGCTCCGGGATCGCTGAGCATCACCCGGTCCCCGGGTCGCCGGCCAGGCGATCCAGCGGTGCCGCGGCCGTGCCGGACCGCTCGACCGCGGTGACGCTGCCACCGAGGTAGGCCTCGACCACGCGTGGGTCCGTACGGACCTCGGTGGGCGTCCCGTCGGCGATCACCGTCCCCGTGTCCATCGCGACGACCCGGTCCGCCAGGCCCATGATGAGCGGGATGTCGTGCTCGATGACGAGCAGGGTCATGCCGAGCTCGGACTTGAGCCGGCGCAGCAGCGATCCCAACGCCTCGGTCTCGCGTTGGGCGATGCCCGATGACGGCTCGTCGAGCAGCAGCATCCGCGGCTCCAGGGCGATCAGACACGCGAGTTCGGTGATCCGCCGCGTCCCCGTCGACAGCTCCCGGATCTGCGTGTCGCGATAGCGGTCGAGCCCGAAGAAGGCGACGATCTCGCGGGCACGGCCGGTCCGGGTGCGCTCGATCCCCGACAGCCCCAGGGCCGAGGTGAGAAACGGCGTCGGGCGGGTCTTCTCGAGCGCCAGCATGACGGTGTCGAGCACGGTCATCGTCGGGAACAGTGCGGCGTCCTGGAACGAGCGGATCAGGCCACGGCGGGCACGCTCCTGCGCGGACAGGCGCGTCACGTCCTCGCCGACGAACTCGACCCGTCCGGCATCGGGCCGGGCGAAGCCACCGATCAGTTCGAACAGCGTGGTCTTGCCGGCGCCGTTCGGTCCGATCAGGCCGACGGTCTGTCCGGCGTGGACCGTGAGGCTCACGCCCTCGACGGCGCGCACACCGCCGTAGTGCTTGCGCAACTGCTCGGCGCACAGCAGGGGGGTCCCGGGTGCGTGGGTCCGTTCCGTCGCGGCCACGTCACGGAGCGAGACGCGCGCGGTGGTCCCCGCTTCCGGCGACACCGGTGGCAGCCCGTCGTCGGACGGGGCGGCGGGCACGGCCGCCGCCGTCCCGCGGATGGTGTCGACGTCGAGACCGCGGCGGCGTGCGAGGGTGTCGACGAATCGGTCGCGGAGCGGTTCGGCGATGCGCGCCAGCCCGCCGGGCGCGTAGAGGATGACGACCAGCAGGCCGAGGCGGGTCGCGGCGATCCCGGCCGAGTCGAGCGGGACGAACGCGGGGACGCCGATGACGAACAGCGCACCGAGCAGCGGGCCACCGAGGACCCCGAGACCGCCGACGACCGCCATGATGACCACGTCGATGCTGGCGCCCGCGGGGAACGCCGACGGGGTCAGCCGCGACAGGGAATGGCCGTACAACGCACCGCCGAGCCCGGCGAAGAACCCGGCGAGCATGAAGGACTGGACCTTGGTGACCGCGGCACCCACGGTGAACGCGCGGGCGTTGTCCTCGTTGTCGCGGATCGCCACCATGCGCCGCCCGATGCCGCCGCGTCGCACGTTGCGGGCCAACAGCAGCGCGAGGACCAGCGTCGCCACCGCCACGAGGTAGTAGCTGCGGCCGGTGTCGAGCGCCCTGCCGCCGATGATGGGCCGGCCGGGCGCGATGCCCTCGCCCATCATCCACGGCTGTTGCAGCAGCCACGCCGGCGTCGCCAGCGCGAACGACAGCGTGGTCACGGCCAGCATCAGGCCACGGATGCGCAGTGCCGGCAGCCCGATGACCAGCGACGCCACGGCGGTCCCGAGTCCGGCCACGACGAAGCCGAGGAAGAAGTTGCCGGTCCGGCTGGTGACGTGGAACGAGAGGACGGCGCCGACCGCGGCGAGGGCGAACTGTCCGAGGCTGAGCTGCCCACCGAGCCCGGTGACGACCCCGACCGACAGGCCGACGATCGCGAAGGCGATCAGCCGCACGAGCACGACGGCGACGCTGTTGGTCACCACCAGCGGCAGCAGCAGCGCGACGAGCACACCGGCCGCGGCGGCGATCCAGCCGAGGTTGCGGATGCTCCAGATCTCGCGGTAGCGGTCGGGCAGCGGCCGCCACGCCTGGACCGTGGTCCAGCTGCCGCGTTCCTCCTCGCGCCCGCCGAGACGTCGCTGGAGCAGCAGCGAGCCCAGGATCACGACGAACAGGACCATCTCGACCAGTCCGCCCCGGGGGTGGTTCCACAACAGTTGCTGCTCGACGATGCCGACGACGACGCCACCGAGCAGCGCACGCGGCAGGCTCGTCATCCGGGCGATGACGGCCGCCACCAGGGCGCGCAGGAGCAGTCCCGGGCCGAACGTCGCGCCGGAGACGAAGCCCCGCGTCGGTGAGAACAGGATCGCGGTGAACGCCGACAGCGCGCCGGCCATCGCCCAGGCGAGCGACGACATGCGGCCGGCGAAGATGCCGGCCAGGCGGGCCGCGTCGCGGTTGTCCGCCGCCCCGCGGATCGCCAGGCCGTACCGGCTCTGGCGCAGGAACCATGCGATACCCAGGACGACCACGGGCGTGAAGGCGAGCATCCCGACATACGCCTGCGTGACCCGCAGCGCGCCGATGTCGAACACCGGCAGCCCGGGGGGCTGGGGGTAGAGGCTGCCGGCCGCCGCGCGGGAGTTGATGACCTGGGAGAAGATGAGCAGGAACTGGCCGACGCCGAGCGTCGCGACGATGCTCATCAGCCGTGGCGCGTTGCGCAGCCGGCGGATGATGGCTGTCTCGGCGATCGCCCCGACGCCCGCGGAGGCCGCCAGTGCCACGACCGCCGCGAGGTAGTAGGGGACGCCCTGCGCCACGGTGAGCAGGCCGAACACCGCCCCGCCGAAGGCGCCGATCTCGCCGTGTGCGAAGTTGATGATCCGGTTGGTCCGGTACACCAGGACCAGCCCGACCGCGAGTACGCCGTAGGTGAGCCCGAGGATGGTCCCGAGCGCGACCACGGGCAGCGCGATCTCGAAGCCGAGGACGGCGAACGCCATCAGCTCACCGTTCCCGGTGCGTCGGGCGTCGTGGCGCCGCCGACCCCGTCGAGGAAGACCGCACGCAGCAGGTCGTCCCGGCCGAGCAGCTCACGTGCCGACCCGTCGAAGCGGACCTCGCCCTTCTCCATGAAGTAGGCGTGGTCGACCAGTGAGAGGGCGACGTTCACCGACTGTTCGACGAGCACGACGGCGGTGCCGTCGTCGTTGATGGTGCGCACCATGGCGAGCAGCTGCTCGACGATCACGGGCGCCAGCCCCAGCGACAGTTCGTCGATGAGCAGCAGCCGAGGGCGCAGCATCAACGCCTTCGTCAGCGCGAGCATCTGCTGCTCACCGCCGGACAGGGTCCTGGCACGCTGGTTGCGCCGGTCGGCGAGGCGGGGGAAGGCCTCGAAGCTGCGTTCGATCGCGCCCTCGACGGTGCGGTGGTCGCGGCCGAGCGAGTGGGCGAACAGCCGCAGGTTCTCGACCACGTTCATCGAGTCGAACACGGCCCGCCCGCCCGGGATCTGCGTGATGCCGAGCAGGGTGCGGCGTTCGGCGTCGAGGTAGGTGACGTCCTGACCGTGGAAGCGGACCGAGCCGCGCGTGGGCAGACCGAGGCCGGAGACCACCCGCAGCAGCGTCGACTTCCCGGCGCCGTTGACGCCGAGGAGCGCCACCATCTCGCCCTCGTCCACGGTGAAGTCGACGTCGAAGAGGACCTGCAGTTGCCCGTAGGAGAAGTCCACGCCACGGCAGGCGAGCATCGGCAGGTGCCCGCCGGAGCCGGTGATGCGCCGGACCTCCTCGTCCTCGATCACCTCGTCGATCATGCGGTCGAGGTCGCCACGGATGAGCGGCGCACAGCTGCGGAACACCAGTGCCCCGACGACCCCCGGGACGAGCAGCGCCACGATCGATCCGACGACGCCGTAGCGCCGGTCGATCCCGCCGAGGAAGATCGCTCCTGCCGTCCCACCGACCCCGCCGAGGAACAGGCCGAGCAGCGCCGCCGCGTGCGGTCGCATCTCCGCCGGGATGATCGACAGCACGGTGATGCTGATGGCGGGGTTGAGGATCGCGAGGATCGCGCTGGACAGCGAGAAGAGCGCGTACATCACCCAGAAGACCGGGCTCAGTCCGGCCGCGGCGATCAGGACCACGCCGCCGAGGATGAGCCATGCCCCGAGCCGGACGACGGTCGCCGGATCCTCGCGGAACATCCGCTCGCCGCGCCGGCCGAACAGCGCCAGCGCCACGACGGCCGCGGCCGCCGTGGCGGCGAAGAACAGGCCCCGCTCGCCGACGCCCATGTGCCAGCGCTCCTCGAGGAAGAACAGCAGGAACGTCTGGTAGGGGATCAGCAGCACGCCGAAGATCGCCTGGGCGTACAACAGCCGGCGCACGGTCGGGATCAGGAACAGCCGCCGGGTGATCTCGAAGAACCCCAGGCGCACGTCGTCCTCGGCCAGGGCAGCGCCCGACTCGCCGTGATGCTCGTGGACCTGCTCGCGGACCCGCTTGGTGTCGAAGTTGCCGAAGCCCGGGTCGCGCAGCCGCGTACTGAACACCGCGCCGAGCAGCGTCATGCCGCCCATGGCCAGGAAGATGCCGCGCCACGACAGCCCGGCCACGCCGCCGAGGAACGCCACGAGCAGGGGCGACAGGACCGCACCGAACCGCTCGGCTCCGGCGTAGTAGGACAACGCACGCACACGCCCCTCCGGCGGATACGAGTCCAGCAGCAGCGGGTAGTGCAGCGCGCTCACCGCCCCGCTGGTCAGGCCGTCGACCAGGAGCACCGCGACGAGCCCCGCCACGCTGATGACGAAGGTGTTGCTGATCGTCCCGAGCGCCCATAGGAAGGCCACCAGGATCGCCAGCAACGCGCGTCGCGGCCGATGCTGCACCGCGGCCGCCATCGGCAGGGGTGAGATGGCGATGGCGACGGTCTTGAGCGCGATGATGCCGGCGACGGCCCCCTTCCCGATGCCGAGCGCCGCCGCGATGTCCGGCGCGAGGACGGTGAAGGCGTAGCCGTGGAACTGATCGACCACCATCAGCGTGCCGAGGGCGACCAGCGGGTAGAGGCCGAGACCGTGACGTCGCAGGGTGGCCCGCAGGGGCGGCACGTCGGCGGCGTGCTCCCCGGTCACCCCGAGCGCCGCGCGTGCACGCTCACGCAACTCCTCGCGGGTCGCGACGATCTGCTCGACCGAGGCGTCGCCGCTCACGGTGTCCCCCGGTCGATCTCGAACCGCACCCGCCAGGCGCTCTCGCCGATCCGTGCGCCGTCCGGGTCGAGCAGGACCACCGTCACCTCGTGCATCTCCCGGCGGTTCTCGTCCGCAGGGCGGGGGAGGACGTCGATCGTGAATGACATGTCCGCCGTCGTGTGGACGCCGCGGGTCGCGAGGTAGGTCGCGTCGGGACAGCTCGGGTCGCGCCGGCAGGTCTCGTCGTCACGCGCGAACCAGGTCACCGGCTCGCCGGGTGGTTGCGGCGAACGGTCGACGATCACGGCGAAGTAGCCGCGTGCGCCGCGCTCCTCGGCCGGGTCCGGTGTGCGCGTCACCTCGAAGTGCTCGATCCGCCACTCGATCGTGACCGGCAGTGCGAGGGCCTGCCCGTCCTCCGGCGCGTCGAACGTGAGCCGGTCGTCGACCATCAGCGACAGGCCGTGGGTGGAGCACGAGCTCAGGAGCGCCGTCAGGGCGACCAGCAACAGGGCCCCGGCGTGGCGGCACGTCACGGCACTCCTTCTCGGCCGGTGGACTTCTCACGCCGTGCTGCGGGGCATGATGCCCCAGCGCACCGTCGTGGCTGTGGTGTGGATGCGCAGCACTCACGCCGGGAGTTCGTACGTTGGCACGAACCGGACCCGGCGACGCTGCGCCACCCTCGGGTCATCCCGACACAGAGCAGGAGCCAGCGTGGTCGACCTCCATGACGACGCCGTGGTCGTCGATGCCCACAACGACCTGCTGCTGACGCTCGCGTATCGGCGCGCCCGGGGCGACCGGGACCACTTCGGCGAGTACTGGCTCCCGCAGATGCGTGCCGGCGGGGTCGATGTGCAGATCGCGCCGGTGTTCATCGAGGACGACTTCCTCCCCGAAGGGGGGTTGCGTCGCATCCTGCAGTTGATCGAACTCCTCCACGCGGTGGCCGCCGACCATCCCGACGACGTGGCCGTCTGCACCTCCGCGAGCGGGATCGACGCCGCGCTGGCGGCCGGCCGCATCGCCTTCGTGCCCGCGCTCGAGGGCTGCGAGCCGCTGGGAACCGATGTCGAACTGCTCCGCAGCATGTACCGGCTCGGCATCCGGGTCGCTTCGCTGACGCACTTCGGTCGGACGCCGCTGGCGGACGGCAGCGCCCTCGAGGACCTCGGTGCGGGCCTGACGCCCGCAGGCGCCGCTGCGCTCGCGGAGATGGAACGGCTCGGCATCCTCGTCGACGTGTCCCACCTGTCCGCCGCCGGCACCGACGAGGTCCTCGAGCGGGCGACCCGTCCCGTCGTCGCGACCCACTCGTCGTGCCGCGCCATCCGCGACCACCACCGCAACCTGCGCGACGACCAGTTGCGCGGCATCGCCGCGACCGGCGGCGTCATCGGGATCAACTTCTTCCCGGAGTTCGTCGACCCCGCCGACCACTCGATGGGCCGCCTCGTCGACCACATCGAGCATGCCGTCGAGGTGGCCGGGCCCGAGCACGTCGGCCTCGGGCCCGACTTCGTGCGCGAGTACTTCTGCATGGTCGGCGACCTGACCGGCGGGATGCTCTCGAGCGGCGTGCGGGCCACCGACACCATCGAGGGCCTCGAGTCGATCGCCGACCTGCCGGTCCTCACCGCCGCGCTGCTCGACCGTGGCCTCGACGAGCCCACGGTCAGAGGCGTCCTCGGGGAGAACTTCCTGCGGGTCCTCCGCCGCGTGCTCGCGGACACGCCGGCGGCGACGGCCGGGGTCTGGTCGCCGCCGACAACATGAGCCGTCCGGGTTCTGCGTCCGGCACGACGAGCGCCCCGGGGCGCCGCCCCACACTGGCGGGTGCACGCCGGGCCCGCGCGCCCGCCCCCGCATCGCACGAAGCGACCACGCCCATGACCGAGCTCCTCGACCCCCAGGTGACGGTGGCCGCGGCCGTGGCCCGCCACGCCGCCGCGGTGGCGGGCTGCGACGTCGAGGAACTCCACCAACTCGCCGACCTCGCCGCGGTGACACGCATCTTCGCCGGCGTGTGGACGCGCAGTGGCGGCGAACAGATCCTGCCGCTCGAGGCACTGCGTGCCCTGACCCACGCCGGCAACTATGCCGCGGGTGCCTTCGTGTCGGGCGAACTGGTCGGCGCGATCGTCGGGTTCCGGGGCGAGCGCGACGGCGTGCTCGACCTGCACTCGCACATCATGGGACTGGTCCCGGCGGCCAGGGGACGCGGCATCGGCTACGCGCTCAAGCAGCACCAGCGGGCGTGGGCCCTCGAGCGCGACCTGTCGGTCGTCACCTGGACCTTCGACCCGCTGGTCCGGGCCAACGCGTACCTGAACCTCACCAAACTCGGGGCCGTGGCGGACACCTACCTGACCGACTTCTACGGCCCCATGACCGACCGGCTCAACGCCGGGGCCGAGACCGACCGCCTCCTGGTCACGTGGCGCCTGCGCTCGCGCCGGGCCGTGCTCGCCAGCGGTAGCCCCGACCACGCGCGCGACGAGCAGGAGGCGCCCCTGGCCGACGTCCTGCTCGACGCGGACGACGCGGGTCGCCCGCGGCTGCGGACGGCCGGCGCGGGGCGGCTGCGGTGTCACGTACCCGAGGACATCATCGCCCTGCGGCGCACGCAGCCGGCCGTGGCGCGGGACTGGCGCCTGGCCCTGCGCGACACCCTCGGGGCCGCGGTCGGGCAGGGCTACGTGGTCACCGGCATGACACGCGACGGGTGGTACCTGCTCGAGCGGGACGTGGACGAGGCGGGCGCATGAAGCTCGACGCCGTCGAACTGCGGCACGTCGCCATGCCGCTCGTGGCACCCTTCCGGACCTCCTTCGGAACCCAGCACGAGCGGGAGATGCTGCTCGTGCGTGTGCGGACGGACGAAGCCGAGGGCTGGGGCGAGTGCGCCGCCCTCCCCGACCCCGTGTACTCGGCGGAGTACCTCGCGGGCGCCTCACACGTCATCGAGCACGTGCTGCTGCCCCGGCTGTTCGCTGCGGGCGAGGTGTCGGCCCACCGCTCGGCGCACGTCCTCCGCGCCGTCCAGGGACACCGAATGGCCAAGTCGGCGCTCGAGATGGCGCTGCTGGACGCCGAGTTGCGCGCCGCCGGTCGTTCCTTCGCCGACGAACTGGGCGCGGTCGGCGACCGCGTCCCCTGCGGCGTGTCGGTCGGGATCATGGGCAGTGTGGGCGAACTGCTCGACACCGTCGAGCGCTACCTCGACGCGGGCTACGTCCGCATCAAGCTCAAGATCGAGCCCGGCTGGGACGTCGCGCCCGTCGCCGCCGTCCGGGACCGTTTCGGGGACATCCCGCTCCAGGTCGACGCGAACGCGGCGTACCGCCCGGCCGACGCCCGTCATCTCGCACGGCTCGACGCCTTCGACCTGCTGTTGATCGAGCAGCCGCTGCCCGAGGAGCAGATCCGCGCCCACGCCGATCTCGCCCGGCGACTGCGCACACCGATCTGCCTCGACGAGTCGATCGTGTCGGCGCAGAGTTGCGTCGACGCGATCATGCTGGGCGCGACGTCGGTCGTGAACGTCAAGCCCGGCCGCGTCGGCGGGTACCTCGAGGCCAGGCGCATCCACGACGTCTGCGCGGCCCACGGCGTCCCCGTCTGGTGCGGCGGCATGCTGGAGACGGGCCTCGGCCGGGCGGCGAACGTGGCGCTGGCCGCCGGGCCCAACTTCACGCTGCCCGGGGACATCTCGGCGAGCTCGCGCTTCTACGAGCGCGACATCGTCACCCGGCCGCTGGTCATGCGCGACGGTCACCTCGCCGTCCCCACCGGCCCCGGCCTCGGCGTCACCGTGGACCACGACGCCCTGGCGGACGTCACGGTCGCGACCCGGGAGATCCGGCCGTGATCGGCGACCGATGACCGTCCTGACCGAGCTGCGGGCCCGTCGCGCGCGCATCCTGGACCAGCTCGACGGCCTGGTGTCGACCGAGTCGCCGTCCTCGGACCGCGCCGCGATCACGGCCTGCGCCGAGGTGGTCGGGCAACTCGCGGCGGACACGGTCGGGGTCGGACCCGAGACGGTCGACGCGGGCGACCATCGTCACCTGGTGTGGCGCTGGGGGCGGCCCAAGGTGCTGCTGCTCGGGCACTACGACACGGTGTGGCCGCTGGGCACCATCGCGCGCTGGCCGTTCGCGGTGACGGGGGCCACGGCGACCGGACCGGGCATCTTCGACATGAAAGCGGGCGTGGTCGGCGGCTTGCATGCCCTGTCGCTGCTCGACGACCTCGACGGGGTCGCCATACTGCTGACGTCGGACGAGGAGCTCGGCGCCCCCACGTCCCGCGAGCTGATCGAGTCGACCGCGCGGGGGCTCGATGCGGTGCTGGTGCTCGAGCCCAGCGCCGGCGGGGCGCTCAAGGTCGCCCGCAAGGGGGTGTCGCTGTACGAGGTCGTGGTCGAGGGGCGGGCCGCCCACGCGGGGCTCGAGCCCGAGGCGGGGGTGAACGCGCTCGACGAGCTCGCCCACCAGGTGCTCGCGCTCGCCCGGCTCGCACGTCCGCACGACGGGACGACGGTGACCCCGACCGTGGCGAACGCGGGCACGGCGAGCAACGTCGTCCCCGCCGCCGCGCGGATGATCGTGGACGTCCGCGTGTCGACGTCGGCCGAACAGGCCCGCGTCGACGAGGAGATGCTGCGGGCGGCACCGGTGGTGCCGGGCGCGCGGATCACGGTCAGTGGCGGCCCGAACCGGCCACCGCTGCAGGAGGAGGACGCCGCGGCGCTGTTCGCGCGCGCCACGGCGCTCGCGACCGGTCTCGGGATCGCCCCGCCCGCCGCCGCCCGCGTCGGGGGCGGCTCCGACGGCAACTTCACGGCCGCGCTGGGGGTCCCCACGCTGGACGGGCTCGGCGCCGTCGGCGACGGCGCGCACGCCGAGGGCGAGCACGTCGTGGTCGACGCCATCGCCGAGCGCGCCGCCCTGGTGCACGCGCTGGTGACCGACGTGCTCGTCCGCGGGTAGGGCGGGCGACGATGGTGCGGGTCCGAGAAGTCCCGCGCGGCAGTTCGTCGCCGCCGACCAACACCAGGCCCGGCGGGTGACCGACACTCGGTCCGACGAGCGCGGGTGCGCTCCGTGCGGCAAGCGAGGCGAGGCGATGAAGGTGACCGAACAGGACCTCAGGGACCAGGTGCGGGCCGGGGCCGAGGAGCTCGGCGTCCCCGGCGTGTCCGTCGGGGTGCACCACGACGGTCAGGCCCACTACGCCTACCACGGCGTCACCAGTGTCGAGAACCCGCTGGAGGTCGACGAGAACACGATCTTCCAGTTCGGGTCGACCGGGAAGACGTTCACGGCCACGGCGATGCTGCGCCTCGTCGAACGCGGCGACGTCGACCTCGACGCGCCGGTCCGCCGGTACGTGCCCGAACTCCGCCTCGAGGACGAGGACGTCGCCGAACGCGTGACGGTCCTGCACCTGCTCAACCACACCGCCGGGTGGGCCGGCGACCTGATGGACGACACCGGCAGCGGCGACGACGCCCTGGAGCGCTACGTCACCAGGATGGCCGACCTCGAGCAGGAGTTCCCGCTCGGCACCGGCGTCTCGTACAACAACGCCTCGCTCTCGCTCGCCGGCAGGGTCATCGAGAAGGTCACCGGACAGGTCTTCGAGGCCGCCATCCGGGAGCTGATCCTGGACCCGCTCGGGCTGGAGCACAGCTTCTTCTTCGCCAACGAGGTCATGACCCGGCGGTTCGCGGTCGGGCACAAGCAGCACCCCGACGGGACGGTCTCGGTTGCGCGCCCGTGGGCGCTGCCCCGCGGCAGCCACCCGGCCGGCGGCATCTCGGCCGACTCGCGCGACCTGATCACCTGGGCGCGCTTCCACCTCGGCGACGGGACCGCCCCCGACGGCACCCGCCTGCTGTCCGCGGAGTTGCTCACGCGGATGCAGCAGCCGACGGCCGACATGGCCGGCAGCGCCCTCGGCGACGCCGTCGGCATCTCCTGGCTGCTGCGCGACGTGGACGGCGTGCGGCTCGTGACCCACGGCGGCACGACCAACGGGCAGCACTCCAGCTTCATCCTGGTCCCCGAGCGCGACCTCGCCGTGACGATCATGTCCAACTGCGGTCCCAACGGACCCCAACTCAACGACCGGGTCACGCGCTGGGTCCTCGAGACGTACGCCGGTGTCGTGTCGCCCGAGGACGAGGTCGTCGACCTGCCCGCCGACGAACTCGCGGACTACGCCGGCTCGTACGCCACGATCGCCGCCACGGTCGAGATCACCGCCGCCGGCGGCGGCTTGTCCGCCGAGGTCCAGATCAAGCCCGAGGTGCTCGAACAACTCGGCGAGAGCGGCGAGGAGAGCGAGGTCGGCGAGGAGCGGCCCTACCCCCTGGGACTGCTCGCCGGCGAGCCGGACCGCTACGTGGTGACCGACGGCCCCGCGAAGGGGATGAAGGGCTACTTCGTCCGCGACGCGACCGGGCGCGTGACCGGCGTCCACCTCGGCGGGCGCCTCGCCACCCGCCAGACCGAGCCCGCGCCGAGCTGACCGGCTCCGGACCCGCCACCCCCGCCGGCGTCAGCGCAGGCGCAGCTGGAGTTCGGCGGCCAACCGCTCGACCGGGTCGTCGAGGTCCAACCCGGCGATCTCGACCACGCGCCGCAACCGGTAGCGGAACGTGTTCGGATGCACGTCGAGCGCCCGCGCCGCCTTCGGGACGTCGCCGAAGGCGTCCAGGTATGCCCGCAGCGTGTCGACGTAGATCCCGGCGTCGCCGTCCTCGGCCACCAGCCGATCGACCCTGCCGGCGAGCAGGTGCGGATGGGCAGCCACGTGGGTGCGCAACTCCAGCAGGAGCGCGTGCGCACGGACGTCGTCGAAGGTCGCGAACCGCTGCGCCTTCGCCACGAGGATCCTCAGGATCTGGTCGACCTCGTCCCGGGCGCGTGGCACGTCACGCAGGTGATCGACCACGGAGCTCACGCCGACGTGCAATCGGACCGAGAGCGCCTCGTCGCTGCGTTCGAGCACGTCACGCCCGAGCCGGATCGCCGCCGTCTCCCGGGCCGTGTCGTCGATGGGCAGCAGCGTGTACACGGTCCGGCCGACGGCGACCTGCGCGGAGCGGCGGCGGAACGCCTCGCAGTACAGCGAGATGAGGTCGAGGGCGCGTTCGCGCTGGAGGGCGATCTCGGCCTCCTCGGAGGTCTGCAGTTCGAAGCCGAGGACCACGAAACTCGCGTCCGGTTCCAGCCCCAGCCGGTCCGCGAGCACGTTGGTCGGCCCGCGTCCGTCCAGCAGCGAACGCAACAACTCGCCGCGCATGCGCCGTTCGAGCGCCTCGCCGGAGCGGTTGCGTACGAGATGCAGCGCGGCGATCTGACTGGCCTGGCGCAGTGCCGCCTCGGCCTCGGGGCCCAGCGGGGTGTCCCCTTCGGCCACCCAGATCGACCCCAGGATCTCCTGCCCGGCGCGGACCGCCACCGCGAGGCGCGGCCGGAGCCGGGCGGAGCCGTCCGGGTCGCGGATGTCGTCGATCCGCACGACCTCGTCGCTGCCCCACAGTCGTCGGAACACCCCGAGCTCGTGGAGCCGCTTGACGTAGTACGGCGGGACCTGGCGCCCGAGGATCGTCTGTCGCCGCCCCACGTCGATCGGCTGGTCGTCGCTGGAGTAGGCCAGGACCCGCGATTGGGGGTCCTCGATCGTCGTCGGGCCGCCGACCATCGCCGCCACGGCGTTGGCCAGCGAGAACAGGTCACCGACGGGCGTGCCGTAGCCGGAGCCCCCCTCGGGTGCGAGTCCGGAGCTGATGATCGACGTGCGGACGAGGGCGTGCAGTTGCGCCCACGTGATCTCGGGAGCCACGCCGAGCAGCGCCAGCCCTTCGTGCTCGGCCCGGTCGACGAGTTCCCGGTCGGGCGCGGCCCGCAGCTTGAGGAGGACGGCCGCGGCGCCACCCCGCGCCGCCTCCTGGAGGAACGCCGCCGCCTGGTCGACGCCGACACCGACGGCCAGCACGACGTCACCGCGTTCGACGTCGACGGGCGCGGCGGGATCGTGGATCACCGCCTGCGAGACCGCCACCTCGAGCCCGACGGGCGCGGCGAGGACGCTGACGACCCCGCTGCCGAGGTCGGCCACGATCCGTTCGAGGGTCGCCTCGACGGCGCTGTGCCCATCAACGACCGGTGACTCCACCTCGGCACGCTCCTTCGGTCGGACCGTCGGTCACCCACCCCGACGGTCACGTACCCCCATCCTCGGTACCGAGTCTCGCGGGGTCTGGTGCAAGGGACCAAACCAGATCAGGATGCTTGGTGCGCTGATCCCGACGCGTCGTGGCCGCGCGTCCCTACGGTCCACGACGACGCGCTACCCCGACAGGCAGGAAAGGACGCCCGATGCCGACGATCCCCGAAGACCTCGCGGCCCGGCTCGCCCGGTTCCTGGCCGACACCGACTGCCCCGGCGCCCAGCTCGGGGTGCTGGTCGACGGCGAGATCCACGTCGAGAGCGCCGGCGTCCTCAACCTCGACACGGGGGTCGAGGTCACCGACGAGTCGGTGTTCCAGATCGGCTCCGCGACCAAGGTGTGGACCGCGACGCTGGTGATGCAACTGATCGACGAGGGGCAGCTGACCCTCGACACGCGGGTCGCGGACGTGCTGCCCGGCTTCCGGTTGGGCGATCCGGCCACGACCGCGGGACTCACCGTGCGGCACCTGCTGACCCACACGAGCGGCATCGAGGGCGACGTCTTCGACGACTTCGGGACCAACGACGATTGCGTCGCCCGCTACGTCGAGGGGCTCGCAGACCAGGACGCGCTCCACGAACTCGGCGAGACCTGGTCCTACTGCAACAGCGGCTGGGTGCTGCTCGGCCGTGTCGTCGAGGTCCTCACGGCGGGCAGCTGGGACGACGCCGTGAAGCAGCGGCTCGGGAAGCCGCTCGGCCTGGAGCGGCTGTGCACCCTGGCGACCGAGGCGATCCTGCACCGCGCCTCCGTCGGCCACGTCAAGCCACCCGAGGCCGAGTCGTACGTCGTGGCGCCCGAGTGGTCGCTGCCCCGTGCGCTCGGTCCGGCCGGGCTGATAACGACCACGGTCCACGACCTGCTGCGATTCGGACGCATGCACCTCGAAGAGGGAAAGAGCGACGCCGGCGAGCAGGTGCTCTCGGCCCAGAACACCGCGCTGATGCAGCAGCACCACGCCGACTGCCCCGAACGCCACCTCCTCGCGGACGCGTGGGGGCTCGGCTGGATGCTGGACGAGCAGGACGGCGGCACGCTCATCGGGCACGGTGGCAACACCATCGGCCAGTCCACCTACTTCTATCTGGCGCCCGACGCCGGCGTCGGGGTCGCCCTCCTCACCAACATCACGGGGGGTTCGGTGGAGGCGAGGGCGCTGCTCGACGCGCTGCTGCGTGAACTCGCGGGGGTCGGCCTGCCGCCACAGCCGGAGCCCGCCGACGGAGCACTCGACCTCGACCTCGACCGGCTCGCCGGCACCTACCGCCGACACGGTGTCGAGACGATCATCGAGCGTTCCGACGGCGCGCTCCACGCCGAGATCACGATGTCCGGACCGATGGTCGAGACGATGGGGATCTCGACCGTCGAGATGGAGTTGCTCCCCGCGGCACGCGACGGCGACGATCGTGTCGTGTTCGTCGGAAGGCACCCGCTGGCCGCCGGCCTGGGCTGGGTCCCCGTGACGTTCTACGGCGATGCCGGTGACGGGCGCCCCCGGTTCATGCACACGGGCGCCCGCGCCTCGGTGCGGGCGGACTGACCGGCGCGCGCCCCGCCGGGGGCCGGACTCCCGTGTTGTTCGCGCACCAGACGTCTGCCTCCTTTTCTGTCGCTGGGATGAAGAACGGGGACGGCGTCCGGACTTGGCTGACACTGCCCGGCCACTGCGGGGACGCGGGACCGGGCACCAGGGAGACGTGAACACCGGGAGGACACGCCATGCTCCGATCACGACGCGCTGCCCGTTTCGGCCGGCTGGTCGCCGCATCCGCGACGCTGGTGCTGCTTCTCGCCGGCTGTGCCACCACGGCGGAACCAACCGACGACGAGACCACCGACGCCGAACCGGCCGACGACGCCGAACCGGCCGACGACGAGGAAGCGGCCGACGACGAGGAGGCGACCGAGACGTCGACGGAGCCGATCGCGATCGGGTTCCCGGTGCCGGTGCAGAGCGACGCGGTGAACGAGGGTGCGGGCGCGCAGGACGTCACCGTCGGCGACACGCAGCAGCAGGCGCAGGCCCTGGTGGACGACCTCAACGGACGCGGCGGGCTCGCCGGCCGCCAGGTCGAGCCGGTGTGGCACGAGATCAACGTCGCCTCGCCCGAGGGCCTGGAGCCGCAGTACGAAGCCGCGTGTGCGACCTTCACCCAGGACCAGCCGGTGTTCGCGGTGGCGACGACGGCCCAGATCCCGGCGTCGTTCCGGTCCTGCCTCGAGGACGCCGGTCTCCTGCTCGTGTTGACCGGGCTCACGACGTCCGACGCAGAGTCCCTTGGCGCGGCACCGAACACGTTCGAGATCTCCCTCGGGCTCGACCAGGTGGCCGATGCGATCGCCGACGAGATCCTCGCCGACCCCCGTGACGACATGGTCGTTGGGATCGCGGCCTACGACGTCCCGACCTTCCGACGTGCGGCCGACTCGCTCGAGAGCCAACTCACCGAGGCCGGCGTGACCGTCGTCGAGACGGCCGCCGTCACCGAGCCGCAGTCGGAGGCCGACTTCGAGACGGTCGCGGGCGAGGCCGCCAACGCCGTCCTGCGGTTCAAGGACGCCGGGGTCACCGATGTCGCCTTCCTCGAGCAGGGCGGTGGCATCCCGCTGTTCCTCCTGCAGGCGGCCGAGCAGCAGGAGTTCCGGCCCGTCTACCACCTCACGACCCATGACGGTGGGCAGGCCCTGATTCCGAGCCTGCCGCCGCAGCAACTCACGGGTGCCCGGCTGGTGAGCTGGCTTCCGGTGCTGGACGTGGGGCAGACGGCGGCGCCCGAGAGCCCCGCCAGGACCCGTTGTCTGGACCTGCTGGCGGCCGCCGGTCACCAGTTCCCGGACCCGAACGCCGAACTGGCCGCACTCGCCGAGTGCGACGGCTTGTCCCTGCTCGAGGCGGCGCTCGACGGCCTCGAGGGCGAACTGACGACCGAGTCGGCGCGAGCCGCGATCGAGGGTCTCGCCGACGGCTACGAGTCCGCCATCACCTTCCAGACCCGGTTCGGACCCGACCAGCACCACGGCGTCGCGGCGTATCGGCTCGCCGAGTTCGGCGAGGCCTGCACGTGCTTCGAGTACACGACCGATGTGACGGCGCTGCGCGGAGGATGACGAACCGGCCAGTCCCGTCCGGATGCGGAGGAGATCGGCAGGATCCCTCCGCGTCGGCGGACCACCGCCGCACCGTGCTGCAGGTGCGACTGGGACCGCAGCCGAGGCTGCTCGCCAGCCTCGCGTTGCTGGTCACCGCGCGACGCCACCGGATCGAAGCGCTCGACTTCGTGGCCGATCGGGAGGGGGCCGACCTCGTGCTCACCGTCTCCGGCCCGGCGCGCCTGCACGAGACGCTCGTGCACCGGGTGCGGGGGCTCGTCGGCGTGGTCCGGGTCGACGCGATGCGTCCCGAGCTCGACCGCTGATCGGCAACGCAGGGTCAGTGCGACGTGGGCGCCGACGGAGCCCGCCCATCCGCGGAGCGGCGCAGGTACCACACGACCACGGGCACGGTGGCCGCGATCATGATGGTCTCCACGAGCCCGGCCTCGCCGACCCAGGGCCGTGGGCCGTCGACCGCGACCCGGATCACCGCGGGCAGATCCCCCTCGACGTTGAACAGTCCCGTGGCGCCGACGTTGAACGCCCAGTGCAGGCCGATCGGCAGCGCGAGGTTGCCCGTGAGGACGTACGGGACGGCGAGCAGGACGCCGGCCAGGCCGAAGTGGAGGTAGTCCAGCGCGGTGAGCGAGTCACCGTGGAAGTGGGCGAACACCAGCGACGACACGATGACCGCGGCCGCGACGGGCAGTCCGCGCTGCCAGCGTGACCACGGTTGCGGACCGCCCGGACCGCCGCGGCTGAAGCCTTCGACGAGGTTGGTGATGAGGTAGCCGCGGAACAGTAGTTCCTCGAGGAAGGCGACGGCCGCGTAGGTGACCACGAGGAGTGCGAACGCGGCGAGGAACTGCTCGTCCTCGGCGGCGAACCAGCCGGTGACGCGTGCCCACCCGGCCGCCAGGTAGACCACGAGCACACCGCCCATCAGGCCGGTGCCGACCAGCACGCCGACGCCGAACTGGCGCAGCCGGGTCCGGTCGAGGTCCAGACCGAGCGATCGCAACGGGCGGTGGTCGAGGTAGCGCGACGGCACCCAGGCGGCGAGGAGGGCCACGACCACGAGGGCGACGGGCGCCGCCAGTCGCGCCCGGTCACCGAGGGCGGCCTCGACGAGGCGCATCGTGGCGATGGTCGCCACCAGGTACAGCGCCAGCATCGCGACGATGCGCCAGCCGGCCCGGACACGGCGTTCCCGCGGGTTCCAGAAGGGCCACGTCAGGCCGGGGCGGTGCGCGGAGGCGGTCACAGCTCGCGTCGTTCGAAGCGGCGGACCGCGATCACCAGCAGCGCCGCGGTGGCTGCGGCCGTGACCAGCAGCGCACGCACGTAGTCGCCGGCCGGGACGCCCTCGACCAGTCCCAGGACCGCGCCGAGCAGTTCGCTCGGCAGCCAGACGCGCAGCGCCGGGACCAGGCCGATCAGCGGAAGCGCCAGCAGGACGAGCAGGCTCGCGAAGACCGCGCCGACCTGGGTGCGGGTGACACCCGCGACGGCCGCCAGCACCGCAACCGCGAAGGCGACGAAGGCCGCGCCGAGTGCGGTGCCGAGCACGACCGCTCCCGCCGGGAGTCCGCCGATGAGCCAGTGGGACATCGCCCAGGTGACGATGGTGCCGAGCACCAGGGCACCGACGCCGACGGCGGTCGTCACGACGTAGCGCGGGTACAGCAGGGTGCGGGGACGCTCGACGCGCGTGCGCAGGAACGCTGCCGTCTCGGGCCTGGCATCGACCGCGAGGGACCCCGCGCCGACCACGACGAGCGCGAGCAGACCGAGTTGGCCGGCGTTGCCGATGAACTGGGCGAGCCCGTCGCTCGGCTGGGGCTCGGGCGCGATCACGGTGATGTCGCCCCCGAAGCTGGCCATGATCTCGTTGAAGTACGCCGCGGTGAGGGGACCGGTCACGGCGAAGAACAGGTAGACGCCGAACAGGATCATCCACCGGTGGGTGCGGGTGAGCCGCAGGACTTCGAGCCGCCACAGGTTCATGCCGACGCTCCAGTCAGTTCGAGGAAGGCGGTTTCGAGATCGGTCGCGGGGTTGAAGGCCACCAATTGCAACCCGTGCTCGACGACCAGGCGGGGCACGTCACGCTCCGCGCTGGACGCGTCGGACACCACGATGCGGAGCCGACCGGGCGCCTGCTCGGCGATCTCGGTGACCCACGACCGGGCCCGGAGCGCCGCGACGAGACCGCCGGCCGGCGGACGCACCTGGACCAGGTACGCGCTCGCGGTACGCGCCAGCAGGTCGGTGACCGACCCCTGGTAGCGCAGACGCCCCCGGTCGATGACCCCCACGGTGTCGCACACCTGTTGCACGTCGCCGAGGATGTGGGTCGAGAGCACCACGGTCTTGGCCTGGGCCAGGCGCCCGATGAGGTCGAGCACCTCGCGCCGCCCGGCCGGGTCCAGTGCGGACGACGGTTCGTCGAGCAGCAGGACCTCGGGGTCGCCGATCAGGCAGGTGGCCAGGCCGAGACGCTGCAGCATCCCGCGGGAGAAGCCGCCGTTGCGGCGATGGATGGCGTCGCGGAGGCCGACGTCGACCAGGACCTGCGTGACCCGCGTGCGGTCGGTCTGTGGCGCGGTGAGGTGCCGGGCGAGGTCGACGACCTCGTGGGCGGTGAGCCAGGGGTCGAACTGTGGCGTGTCGGCCAACACGGCCAGCTTCGTGCGCGGCACCGAGAGTTCGACCCGGCCGGCGGTCGGCCGTCGGAGTCCGGCGATGATCGACAGCATCGTGGTCTTGCCCGCGCCGTTGGGTCCGATCAGGCCGTAGACCGAGCCCCGGGGGACGCGCAGGTCGACGTCCGCGAGGGCGACGGTGTCACCGAAGGACTTGCCGAGGCCGTGGGTCGCTACCACGGCCGGTGCGGTCGGGTCGGGCCGCCCGGCGTCCCGGTGTACTGGGACCGTCGGTGCCGGCCCGCCGGTGCCCGGTGGCGGCGCGCCGACGCCGATGGTCGTCGCCGACTCGGACGGGACACGGCCGACCACGAAGTACAGGATCGGGCCGAGCGGCACGTTGCCGAGAACGATGATCAGCGCCCACGCCCACTTCGGCAGGTGCCGCACCTCGTGGCGGACGAGGTCGATCAGGACGACGACGTCGATCACGATCGCGATGGCGGCCAGCACCCACAGGGCCGTCGGGACGTTCTCCATGATGGTTCCTGTTCGGCGGCGGTCAGGCCGATCTGGTGTCGCGCGCACTGGCATGGATGACCTGCAGGAGCACCCGCAGGAGCAGCACGGAACTGCCGAAGAGCCCACCCCAGGCGAACACCTCGAGCAGCCGTATCGCGGTGCCCGCGACAACGGGGCCGGCATCGATGGCCAGCATCAGCACCGAGATCAGGCCCACCCCGAGCCCGATGGCCGTCAGCACGGTCCGGTTGAGCAGACGTTCGACGACGGCCACGTCGGCGGCATCGGCGAACAGCCGGACCCGCGTGGTCAGCCCACCGTGCTCGATCACGGTCGCGAGACGATCGAGATGGCGCGGGGCCCGCCGGAGCAGGGGGCCGAGTTGTGCCCACTCGCCCTCGACGAATTCGCGAAGCGACGACGGTGACGCACGTCCCCGCAACTCCGCGCCGCCGAGCGCTGCCACCTCGTCGATCAGCGGATAGGCCGGCGAGAGGTGCTCCAGCGTGCCCGCCAGGGTCGCCAGGGCACGGAACATCGCCGAGGTCTGGGGCGGCAGGCGGAAGCCGAGCGCCGTCGTCAGCCGGAGCAGGTCGGTGAGTGCGGCGGCCGGTGGCAGTCCCGGGCCGAGGTGAGCCGCCAGGAAGCGGGCGAGCCGGCGTTCGATCTCGTCGGGGTCGCGGACGGCCGGGACGGCCCCGACGGCGACGAGGGACTCGTAGAGCAGAGCCGGTTCGCCCAGGTGGATCGCCAGCAGCATCTGGAAGACCGACGACTGTTCGAAGGTGTCGAGCCGGCCGGTCGCCCCGAAGTCGATGAGCCCGAGCCGGCCGTCGTCGAGCACGAGGACGTTGCCGGGGTGCGGATCGCCGTGGAAGCGCTCGCCGCGCAGCATGGCCTCGACCTGCGAGGCGCAGAGCAGGTCGGCCAGCCGCCTGGCCTCGCCGGCCTCGAGCTGGTCGCGGCCGTACCGCGACAACGGTGTGCCGACCAGCCGCTCCATGACCAGCAGGCGCTCGGTGGTCAGTTCCTCGACCACGAACGGCGCGCGGACGTCGGGGCGTTCGAGCATGGCGGCGTACATCTGCGCGGCGTGGCGGCCCTCGACACGCAGATCGAGTTCGGTGCGCAGGGCGTCGGCGAACTCGACCGCGATCGCCCCGACCTCGTACGTCCACCCCCAGGCGGTGCGCCGCTCCGCGAGCCGCGCGAGCCACACCGCGATCATCAGGTCACGCTCGACCGAGGCGAGCAGCCCCGGCCGGCGCAGCTTGATCACCACCTCGCGACCGTCGTGGAGCCGCGCGGCATGCACCTGTGCGATCGACGCCGATCCGAGCGGGGTCCAGTCGATCTCGGCGAAGACCTCCCCGGGCGGCCGGCCCAGTTCGGCCGTGGCCGCCTGCTCGACGACGTCCCGCGGCAGCGGTCGCGCGCCGGCGTGGAGTCGGCCGAGCTCGGCCACTGCGACCGGCGGGAGCAGGTCGGGGCGGCTGGCCAGGAGCTGGCCCAGCTTGACGAACATGCCGCCCGCGTCCTCCAGCGCGGTGCGGGCCCGTCGGGCCAGCTCCTCCGGGTCGCGGGTGCCGATGTCGCCGCGCCGCAGGCCCAGGGCCGGGGCCAGGCCGTGGCGGACCAGGATCCTCGACACCTGCCAGCCCCGGGCGAGGACGGCGAGACCACGACGCAACGTCCGCCAGGGCCGCACCCGGTGCAACCGCGCCTGCGGCGGCCGGGCCGCCACGGCCTCGAACACCACGACCGCGAGCATGGTGGCCAGCACCTGGAAGGGCAGCGCCACGGCCCCGAAGCCGTCGGGCAGCCGCTGCAGCTCGAGCAGCCGTTCCGGGTCGGTCACGTCGATGAGCAGCACCCCGGCGACCGTCGCGCCGAGCGCCGAGCCGACGAGCACGGCCAGCACGAGGCGTGGCCACGTGACCTCGCGGGCGGCCAGCAGCCGGCGGACCACCCACGCGAACACGACGACCAGGGCGAGGTTGCCCAGCAGGCTCAACGGTGCGCCTCCCGGAGGATCGTGGCCGCACCTGGCGAGCATCCCTGCCGCCGCGGAGCGACGATAGGGACCTGCGCCCTTCACCCCCTGCCGGATGGCCTTGATGCGCTCAGCGGGTCCTCGGGTCGCGGGGGAGGACGGCGCGGACCTCGAATCCGCCGTCCGGGTGCGGGCCGGCCGTGACGGTGCCACCGAACAACGCGGCACGCTCGCGCATCCCGACCAGCCCGCGACCGGCACCGGGTGGGGCGTCGTCGGGGTAGTGCGGTGCGCTCCCGCCCGTGGGTCCGGGGTCGCGCACCACCGCCTCCACGGCGGCGTCCCCGATGCTCACCCTGACCTCCGTGGGGACCGGGCCCGCGTGTCGCAACGTGTTGGTCAGTGCTTCCTGGACGATGCGGTGGACGGCCAGCGCCATACCGGCGGTCACGTCCTCGACCGGGCCGACGACGTGGAGGTCCACGGGCATGCCCGTGTCGCGCATGCGGGCCGCCAACGCGTCCAGCGCCGCGAGATCGGGTTGCGGTGACCGGCCCGTGGGATCCTCGACGCGATGGAGGACGCCGAGCAGCCGCCGCAACTCGGTCATCGCCTCCTGCCCGGTCCGCCGGATCAGGACGGCGGTCTCGGTGAGCTCGTCGGCGGCACCGGCGAGGTCGAGGTGCTTCTCCAGGGCTCCTGCCTGCAGGGTCATGACACTCACGTGGTGGGCGACCACGTCGTGCAGTTCACGTGCGATGCGCCGGCGCTCGTCCTCCACGGCCGCGCGGGCCTGCTCCTCCCCTTCCCGCTGGAGTCGGTCGGCCCGGTCCTCGAGGGACGCCTCGGCGGCACGACGCGACTGCACGTACAGGCCCAGCAACACCGCGACGATGCCGGCGAGGGCCTGTCCACCCGCCTCGAGCAGGACGGCGGTGCTGCTCTGCGTGCTCGCCAGGACCACGGCCAGGACGGTGGTGTCGACGACCACCGCCGCCACGGCCCACCGCGGCGGACGCCGGGACGCCAGGGTGTACATCGCGACCAGCAGGAGCAGTTCCGCCGGCCCGTTGGCCCCGTAGAGGGCGCGCGAGGGGACCGCCGCGACCTCGAGCAGCGCGAAGACCGCCAGCGGCAGTTCGTGGCGCCACCACAACACCAGCAGTGGGCCCCAGGCGAGCGCGAGCGGGAGCGCCAGGGAACCGCCCGAGGCGGCCAGCACCGCGCTCAGCGCACCGAGTCCCGCCAGCGAGACGAGCAGCAGCGCCTCTGCGCGCGGACGCAGCGGCGGGCGCGGTGCCGGCTGTCCAGGTGGGAGCATCAGGCCACGCACCCTAGGTTGTGCGTGCGTGCGGGAAAGGCAGCGCCGTCATGGTGGACGTCCTGATCGTCGACGATCAGGCCATGGTCCGGTCGGGCCTGGCGATGGTGCTGTCCGCCGACGCGGCCATCGACGTGGTCGCCGAGGCGCGCGACGGGGGTGAGGCGATCCGCCTGGCGCGGCAGCACCGTCCGGACGTGGTGCTGATGGACATCCGCATGCCGGGCGTCGACGGGATCGAGGCGACCCGCAGGCTGGCCGGCCCCGGGGTCGAGGAACCCCTGACCGTCGTGATGCTCACGACGTTCGGTGCCGAGGAGTACGTCACCGAGGCGTTGCGCGCGGGTGCCGTCGGGTTCGTGCTCAAGGACAGCGATCCGGACACGCTGCTCGATGCCGTCCACGCCGCCGCGGCCGGTGCCGGGCTCCTCGACCCGGCGGTCACGCGCCGCATGCTCGAGCGGTTCGCGTCGCTGCCGTCCGCCCTCCCACCGCCGCCGGAACTGAGCGAACTCACCGGGCGGGAACGCGAGGTGTTCGACCAGATGGTGCGCGGCGCCACCAACGCCGAGATCGCCGACGCGCTGCACGTCGAGGCCTCCACGATCAAGACCCACGTCGCCCACGTGCTCCGCAAGCTCGGGTTGCGCGACCGCGTGGAGGCGGTCATCTACGCGTACGAACACGGGCTCGCGGTCGGCTCGCCTCCCCCGGTCGGGGGAGACGAAGTTCGCCCGCGGTACTGACGGCAGCAGCCCCGCTCGCCCGCATGCTCCAGGCAGACGACCTGGAGCGAATCGATGACCGACCTCGTGTTCGAGGGCCTGACCAAGCGCTTCGGCGCGACCACCGCCGTCGACGACTGCACGTTCCGCGTGCGACCCGGCGTGGTGACCGGCTTCCTCGGCCCGAACGGCTCGGGCAAGACCACCAGCATGCGGGCACTGCTCGGCCTGCTGGCACCGACGTCGGGGTCCGCCACCTTCGACGGGCGTCGCTACGCCGAACTGAACGACCCGCCCCGGACCGTCGGCGCCCTGCTCGAGGCCGACGCGTTCCATCCGGGGCGCAGTGGACGCGACCACCTGCGCATCCTCGCGTCCGCGGCCAGGATCCCCGTCCGCCGCGTCGACGAGGTGCTCGAACTGGTCGGCCTGACCGACGCTGCCGGACGCGCGGCCGGCGGCTACTCGCTCGGCATGCGGCAACGGCTCGGACTGGCCGGCGCACTGCTCGGTGAGCCCGGCGTCCTGATCCTCGACGAACCCGCCAACGGCCTCGATCCGCAGGGCGTGCGATGGCTGCGTGACTTGTTGCGCCACGAGGCCAACAACGGCGCCACCGTCTTCGTGTCCAGCCATCTGCTCGCCGAGATGGCCCTGATCGCCGAGGAGGTGGTCGTCATCCGCGACGGCCGGCTCGTCGCGCACGACCGGCTCGACGCGCTCACGGGGGCGGCGAGCAGCGGCCCGGTGCTGGTCCGCAGTCCCCATGGCCGACGGCTGGCCGCGGCGCTGGTCGCGGCGGGCGCCGACGTCATGTCCGCCGCCGACGGCCTGCTCCACGTGCGTGCGTTGGACGCGCCGGCGATCGGCCGGCTGGCCCTGTCCGAGGGGCTCGAGCTGCACGAGCTCACACCCCAGCGGGCCACGCTCGAGGACGCCTTCCTCGAACTCACCTCCTGATGCAACACCACACCACTGCCACCGAGGACGCCAGGATGATCGCCCAGATCCGCGCAGAGATGCTCAAGCTCGCCACCGTCCGTACCAGCCTGCTGTTCGTGCTCGCCACGGCCGCGCTCACCGCCTTGATCGTCGGCATGCAGGCGGTCACCGCGGGAGGTGAGTTCATGGGCCCGCTCGACGAGCCGGCCACCCAGGCGGCCCTGTTCGCCAGCGGTGAGCCCGTCACGCTCATCGCCATCGTCTTCGGGTGCCTGGCGCTCGCCACCGAGTTCCGTCACCAGACGATCGTCACGACGCTGCTCGCGGACCCCCACCGTGGCCACGTCGTGGCCGCGAAGTCGGCCGGGGCACTCGCCGGCGGCGTCGTGCTCGGCGCGGTCGGCGTACTCGTCGCCGCGGCCGGTACCTGGGTGGTCCTCGCGGTCAGCGGCACCGAACTGCTCGTCGGGGCCGGACTGCTCGGACGGGCCGCCGCCGGGACGGTCGCGGCCGCGGCCTTGGGCAGCCTGTTCGGCATGGGCGTCGGCGGGGTCGTGCGCAACCAGGCGATGGCGGTCGGTGCGACCCTGCTGTTGCTGCTCGCCGTCGAGCCGCTGGTCGGCTCGCTCGCGCCCGACCTCGGTCGCTGGCTGCCCTCGGGCCTGGCGACGGTGCTCGCCTCCGGGCAGGCGGCACCGGGGGTCGGCCTCGCTGCCGCCGCGCTCGTGCTCGCCCTGTACGGGGTCGCCACGGCGGCGGTGGCCGCACTGCTGCTCCGCCGGGCCGACATCGCCTGAGGCTCCGACCACCACGACCGGGCACGGTGGCCCTTCCGGACGGCGGTAGGCTCGAGCAGCAGCGAACGACGCGAGTGGTGGCCCATGTCCCGGTTCGTGGCGGCGACCCCGCCCTCGCCCCGCCGGCCGTCGATGGCCGACGTCGCGGCGCTCGCCGGCGTCTCGCACCAGACGGTGTCGCGGGTGCTCAACACCCCCGAGGCCGTTCGCCCCGCAACGCGCGAGCGGGTCGAGGCCGCGATCCGCGAACTCGGCTACCGCCGCAACACCTCGGCCCGTGCCCTGGTCACCCGCAAGACGCGACTGATCGGGGTCGTGAACCCGGGGGAGGCCAGGTTCGGACCGGCCAACATGACAATGGCCATCGAGGAGGCCGCCAGCGAGGCGGGCTATGCGACGACGCTCGCCGTGATGCGCGACGCGCGGGCCGAGACGGTCGACCGGGCGCTCGAGTTCTTCCTCGAACTCGGGGTCGAGGGCATCGTGTTCGTCGCGCCGATGTCGTCGGTCGCCCCGGCGGCCGTGCAGTTGTCGACCACCCTGCCGGTGGTGATGGTCGCGGCCGGCCTGCGCGAGAGCAGTTCGCTGCACGTCGTGGCCGTGGACCAGGAAGTCGGCGCGCGGATGGCGACGCGCCACCTGATCGACCTCGGGCATCGCGACATCGTCCACGTCGCCGGCCCGAACGAGTGGTTCGACGCGCGCTCGCGCATCGTGGGCTGGCGCGACGAGCTGCTCGACGCCGGTCTGCCGGTCCCGCCGATGATCGCCGGTGGCTGGGATCCCGTCCACGGCTACGAGGTCGGCCGCCGTCTCGTCGCCCAGAAGCGGCTGCCGTCGGCCATCTTCGCCGCCAACGACCCGATGGCGCTGGGCATGCTGCGGGCGTTCCATGAGGCCGGTGTCGGTGTGCCCGACGACGTCTCGGTGGTCGGGTTCGACGACGTCGAGGGCGCCGACTACTACGAACCGCCGTTGACCACCGTGCGGCAACCGTTCGCCGCGGTCGGGCTGCGCTCGATCCAGATCCTGCTGGCCGCACTCGATGGCGCCCCCGCGTCCCGCACCCTGATCGCGCCGGAACTCATCGTTCGGGCCTCCACGCGCGCGATCGCCGCCGTTTGACGCTGTCAGCGAGCCGTGGGCCGAGGGCCGCAAACCTCCGACAAGGGTCGTAGGTCCCGAATGTGAGCGTTAACATTATCGCAATGTGAGCGCTAACATCCTGTGCACCCGGCGGTCTGGCGGCTGTACCGGGGCGAGACGCTTCAGAGGGAGTCGACGTGGAGCGCACCAGCGCTGTCGTCATCGGGGTCGACTACGGGACCCTGTCGGGCCGGGCGGTCGTCGTGCGCGTCAGCGACGGCGAGGAACTCGGCAGTGCGGTCCACGAGTACCCCCACGCCGTCATGGACGAGCGGCTCAGCGCCGGCGACGGGCGCGAGCTGCCCCCCGACTGGGCGCTGCAGGCACCCGGCGACTACGTCGACGTCCTCAAGCACGCGGTCCCCGAGGCCGTGCGCGCCGCCGGCGTCGACCCCGACGACGTGATCGGCATCGGCACCGACTTCACCGCCTGCACGATGGTGCCGACGACCGCCGACGGGACCCCGCTGAGCGAACTCGAGCAGTTCGCGGACCGGCCCCACGCCTACGTCAAGCTGTGGAAGCACCACGCCGCCCAGGGCCAGGCCGACCGGATCACCGAACTCGCCCACCGGCGCGGCGAGCCGTGGATCGACCGCTACGGCGGCGCCATCTCGTCCGAGTGGGAGTTCGCCAAGGGCCTGCAGGTCCTCGAGGAGGACCCCGAGGTCTACGCCGCCATCGACCACTGGGTCGAAGCGGCCGACTGGATCATCTGGCAGCTCACCGGCAGCTACGTCCGCAACGCCTGCACCGCCGGCTACAAGGGCATCTACCAGGACGGCGCCTACCCCTCGAACGAGTTCCTCGCCGAACTCAACCCCGGCTTCGCCGACTTCGCCGAGACCAAGCTCGCCCACGAGATCGGCCAGCTCGGGCGCCCGGCCGGGCGGCTCAGTGCCCGGGCAGCGGCCTGGACGGGCCTGCCCGAGGGCATCGCGGTCGCGGTCGGCAACGTCGACGCCCATGTGACCGCCGCCGCCGCCAACGCGGTCGAGCCGGGCCAGATGGTGGCCATCATGGGCACCTCGACCTGCCATGTCATGAACGGCGACACGCTCGCCTCCGTGCCCGGCATCTGCGGGGTGGTCGACGGCGGCATCCTCGAGGGCGCCTGGGGCTACGAGGCCGGCCAGTCCGGCGTCGGTGACATCTTCGCCTGGTACGTCGACAACCAGGTCCCGGCGTCGTATGCCGCCCTGGCCGACGAGCGCGGGGTCTCGCTGCACGACCTGCTGACCGAACTGGCCGCCGCGCAACCCGTGGGCGCACACGGGCTCGTCGCGCTCGACTGGCACTCCGGCAACCGCTCGGTCCTCGTCGACCACGAGTTGTCCGGCCTGGTGGTCGGGCTGACGCTCACCACCAAGCCCGAGGACGTCTACCGGGCACTGTTCGAGGCGACCGCCTTCGGTACCCGCACGATCGTCGAGGCCTTCGCCGACTCGGGCGTCCCGGTGACCGAGTTGATCGTGGCGGGCGGGCTGCTCAAGAACCGCTTCCTGATGCAGATGTACGCCGACGTGACACGCCTGCCCCTGTCGACCATCGTCTCCGAGCAGGGACCGGCACTCGGCTCGGCGATCCACGCCGCGGTGGCCGCGGGTGCCTACCCGGGCGTGCGCGAGGCGGCGCGGGCAATGGGGCGGCGCGTCGTCGCCGCCTACACGCCCGACGAGGACGCCGCCCTGGGCTACGACGCGCTCTACGCCGAGTACCGCCGTCTGCACGACTACTTCGGCCGCGGCGACAACGACGTGATGCGCCGCCTCAAGGCGATCCGCCGCGCGGCCCGTGGCGCCACGGCAGCCGCCGACCACGAGGTGCGCGCATGACCGTGCGCCTGGCCGAACTCGCCCCCGAGGTCCGTGCCGCCGTCGCCGACGCCCGCGAGCGGGTGGCCGCGCTGCACGCCGAGCTGCCCCGCAACGGACTGGTCGTGTGGACCGCCGGCAACGTGTCGGAACGCGTGGCGGGTGCCGAGTTGTTCGTGATCAAGCCGTCGGGGGTGTCCTACGACGAACTCGACGCCGCGAGCATGGTGGTCTGCGACCTCGACGGCACCAAGATCGACGACGGCACCGCGGCGCGCCTGCAGCCCTCGTCCGACACCGCCGCCCACGCCTACGTCTACCGCCACATGCCCGAGGTCGGCGGGGTCGTGCACACGCACTCGCCCTACGCCTGCGCCTGGGCCGCACGGGCCGAGCCCGTGCCCTGCGTGCTGACCGCGATGGCCGACGAGTTCGGTGGCGACATCCCGGTCGGGCCGTTCGCGCTGATCGGCGACGACTCGATCGGCCGCGGCATCGTCGAGACGCTGCGTGGGTCGAACTCGCCGGCGGTGCTGATGCGCAACCACGGTCCCTTCACGGTCGGCAAGGACGCCAAGGCCGCCGTCAAGGCGGCCGTGATGTGCGAGGACGTCGCCCGCACCGTCCATCTGTCGCGCCAGCTGGGCGACCCCGTCCCGATCGCCGCCGCCGACATCGCGTCGCTGTACGAGCGCTACCAGAACGTCTACGGCCAGCGCGACGAGGAGCCACAAGGATGAACGACCCGTTCGAGGGCAAGTCGATCTGGTTCCTGACCGGCAGCCAGGACCTGTACGGCGAGGACACCCTGCGCCAGGTCGCCGAGCAGTCGCAGCAGGTCGCCGCCGCCCTCGACGACGCCACCGACGTCCCGGTGCGCATCGTCTGGAAGCCGGTGCTCAAGGACCGCGACACGATCCGGCGTGCGGCCCTGGACGCCAACGGCGACGACGACTGCCTCGGTGTCATCGTGTGGATGCACACCTTCTCGCCGGCCAAGATGTGGATCCTCGGGCTGGACGCACTGCGCAAGCCGCTGCTGCACCTGCACACCCAGGCCAATGTCGAACTGCCGTGGGCAGACATCGACATGGACTTCATGAACCTCAACCAGGCCGCCCACGGCGACCGCGAGTTCGGCTACATGGCCACCCGGCTCTCGGTGGCCCGCAAGACCGTCGTCGGCCACGCGACCCACGCCGCCGTACGCACCAAGGTCGCCACCTGGGCCCGCGCGGCCGCCGGCTGGGACGCCCTGCAGCACCTGCGCCTGGCCCGCTTCGGCGACAACATGCGCAACGTCGCGGTCACCGAGGGCGACAAGACCGAGGCCGAGATCCGTCTCGGCGTTGCGGTCAACACCTGGGGCGTGAACGACCTCGTCGCCGCGGTCGACGCCGCCACCGACGCCGAGGTGGACGCGCTGGTCGCCGAGTACGACGAGCGCTACGCCGTGGCTCCCGAGCTCGGTCCGGGCGGTGACCGTCGCGACTCCCTCCGCTACGGCGCCCGGATCGAGCTCGGCCTGCGCAGCTTCCTCGAGGACGGCGGCTTCGGCGCCTTCACCACCAACTTCGAGGACCTCGGGGGCCTGCGCCA
>DATHUR010000175.1:0-32660 GCA_035462025.1 Egicoccus sp. | reverse complement strand
CGGCGTTGGTGGGCCAGCCCACGCCGCCGCCGATCAGCCGTGCGAGCCCGCTGCTGAGTTCATCGAGGTCGCCGGCGGCGGGCGAGATCGCGTAGCTGACGATCAACCGCGTGCAGGCCTCGGCGACCAGTTCCCGCTGCGGCTGGTCGAGGTGGGGCGTCCATCGGAGCAGCAGGTCGACGACCACCTCGCGCGCGGCCGTCAGGACCGGGCCCTGGCCGTCGAGCAGGATCGGCAGCAGCGCAGCGGGCTCGGTCTGCGCCAGACGGCCGAACAGCGGATGGTCCTGCGCGAAGCGCAGGGCGACGCCGATCGCGGCCTCGAGGGCGGCACGCAGTTCGTGCTGGCCCTCGACCACCTCCCGCAGGCGTGCGAGCAGGCGCTCCTCCTCGCGTAGGACCAGCAGGGTCAGGAGTCCGTCGCGGCTGCCCGCGTGGCGGTAGACGGTCTGACGCGAGACACCGGCCCCGGCGGCCACGTCCTCGAGGGAGGTTCGGGCGACCCCACGCCGGCCGATCAACTCCAGGGCGGCGTCGAGGATGCGGGTCCGGGTGTCGGCGGGGGCGGGCGAGCTCATCGACGGCGAGTCTAGGCCGGGCCCGTGGTGTTCTAGGCTGGCTGTCTCCCTGACCCTGGAGTGGTGTTGGCCAGCCGACTGCCTGCCGTGCACGTGACCACCGATGCCGTCGCCGAACTCGACGTCGACGCGCTGGTCGTCCCGGTGTTCCGGGGTGCGATCGAAGCGCCCGGCGCGGAGCAGGCGCTGCAGTCGCTGGGGCTCGACGAGGTGCCGCGCGATGCCGCCTTCCGCGGACGGCTCGGCGAGGTGCTCGATCTGGCCGCTCCCGGGCAACCGTGGGGTCGGGTGACGCTGGTCGGACTGGGCCGCATGGACGAACTGTCCGCCGAGCAGTTGCGGCGTGCCGCCGGCGCCGCCGCCCGGCACGTGGCGCCGCGCTGCCGGACGATGGCCACGACGCTGGTGCTCGTCCAGCCGGCGGTCGAGACGCTGCGCGCCGTCGCCGAAGGGGCGCTGCTGGGTGCCTACCGTTTCGACGACTGCCGGCCGAGCCGTGATCCCCTCGCGCTCGAGGACATCACGCTGGTCGTCCCCTCGTCCCTCGCCGACGACGCCGGGCGCCAGTTGGCCCTGGCCCATACCCACGCCGCGGCCCAGAACCTCGCCCGTGACCTGGTCAGCACCCCTGCCAACCTGCTCGGCCCGGCCGATCTCGCCGAACGGGCGGACCAACTGCTGCCCGACAGCGTCACCGTCGAGATCTGGGACGAGGCCCGCCTCGTCGACGAACGCTGTGGCGGCATCCTCGCGGTCGGCCGTGGGTCGGCCCGGCCGCCGCGACTGGTACGCCTGCACTACCGCCCGGAGGCGCCGGTCGCCAAGGTCGCGCTGGTCGGCAAGGGCATCACGTTCGACACGGGCGGCATCTCGCTCAAGCGTCCCTCCCCCATCATGGAGGCCATGAAAGGCGACATGGGTGGTGCCGGCGCCGTCCTGGCCGTCTTCAGCGCACTGGCCGACCTCGACGTGCAGGTCGAGGTGGTCGGCTACCTGTGTCTGGCCGAGAACATGATCGGCGGCGACGCGCAACGGCCCAGCGACGTGATCAAGATCCGCAACGGCACGACCGTCGAGGTGATGAACACCGACGCCGAGGGCCGCCTGGTCATGGCGGACGGACTCAGCCTCGCCGTCGAGGACGACGAGGTCGAGGCCGTCGTCGACGTGGCGACGCTGACCGGCGCCGCCTTCCGGGCCATCGGCAAGCGCGCCACCGCGGTGTTCGCCAACGACGACGACGTTCTGCGCCAGGTGTTGACCGCGGCCGAGGCCGCCGGCGAGTCGATGTGGCACCTGCCCCTGTGGGAGGAGCTGCGCGACAACCTCGAGTCCGACGTCGCCGACCTCGACAACCTCGGCCGCGGGGACGAGGCCGGTGCGACGATGGCCGGGCTGTTCCTGCGCGAGTTCGTCGACGGCCGGCCCTGGGTCCACCTCGACATCGCGGGGCCGTTCTGGCAAGACGCCGACCGCTACCACAACCCGCTCCACGGCACGGGTGTCGCGGTCCGCACCCTGCTGCGCTGGCTCGAGATGGCCGGCCGCTGACGGCGGGGCGGCCAGGCGTCAGCCGCGGGCGTGCTCGTCCGCGACGGCCTCGGCGAAGGCCGGATGCACGCGGCGGAGTTCGACGAACGGCGTCCCCGGGACCGCCCGCCCGCTGATCCAGGTGCCGGCCCGCCACATCTCGGTGGCGACGAGCAGAACGACCCCGATTCCGAGCGCCCAGAGCCCGGCTGGACGGCGCAAGACGAGCGGCAACAGGACGCCGGCGCCGATCAGGCCCCAACTCGCCCACAGCCACCGCTTCGCGGCGTGATAGCGCTCGATCACCTCGTCCGTGACCGGCACCCGGCCCTGCACCCGCTCACGGACGAACATCGCGGCGATGAAGAACGGGAAGATGCCCGCGAACAGCAACAACAACGTCCACCCGGGCATGCGCTCGAACGTGACCCGAACGGTGCCGTGCGCCGGTGCACCCGTCTTGACGCAGATCGGCGGCAGATCGCCGTACCAGAACCGCTCGTGCGACACCAGTGCGTCGGCCATGCCCCATTCCCCGTTCGACCGACCGCAGCGTAGAACAGCCGGACGTCGCGGTCAGCCGACCGCCGCGGCGGCCGCACGCCCGGCGGTGCGACCGCTGAAGATACAGCCGCCCAGGAAGGTGCCCTCGAGGGCCCGGTAGCCATGCATGCCGCCGCCGCCGAATCCCGACACCTCGCCCGCCGCGTACAGGCCCTCGAACACCTCGCCGCCGGCGCGCAGGACGCGGGCGTCGAGATCGGTCTCGAGTCCGCCCAGGGTCTTCCGCGTGAGCAGGTTGAGCTTGACGCCGATCAGCGGGCCCGCGTCGGGGTCGAGCAGTCGGTGGGGGGTCGCGACACGGATCAGCTTGTCGCCGAGGTAGGTGCGGGCGTTGCGGATCGCGGCGATCTGCAGGTCCTTGGTGAAGGTGTTGGCCAGCTCGCGGTCGCGTGCGGTGACCTCCTCGCGGACACGGTCGAAGTCGAGCAAGGGCTCGTCGGTCAACTCGTTCATGCCGCGCACGAGCGCTTCGAGGTTGTCGCGGACGACGAAGTCCTCGCCCTTGTCGAGGAACGCCTGGACCGGCCCCGGCGGGCCGGGACGGACCCGCTTCGACAGCAGCTTGTAGTCCTTGCCGGTCAGGTCGGGGTTCTGCTCCGAGCCCGACAGCGCGAACTCCTTCTCGACGATCTTCATCGTCAGCACGAACCAGGTGTGCTCGTGGCCGCTCCTGGCGATGTGTTCGAGCGTGCCGAGCGTGTCGAAGCCCGGGAACAGCGGCACCGGCAAGCGCTTACCGGTCGCGTCGAGCCACAGCGACGACGGCCCGGGCAGGATCCGGATGCCGTGGTCGGACCAGATCGGGTCGTAGTTGGCGATGCCCTCGGTGTAGTGCCACATCCGGTCGGGGTTGATGACGTTGGCGCCGGCGGTCTCGGAGATCCCGAGCATCCGCCCGTCGACGTGGTCGGGGACCCCCGTCAGCAGGTGCTTCGGCGGCGCTCCGAGCCGCTGCGGCCAGTTGCGACGGACCAGGTCGTGGTTGGCGCCGATGCCCCCCGAGGTGACGATCACGGCCTGCGCGCGCAGTTCGAACTCGCCGGCCTCGTCACGTGAACTCTTGCGGCCGCGCTCGACGTCGGACGGTTCGAGGACCTGCCCGCGGACGCCCTGGGCGGCACCGTCCTCGACGATCAGTTCGTCGACGCGGTGGCGGAAATGGAACCGGACCAGGCCCTGCTCGGCGGCGGCCCGGACGCGGCGTTCGAACGGCTCCACGACGCCGGGACCGGTGCCCCAGGTGATGTGGAAGCGCGGGACCGAGTTGCCGTGGCCGATCGCGCCATAGCCGCCGCGTTCGGCCCAGCCCACGATCGGGAACCAGCGCATGCCCTGCTCGTGCAGCCATGCCCGCTTCTCGCCGCTGGCGAAGTCGACGTAGGCCTGCGCCCACTGCCGCGGCCAGTGGTCCTCCTCGCGGTCGAATCCGGCGGTACCCATCCAGTCCTGCAGCGCCAGCGCGTGCGAGTCGTTGATCCGCATCCGCCGCTGTTCGGGCGAGTCGACGAAGAACAGCCCGCCGAAGGACCACCACGCCTGTCCCCCGAGCGACTGCTCGGGCTCCTGGTCGACTAGCAGCACCCTGCGTCCCGCGTCGGCGAGTTCGGCCGTGGCGACCAGGCCCGCGAGGCCCGCCCCCACCACGATGGCGTCGGCGTCGTAGCTCATCCTCGTCACTCCTCTCCCGCCGGCAACCGTAGTCGCCTGCTTCCCGCCGACCGCCACCCGTCACCCGGCCCCTCCCCTCGCCGCCAGCTCAGCCCGGCCACGCGCCCGACTCCCCGTTATATAACCGCCGACCGGCAACTGACCACCGTCGATGAGCGTTTGTTGCGCTGCCTCGGCCCTGCCGCGGTCCCACTCCGCAACTGACCACCGTCGGTGAGCGTTTGTTGCGGGGCGAGGCGGCCGGTCGCTGCTTGACTGGGGCCGACCCGGGGAGTCGCGATGCACGAGATCACCGTCGAGCTGGCGACGGCCGCCGACGTCGACGTGCTCGTCGAACTCAACCGTGACGTCCAGGATCTGCACGTGGTCGGCGAGCCGGGTGAGTTCGTGGCATTCACCGCCGAGACGGAGCCGGCCGTCCGCGACGAACTCGCCGCGCTGATCGACACCGACGACCACGTCGTCCTCGTCGCGCGCGACGGTCAGGACGCGGTCGGCTACCTCGTGGCACAGCGCGTGGAGCGGGCGGCATCGCCGTACCGACCGGCCGAGACGTTCCACTACGTCCACCAGATCGGGGTCGCGCCCTCGTCGCGCGGCGCCGGGGCCGGGACCGCGCTGCTCGCCGCGATCGAGGCCGCCGCGAGGTCGCACGGCTCGACGCGGGTCGCGCTCGACCACTGGGCCTTCAACGAGGGGGCGGCGCGGTTCTTCGCGGCACGCGGCTACGGGACCTACAACGTCCGTCGCCGCAAGCGCCTCGATGCGCCCCCGGCGGAACGCCCGGAGGCCGGCCTCCGCGTTCCCGAGCGGTTCACGACGCCGCGGCTGCGTCTGCGCCCCCCGGTCCCGGGCGATGCCGAGGCCGTGTACGCCTACGCGTCGGACCCATTGGTGACGCAGCACCTACCGTTCCCGACCCACCGTGCCGTCGACGACGCCGTGGCCTTCCTCCACTACGTGGGCCGTGGCTGGGCAACGGGGACCGAGTACACGTGGGTCCTCGAGTTCGAGGGCCAGGTGATCGGCACCTGCGCCATCAGGGAGTCCGAACACGGCGTCGACCTCGGCTACGTGCTTGCCCGTGGCTTCTGGGGGCGCGGTCTGATGACCGAGGCCGTCACCGCCGTCGTCGACTGGGCCCGTGCCCAGCCGAACGTCCACCGCATCTGGGCCTACCGCGACCTCGACAACGTGGCCTCCGGGCGCGTGCTCGAGAAGGCGGGCCTCGCGGTCGAGGCCACGCTGCGGCGTTTCGTCGTGATGCGCAATCTCTCCCCCGTGCCGCGGGACGCGGCCGTCCACAGTTGGACCCGCACCTGACCGCGCATCGAACATGTGTTCGGGTAGCATCGCGCGTCATCGAACGGGGAGACGGTGATGGCGGATGCTGCGCAGCGGTTGCGTTGGGACACGGTCGAGCAGGAATCGGCGCTGCCCGGACTCGGGCAGCGCATCACGCACCCGGAGTTCGCCGGCACCGAGTTCGTCCACGTCCGCGCCAAGAGTCTGCTCAACCACGTCCCCGCCGCGGCCGGCATGCCCTTCGAGTGGACGATCAACACCTACCGCGGTTGCACCCACGCGTGCACCTACTGCGCCGCCCCGGAGACCCCGGTCATGTTGGCGGACGGCCACACGCGGCAGATCCAGCACCTCCGCAAGGGAGATGCGATCCTCGGGACTCGGCTCGTCAGCGGTCGTCGTGTGCTGGTCGACACGACCGTCGACGACCACTGGCAGACCACCAAGCGCGCGTATGCGGTCACGCTGGCTGACGGGCGGCGCCTGGTCGCCAGCGCGGACCACCGCTTCCTGGCTGACGGAGGTTGGCGCTACGTCCGTGATGTCGAGGGCCGCCAGCGATCGGGGCTCACGCCGGGGGCCCGCCTGGTCGGTGTCGCCACCTTCGCGATGCCGGGGGCGACCGTACGCAGCGGCCCGGAACTCCTCGTGGTGGGTATCGAGGACCTCGGGGTCGAGATCCCCATGTACGACATCACGACCGGGACGGGTGACTTCATCGCGAACGGGGTCGTGAGTCACAACTGCTTTGCCCGGCCGACGCACACCTACCTCGACCTCGATGCGGGTCGGGACTTCGAGTCGGTGATCGTGGTCAAGATCAACGCGGTCGAACGGCTGCGGGCCGAACTGCGGAAACCGTCGTGGGGCGGCCATCACGTCGCGCTGGGCACCAACACCGACCCCTACCAGCGCTGTGAAGGCCGCTACCGCCTGACCCGCGGCGTGATCGAGACCCTGACCGAGGCCGGCAACCCCTACTCGCTGCTGACCAAGGGCACGCTGGTCACCCGCGACCTCGACGTGCTGGCCGACGCCGCACGTCGCGGGGTCTGCACGGGCGTGAGCATGTCGATCCCGACGCTGGACGAGGACGTGTGGCGGGGCACTGAGCCAGGCACCCCCAACCCGCGCCGTCGGCTCGAGGCGATCGCCGCGCTGCACGATGCCGGGATCCCGACCGGCGTGATGGTGGCGCCGATCATCCCGGGGATCTCGGACGCCCCCGACCAACTCGAGGCCGTGGTCAAGGGTGCGGTCGAGGCGGGCGCCGATCGGATCACCCCGATCGTGCTGCACCTGCGGCCCGGCGTGCGCGAGCAGTTCCTGCCCTGGCTCGAGCGAGAACGTCCCGATCTGCTCGAGCGCTACCGCCGGCTCTACCCCCGCTCCTACGCACCCAAGGTCGAGCAGCAGCGCATCAGCCGGCTGCTGTACCGCCTCGCCGACCGTCACGGCGGCAACCGCGGCCGGCGGGTACGGGGCGAGGAACGCCTGCCTGCACCCGCCGTGCCGGCCTCTCCCCCACGGCCCGAGCAGCTCGCGCTGCTGTGATCAGCTGATCGCGAGCAGCGCCGGGACGGATCCGAGGTGCAGGACCACCAGCACGATGCCGGCGGCCCGCGGGACCTGCGGCCGCCGCGACAGCACCAACGCCGCCAGCCCGGTAACCACGGCCGAGGCGACCACGACCGCGAAGGCCGGCTCGTCCACGACCAGACCGTCGCCGCGTGCAACCGCCACCAGGGCCGAGACACCGACCACGAACAACGCGTTGAAGGCGTTCGAACCGAGCAGGTTGCCAAGCAGGATCTCGACCTGCCCGCGTCGCGCCGACGCGACCGCCGTCGCGAGTTCCGGCAGCGAGGTCCCGACCGCGACCAGCACCGATGCGATCACGATCTGCGGCACCCCGGCCGCCTCGGCCAGGTCCAGTGCACCGCTGACCAGCAACTGCGCACCGACCAGCACCCCGGCCAGGCCGAGTCCGACACGCAGGCCCACCAGGCGCTCGGGTGGCGCGAACGGCACCCCGTCCGGACTCGGGGTGCCATCCGAGGCGGACATCACCTGCCATGCGACCGAGGCGAGCAGTACCGCGGTCAGGATGAGCCCGTCGATCAGGCCAATACCCCGGTCCAGGGACAGGCCCAGCAGCAGGAGCGCGCCGACGCCCGCAATTGCCCCGTCCCGCTTCGGGGCCTGGTCGGATCGCCCGACGATCGGCGACACGATCGCCGCGATCCCGAGGATCAGCAACAGGTTCGCCACGTTGGAACCGGCCGCGTTGCCGATCGCGAGGTCGGCGTCGCCGCGGAACGCGCCGCTGACCGAGGTCACCAGTTCCGGCAACGAGGTGCCGAACCCGACCACGACCGCGCCGATGACCGTCGCGGACCAACGCAGTCGCAGCGCGATCGCCTCGGCGCCGGCGACGAACTGATCGGCTGCGTACACCAGCACGGCCAACCCGACGACCAGGAACACGCTGGGCAGGAGCAACGACATCGCGGGAACTCGCGGGAGACGGGCGGCGCGCGGGCCGCGGCGACCGCGAACGATACGGCACGGCGACGACGGACCACGCCGTCGCGCCGTGGCCGTCAGTCCTCGAACGCCTCGGGTGCCGGGCAGGCGCAGACGAGGTTGCGGTCGCCGTAGGCCTGGTCGATCCGCGACACCGGCGGCCAGTACTTGTCGGCGACGGCGATCCCCGGCGGGTAGGCGGCCTCGGCGCGCGAGTAGGCGTGCGCCCAGTCGTCGGCGAGCAGGTCCACCGCCGGGTGCGGTGCGTTGACCAGGGGGTTGTCGTCCCGTGGCCACTCCCCCGACGAGACGCGTTCCTCCTCGGCGCGGATGGCCAGCATCGCGTCGCAGAACCGGTCGAGTTCGCTCTTCGACTCGGACTCGGTCGGTTCGATCATCAGCGTCCCCGCGACCGGGAACGACATCGTGGGCGCGTGGAAACCGTGGTCCATCAGGCGTTTGGCGACGTCCTCGTTGCTGATTCCCGAGCGGTCCTTCCAGTGCCGGACGTCGACGATCGCCTCGTGGGCGACCAGCCCGTTCGCGCCGGTGTAGAGCACCGGGTAGCCGTCGGCCAGCCGTGCCGCCACGTAGTTGGCGTTGAGGATCGCGGTCTCGGTCGCCGCCCGCAGCCCCGACGCCCCCATCAGCGCGACGTAGGCCCACGAGATCTGCAGGATCCCGGCCGAGCCCCACGGTGCGGCCGACACCGGTCCGGTGCGCTGCTCGGGCGACAGGCCGCGCGCCGCCGGATGCCACGACTCGGGCACCAGGGGGTGGCTGGGAAGGAAGGGCGCCAGGTGGCTGCGGCAGGCGACGGGACCGACCCCGGGCCCACCGCCGCCGTGCGGGATGCAGAACGTCTTGTGGAGATTGAGGTGGCTCACATCCGCGCCGAAGCGGCCCGGTCGTGCCACGCCCACCAACGCGTTGAGGTTGGCGCCGTCGAGGTAGACCTGGCCGCCCTGGTCGTGCACGAGGGCGCAGATGTCCCCGATGCGGGTCTCGAACACCCCGTGGGTGGACGGATAGGTGACCATCAGCGCCGCGAGGCGATCGGCGTGCTCCTTGACCAACCGTTCGAGGTCGTCGACGTCGACGTTGCCGTCCTCGTCGCACGCCACGACCTTGACGCGCATGCCGGCCATGACCGCCGACGCGGCGTTGGTCCCGTGCGCCGAGGAGGGGATCAGACAGACGTCGCGCTCGTCGTCGCCGTTGGCGAGGTGATAGCCGCGGATGGCGAGCAGGCCGGCGAATTCGCCCTGCGACCCGGCGTTGGGCTGCAGGCTGACCGCGTCGTAGCCGGTGATCTCGGCCAGCCAGCTCTCGAGGTCGGCGATCAGCGCCCGGGTCCCCGCCGAACGCTCGATGGGCGCGAACGGGTGCAGGCCGGCGAACTCGGGCCACGTGATGGCCTCCATCTCGACCGCGGCGTTGAGCTTCATGGTGCACGAGCCGAGCGGGATCATCGCCCGGTCGAGCGCGATGTCCTTGGCCTTGAGCGAGCGCAGCCACCGCATCAGTTCGGTCTCGGAGCGGTAGCGGTGGAAGCGTGCGTCGGTCAGGTAGGCCGAGGCGCGGCGCAGGGCCGCCGGGATCCCGGGCAGGCCGCCGTCCGCGTCGCCCGCCAGGGCCTGCTCACGCGCGCGTACGGCCGCGGCGTCCGGCGCCCTACCCACCACGGCCCCGACCAGGGCGACGACGTCGACCGGTTCGGTGGTCTCGTCCAACGCGATACGCACGCGGTCGGGATCGATCCCGGTGCCGTCCAGGGCCAGGACCGGGCCGAGGTCGTAGCCGGCGTCGGCGGCCGCGCGCAGCACCTCATCGGCGCGTCCGGGGACCGTGAGGGTGATGGTGTCGAACCAGGCCGAACCCTCGACCTCGACACCAGCTTCATGCAGCAGGACGCGGAGGGCGGAGGTGCGCAGGTGCACGCGCCGGGCGATGCGACGCAGACCGGCGGGGCCGTGGTGGACGGCGTACGCGGCGGCGACGACCGCGAGCAGGACCTGCGACGTGCAGATGTTCGAGGTCGCCTTCTCGCGGCGGATGTGCTGCTCACGCGTCTGCAGGGCGAGGCGATACGCCTCCCGTCCCTGCCGGTCGACCGACACACCGACGAGACGGCCCGGCAGGTTGCGGGCGAATCGGTCGCGGGTGGCGAGGAAGGCGGCGTGCGGCCCGCCGAACATCATCGGGACCCCGAACCGCTGGCTCGACCCCACGACGACGTCGGCGTCCTGTTCACCCGGCGGCGCGATGAGCGTGCAGGCGAGCAGGTCGGTCGCGACCGTGACCAGGACCTCGGCCGCGTGCAACTGCGCAATCAGGTCGCGATCGTCGACGACGACGCCGTCGGTGGTCGGCTGTTGCACGAGTGCTGCGACGACGTCGGTCAGCTCGAGCGTGTCGAGGTCTCCCGGGGCACGCAGGTCGGCCACCTCGACGCGCAGGCCGAGCGGCACGGCGCGGGTGCGCACGACCGCGATCGTCTGCGGATGGCACCCACGGTCGAGGAGCAGGGTCGCGGCATCCTCGCCGTCCGGTCCTCTCTTGCGCGACACCCGGTGGCACAGCGTCAGACCCTCGGCGGCCGCGGTCGCCTCGTCGAGCAGCGACGCGCCCGCGATCTCCATGCCGGTCAGGTCGCGGACCATGGTCTGGAACACCAGCAGCGCTTCGAGGCGCCCCTGCGAGATCTCGGGCTGGTAGGGCGTGTACGCCGTGTACCAGCCCGGGTCCTCCACCACGTTGCGGCGGATCACGGCCGGGGTGATCGTGCCGTGGTAGCCCAGGCCGATGTAGGCCCGGCGCACGTCGTTGCGCGCGGCCAGCCCGCGCAACTGTTCGAGCACCGCCGCCTCGGACGATGGGCTCGGCAGGGCGGGCAGCGCGTCGTCGCGGATGCCGTCGGGCACCGCCCGGTCGAGCAACTGCCCGATGGACGTCATCCCGAGTATCTCCAGCATCGACTGCCGATCGGCGTCGTCAGGGCCGAGGTGGCGTCGGTGGAAGGCGTCGTCGTCGCCGGCGGACTCGCCGGTCGCAGCGGGTTCCATCGGGTCTGGCACGGGGACTCCGAACGAGAGGGCGACGGGCGGCCGGTGGGCGCGGTATCCGCATCGAACCAGCCGCCGCACCTGCTTGCCAAGGCCGCGCGATAGCCTCGAAACCAGGTCCGAGAACGTCGTCTCGAGAAGGGGTCCACGGCCCATGCGCATCGGTGCCCACGTCCGCTCGGGTGACCCGCTCGTCGCCGCCGGTGAGCGCGGCGCCGACGCCGTGCAACTGTTCCTGTCCGCGCCGCAGCAGTTCAAGGGCCCCAAGCCGCGTGAGGACGCCGCCGACCTGCGCGCCAGCGACGTGACGATCTACGTCCATGCGCCCTACCTGGTGAACGTGGCCACCACCAACAACCGGGTACGCCATCCGTCACGACAGTTGCTGGAGAAGACGGTCCGGGCGGCCGAGGACATCGGTGCGGCCGGCGTCATCGTGCACGGCGGCCACCTCCCGGAGGGCGACGACGTGACCGAGGGCTTCGCGAACTGGCGCTCGACGCTCGAGCGGCTCGAGACCTCGATCCCGATCCTGATCGAGAACACCGCCGGCGGCAACAACGCCGTGGCCCGGCACTTCGACCGCATCGGGCGGCTCTGGGAGGCCCTCGACGGGGTGGTGACCCCGTTCGGTTTCTGCCTCGACACCTGCCACACGCATGCAGCCGGCGAGAAACTCGACGACGCCGTCGAGCGGATCGTCGCGATCACCGGCGCGATCGACCTCGTGCATCTCAACGACTCGAAGGACGAGTTCGGCTCGGGCCGCGACCGGCACGAGAACCTCGGTCACGGGGCGATCGACCCCGACCAGCTCGTCGAGGTGGTCCGGGGCGCAGGTGCGGACGTCATCGTGGAGACGCCGGACGGCGACGTCGCCGACCAGGCCGCCGACATCGCGTGGTTGCGCGAGCGGCTGTAGCGGCCGCGCTCAGACGTTGACGGCCGTCCCGGGGCCGACCGCGCCGTCGGTCGTGTCGTCGAGGTCGTCGAGGCGCTCGGTCGGGAACGCGGTGATCTCGCCGCGCAGCTCCTCGATGACGGGTCCGAGGGCGATCGCGAAGACGCCCTGGCCACGCCGAAGCAGGTCGACCAGGGACGCATCGTCGTCGAGGAAGTACACCGAGTCGCCGTGGGAGACCAGCGTCGCGTCGGCCAGTGAGCGGCCGCGGGCCCGGAGTTCGTCGACCGCGAGCCGGACCTTCTGTAGGGACACGCCGGTGTCGAGCAGACGCTTGACCACGCGCAGCCGCACCACGTCGTCGAACGAGTACAGCCGCTGCGTGCCCGAGCCCGTCGCCTTGCGCACGCTCGGCTCGACCAGGCCGGTGCGGGCCCAGTAGTCGAGCTGCCGGTAGGTGATGCCCACGATCTTGGTCGCGGCCCTGCCGCGGTACCCCTCGCGGACGCCCGCGTCACCGACGTCGAGCGCGAGTTGGCCGGCTTCGGGCATCGTGCTCACGTGTGGCTCCTGCTCGGTGGAGGGCGAGAGGCCCATCCACTCCACTACCGGGACGGTGCGCCTGGTGGAGTGACGACCATCGGTCACGCTCCACCAGTCGGCACCAACGAGGCTACGGCCGGAACTACACCGGTGTCAATGTGCCCTTCAGGGTGCGCCGGACACTCGATCTCGACCTCATCTGCAGCGAATTGGGTGTCGAGAACACCTGAAAGGCATCGAAAGGGAACGGTTGCTGGCGGCCATCCCCGGTCACGTCCGGCTGTGACCAATTCGCCGTTGCCCCGCGAAATGGCATGAGATGACGCGTCCGGCGTGGTCTGGGCGCACACGAAGAACCGCCCGGCGGGCAGCCGGGCGGTCACCTGGCGACGTGGCTCACTGCTCCCGGAAGTCCTCGGGGGTGATGTCCTCGAGGAACTCGCGGAACTCGCGGACGGCCTGCTCGGCGTCCACGCCCTCCTCGCCGTCCTCGTCGGTGGCGTCGATCTCGAGTCCGGCCTCGTCGAGGACCGACTCGGCGCCGAAGATCGGGACGTCCTCGAGCCGGCTGGCGAGTGCGATCGCATCCGAGGGCCGGGCCGACACGGTCAGCTCGGTCCCCTCGCGCGTGAGGTGCAGTTCGGCGAAGAAGGTGCCGTCGCGCAGCGCGGTCACGTGGACGGCCGCGAGCTCTGCGCCGAGTTGGCCGAGCACCTCGACGAACAGGTCATGGGTCAGCGGCCGTGGCGTCTCGACACCCTGCAGGGCGAACGCGATCGCCGTCGCTTCGACCGCCCCGATCCAGATCGGCAGATAGCGGGTGCCGTGACGCTCCTTGAGCAGCACGATCGGCTGATTGGCCGGCAGCTCGACGCGCACGCCGACGAGCTCCATCTCGATCACGAGGGGTGCTCCTCAAGTCGCTGACGACGGCAGGCTAGCGGAGGGTCCCGGCACCGGTTGACGCCCGCAGGCTCGCGTAGACACCGTCGACCAGGGCCGCCCCGAGCCGTGCGGCCGATCCGGTGGGACGGGGCGCGTCACCAGCGGTCTCGGGGGCCAACGAGGTCGTCGAGACGGTCTGGTCGCCGACCATGATCCGGCCGTCGATCGCGGCGTCCGGCACCCGGGCCGGAACGTCGACGGCGACAGCCGCCCCGTCGGCCGCCGGCGCCGTGATGGCCATCTCGGGTGCCACGAAGGCCCGCCAGCCGCCGGCGACGGCGAGTTCGAGACGGCCGCCGAGCCTGTGCAGTGCGAAGTCGTCGAAGCCGAGGTCGAGCAGGGCGGCGGCCTGGTCGAACCGGGCCGGATCGTCCCCGGCATCGAGCACGACCGCGATGAGCTCACGTCCGTCGCGGCGGGCGCTTGCGACGAAACTGTTGCCGGCGGCCAGCGTGAACCCGGTCTTCACCCCCGTCGCCCCGGGATAGCGCTCGAGCAACAGGTTGCGGTTTTCAGCCGGGTCGTTGCCCGGCAGGGCCACCTCGTCGATCGAGAAGAACGGGCGCAGGCGCGGATCGGCGAGCGCGGCGCGGGCCAGGGTCGCCAGGTCGAGTGCCGTGAGCCGGTTCTCGTCCTCGAGGCCACTGGGGCTGCCGAGCGCCGCCGGTTCGAGCCCGAGGGCTGCCGCATCGGTCCGCATCAGTTCGACGAAGGCGGCCGTGTCGCCGGCGACGTGGGTGGCCAGAGCTTCGGTGGCGTCGTTGCCCGAACGCACCAGGACGGCCTGGAGCAGTTCGCGCACCGTCCAGACCTCGCCCGGCTCGAGACCGACCGAGGCGCCACCGACGAGCACCTCGTCGCCCACGGTCACCTTCTCGTCGAGGTCGACCCTCCCGATCGTGGTGAGTGCGGTCAGGATCTTGACCGTCGACGCCACCGGTCTCGCCTGGTCGGGAACATGCTCGGCGAGGCGCTGCCCCGTCTCGGCCTCGACCAGCACCCAACTCGAGGCCGTGACCGCGCCGGAGGGCGGATCGGGCCACGCGTCGGGCGGGGCGCCGGACAGGGCCGGCACGGGTGGCGGCGCGAGGCCGGGCGCGGGTGACGCCGCGACCTGTGCGTGGGCGGGTGGTCCGGCGAGCAGCGCCGGGAGGGCCAGGCAGGCGACCAGCCGGCTCGCGCGTGCCCCGACCCTCACGAACCGAGCAGGTCGCGCAACTGTCGGGCGAGCAGCGCGTGGTGCAGCGCTCCCCCAGCGGCCACGAGGCGCTCCGCCTGGTCGGCCGCAGCGCGGCGGCTGTCGGGGTTCCGCTGGCGCAGGAGCGGTGCGACGAGCTGCTCGGCGAGGGCGAACTCGCGGTCGGCGAACTGGCGGTACATGCGCAGGTGGCGCGCCTCGAGACCGGCGTCGAGCAGGGATCTGGCCAGCTTGGCCACCTGCAGGTCGTCGCCGTCGTGCGGTCCGGCGCCGAGCAGACCGTGCTCGCGCAGCTGGCTCACGTCCCGCTCGGTCAGACCCGTGGCATCGGCGAGTTCGGCGGCGGTGAGCCGGACCTCGTCGGCCGGGACGTCGAAGACCGAGCGGGCCGGTGTGGCCGGGCCGGGTCGCACCGCGGGCGCCCCCGTGGCATCGTCGGCGGGCGGGACCACCGGCGTCGTCGGACCGCCGTTGACGTCGGCGACGGGGTGGCCGGCGTCGATGCGTTCGAGTTCGTCCTTGATGACCTTCAGCGGCAGATAGCGGTCACGCTGGGCCCGCAGGACGTAGCGGAGCCGGTCGATGTCGTCGCCGGTGAACTTGCGATAGCCCGACTCGGTCCGGTCCGGCGAGATGAGACCTTCGGCTTCGAGGAAGCGGATCTTCGAGATCGTGATGTCGTCGAACTCGTCCTTGAGCCGGTTGAGCACCTCACCGATGGTGAGGGACTTCACGGCGTCGCACCGTCCGGCTCGGCCCCATCACCGACGTAGAGGAGCTTGAACCGGCCGATCTGGACCTCGTCACCGGTCGCGAGCGCGCGTTCGTCGACCCGCTCGCCGTTGACGTACGAGCCGTTGAGGCTGCCGAGGTCGCGCACGATCGAGCCGTGTTCGCCGCGTGAGAGCTCGGCGTGCCGCCGTGACACCGTGACGTCGTCGAGGAAGATGTCGGAGTCGGGGTGGCGCCCGACGGTGACCGGGTCGTGGTCGAGCACGAAGCGGGCGCCCGCGTTGGGCCCGCGCACGACCACCAGCATCCCGGTGCCGGGCTCGAGGTCGGGCAGGTCGCCGAGCTCGTGGGCCGGATCGAAGGCGCCGACCTCGATGGCGGCCGTCGTGTGCTCGTGGCCGGCCTCGCTCACGATGCTGGCACCGCAGGCCGGGCAGAAGTTGGCGTCCTCGGGAACCTGCTCGCCGCACTGGCTGCAGTACACGTCGCCTCCTGCCGCTCTGGAGTGTCGGGTCTCGCCGTGAGGTCGAGGTGGAGCATCTATCCCGGCGAGCCCGGCAGCCTAGACCACGGCTGCAACGGCCGCAGCCCGGAGCGCGTGGGCTCGACCCGGCCGCGAGGAGCCGGGCCCGCTCAGGCCTCGGCGACCGCCCGGTAGCCGTCGGCGTCGAGCAGCGTGTCGAGCTCGCCCCGATCCGAGGGGCGGATCGTGACCATCCAACCCTGCCCGTACGGGTCGAGGTTGACCAGCTCGGGCCGCTCGTCGAGGTCCTCGTTGCGCTCGACCACGGTGCCGCTGACCGGGGCGTACAGGTCCGAGACCGACTTGGTCGACTCGACCTCGCCGAACACCTGCCCCTGCTCGACCTCGGCGCCGGGGGACGGCAGGTCGACGTAGACCACGTCACCGAGCTGTTCCTGGGCGAAGGAGGTGATGCCGACCGCGATCACCTCGCCGTCGTCGCGAAGCCATTCGTGTTGTTCGGTGTAGCGCAACTCGCTCGGCGTGTCGTCCGCCACGGCGCAGCACTCCGGTCCTGGGGTACGGGCATCGGCGGGGAGCGTCGCTCCCCCGGCGGCCGGGGCCGCCGAGGTCCACCCTACCGCAGGGTGAGCGCCGGGTTCCTAGTCGCGTTCGGGTGTCGGACCCGTGTCCTGCTCCGCGTCCACGATGGCGGCCCGGCGCCGCACGATGCGGGCGTAGTCGAAGGCCGCGATCCAGTACAGGACGCCGCTGATCGCCAGCAGGACCCAGGCCGCGACGTACAGGACCGGCTGCGGGTCGTCCACCCCGTCGCCGACGATGCCGGCGAGCAGGAACGTCGGCAGCGCCCACATCAGCCCGAACGTCGCCGTCTTGCCCAACCGGGTCACGTCCGGCGGTTTCGCGCCACGGGCGAGCAGAACCAGTCCGGCGCCCGCGACCAGGACGTCACGGGCGACCAGGGCGAGCACGACCCACAGCGGCAGCAGCCCCGACACGACGAATGCGACGCCGACCACCACGAACAGCACACGGTCGCTGATCGGATCGAGCAACTTGCCCAGTTCGGTGACCTGGTCGAGCCGCCGGGCGAAGTAGCCGTCGAACCAGTCGCTCGAGGTGAAGACCGCGAGCAGCACGAAGGCGCGCAGCAGGCGGCCCGAGGTGAGGTCGAGGTAGACCACGGGCAGGATCGCGAGTCGTGCGAACGAGATCAGGTTGGGGACGGTGAGAATGCGCCGCGACGCCACGCGTGGCTCGCCGCCGCCACCGAGGTCGTAGAACCGCATGGTGCCCCTCGCGTCGTCGCCTGCCCGGCGTCACCCCCGTGCGCGGGGTACGTGGACCGAACGGTAGTGCCTTGGCCGGACAGGCGACCGCCGGGGCCCGCATGGGACCCCGGCGGTCGTGGTCGGGCTGGCCGGACTTGAACCGGCGACCCCTCGCCCCCCAGACGAGTGCGCTACCTGACTGCGCCACAGCCCGGTGGAGGATCGACGTCGTGCCCGGGTTCTCGGACGTGACGTCGGCCACCTGCGCGGACCGTCATCAGACCCGTCCGCGCGGAGGCGGCACGCTACCCCCTGCGGGCCGGACGGGCCAACCGGGCGGCCTGCCCGTGCGGTGCCGCCGTCGGGTCAGCGTCGCGAGCGTGGGGCCGGCGGCCGGTCCTCGAGCAGCAGCGGGACACCGGTGAAGTCGTGCCGCTCGCGCAGTTCGCGCTCGAGGTAGCGGCGGTAACCGGCCGGCAGGCGGCCGTTGGCGAACACGATGAAACGGGGCGGGGCGACCTCGGCCTGCGTGGCGTAGCGGATCTTGAGGTTCTTGTTGCCCTGCCGTGGCAACGGGTGGCGGGCCACGGCCTCCTCGACGATGCGGTTGACCTCGCGGGTCGGGATCCGTCGCCGGTAGTTGCCCCAGACGCTGCGCAACTGCGGCAGCAGGCGCCGGAGCCCCCGCCCGCTCTGCGCCGAGATGTTCACACGGGGTGCCCACATCGCGAACGACAGCAGCCGGTCGAGTTCCTTCTCGAGATCGTGCCGGCGGTCCTCGTCGACGAGGTCCCACTTGTTGCACACCAGCACGACGCCGCGGCCGGCATCCCGCAGCAGTGCCGCCAGGCGCTGGTCCTGCTCGCCCAGCGGCTCGGACGCATCGATGACGAACAGCACGAGGTCAGCGGACTCGATAGCCGCGCGGGTGCGGTCGACCGAGTACAACTCGGTGTCCTCGCCGTGCCGGTAGCGCCGCCGCATGCCCGCGGTATCGACGAACACCCACGGTTCCCCGTCCACCTCGACCATCGTGTCGACCGCGTCGCGGGTCGTGTGCGGAACGCTGTCGACGATCGAGCGTTCCTCCCCGAGCAGGCGGTTGAACAGCGACGACTTGCCGACGTTCGGCTTGCCGACGATGGCGACCTTCGGGACGCTCGACACCGGGGCCGGCCGGTCCGGCAGGTCGGGCAACGCATCGAGCACCTCGTCGAGCAGGTCGCCGACACCGCGACCGTGCCGGGCCGAGACCGGGTGGGCCGCACCGAGCCCGAGCCCGTACAACTCGTGGACCAGCGCCTCCTGGCGGTCGTTGTCGACCTTGTTCGCCACGAGCAGTGTCGGCACCTTGCTGCGCCGCAGCAGGCGGGCGTAGCGCTCGTCGTCCTCGAGGGCGCCGACGGTCGCGTCGACGACGAACACGACCAGGTCCGCCTCCGCGACGGCCGCCTCGGCCTGTTCGACGATGCGGGCGGCCATGCCCTCGACAGGACCATCGCGACCATCGCGCCCCGCGCCCGAGGCGGCGTGCTCCCATCCCCCGGTGTCGACGACGAGGAAGTGGCGTCCGAGCCATTCGGCCGGGTGTTCGGTGCGGTCGCGGGTGACGCCGGGCTTCTCCTCGACGATCGCCACCCGGGCGCCGAGGATGCGGTTCACCAGGGTCGACTTGCCGACGTTCGGCCGGCCGACGATCGCCACGCGGGGCAGTGACCGATGCGCGCGAAACGGATCGGTCAGGGCATCGCCGGCCACGTCGTGGACCCGGTCGACGATGGCCTGTACGACCTGGTCGACGTCGAGGTCGGACGAGTCGAGCGTCCACGCGTCGTCGGCGACGGCCATGGGCGAGACCTCGCGACCGCCGTCGGCGGCGTCCCGGGCCGCGATCTGTTGCGCCAGGACCTCGACGTCGTCGCGGCCGAGTTGGGCCGCGCGGCGGCGGGCACGTTCCTCGACACTCGCCGTCAGGAAGACCTTGAGGTCGGCGTCGGGCAGCACGGCCGAACCGATGTCACGACCCTCGACCACGCCCCCGGCCTCGAGCACGGCCCGGCGCTGGGCCGGCAGCAGTGCGGCGCGGACCGCGGCATGGGCCGACACCGCCGAGACGGCGTGGGTCACCTCGTCGCCGCGGATCTCGTCCTCGACGTCCTCCCCGTCGAGGTAGGTGCGTCCGGCCTCGCGCGTGAGCGTCGCGGCGGCGACGACCTCGGCGCACCCGTCGGCGTCCGCGGGGTCGACGCCGGCGCGGAGCACGGCCAGGGTCGCGGCCCGGTACAGCGCACCGGTGTCGACGTGCGGGAGGCCGAGTCGGTCGGCGACGAACCGGGCGACGGAGGACTTGCCCGAACCGGCAGGGCCGTCGATGGCGACCACCGGGCCCCCGGGACGTCGGTCGCGGACGGCGTCCGGTGGTGGCGGACTCGACGGGTCATCGGCGGGCACGGACGGTGACTCCTGGCAGGTGAACGGCTACGGCCGGCGTGGACCGGGGCACCGTACCGGGACCGCCGGAGATCACCGGCGTCGCGGCTCAGCGCCGCAGGCCCTCGAGGGCGGTGAAGTACCCGGGGAAGGTCTTGGCGACGCAGCCCGGGTCGGCGATCTCGATGCCGGGGGCGCGCAGGCCGAGCAGGGCGAAACTCATCGCCATCCGGTGGTCGTCGTAGGTCTGCACGACGCCCGGCCCGGGCGCGCCCGGGTGCACGGTGAAGCCGTCGTGGTGCTCGTCGGCCTGGATGCCGAGGCGCCGCAGTTCGGTCACGACCGCCCGGATGCGGTCGGTCTCCTTGGCGCGGATGAACCCGATGCCGCGGACCCGGGTCGGCCCCTCGGCGAAGACGGCGACGGCCGCCAGCGTCTGGGCCGTGTCGGAGAGGTCGGTCATGTCGACGTCGACACCTCGCAGGTGGCCGGTCCCGCGGACCTCGACACCCTCTGACGTCCAGGTCACCTCGGCGCCCATGCGCGCGAGGACGTCCGCGAAGACCACGTCCCCCTGGAGTGCGTCCCGGCCGAGTCCGGGCACCAGGACGCGGCCCTGCGTGATGGCCGCCGCGGCCAGGAAGTACGAGGCGGCGCTGGCGTCTGGCTCGATCGAATAGTCGGTGCCCCGGTATCCCGTCGGTTCGACGGACCAGGCGCGCTCGCCGACGGTCACGGCGGCGCCGAAGGCCCGCATCACCGCCAGCGTCATGTCGACGTACGGGCGCGACACCACGGCCCCGGTCACCTCGACCAGGAGACCCTCGGCGGTACATGGTCCGGCGAGCAGCAGCCCGGAGAGGAACTGGCTCGAGACGTCGGCCGGGACCGCGACCGTGCCCCCCCGCAGGCCGGCGGTCCGCAGCCGCGCGGGCAGATGGCCGGACGTCCCGGTCTCCTCGACCGTGACGCCGAGGTCGCGCAGTGCGGCGAACAGCGGACCCATCGGTCGGAGGCGGAACGGTGGCGCGGCGTCGAGCAGGTACTCGCCGTCGCCGAGTGCGAGCAGCGGCGCCAGGAAACGGGCCGTGGTCCCCGACAGGCGCACGTCGAGGTGGGCCGGTCCGGCCGGGACCCGTCCGCCGACACCGTGGACCACGACCGTCGCGCCAGCGCGGTCGACCTCGAGGCGCAGGCCGAGGTCGGCGAGCGCGGCGAGCATGGCCTCGGTGTCGTCGGCGAACAGGACCCCGTGCAGGGTCGAGCCCCCGACGGCGAGCGCGGCCGCCACCAGCGCGCGGTTGGTGATGCTCTTCGAGCCTGGAACCCGGACCGACGCGTCGACCGGCCGGGCGAGCGGTTCCACGACCTGTGTGGTCATGCCGGCTCCCCCTCGGCATGGGCGTGCAGGCCCAGGGCCGTGAGGGTGGCCAGCGCCCGGTCGCGTTCGCCGGCCGCGACCCGCAGCAGCAGCGCGCCACGGCCGCCCGCGACCGCGTGCCGCATCGCGACGTCCTCGACGTTGATGCCGGACTCGCCCAGCGCCGTGGTGGCCAGCGCCAGCGCACCGGGACGGTCGTCGAGGGCGACGACCACGTCGACGAACGCGAGGTCGGCGGCCTTGGGGACGAGGCGTCGGCGCGCGGTGCTGGCGCGCGTCAGGACGGCCTCGAGGGCGTCGTCGTCGCCCGCCTCGAGGGCGGTGCGCAGGTCCTCGAGGCGGGCCTGGTAGCGGGTCAGCGCCGTAAGGACCGCCTCGCGGTTGCCGCCGAGGATCCCGCGCCACAACGCCGCGTCGGAGGCGGCGACGCGCGTGGTGTCGCGAAAGCCGCCCCCGGCGATGGCCAACACGACCTCGCCGGTCTCGGCCACCACCTCGCCGGCGACGTCGGCCAGCGCGCTGGCGGCCAACTGGGGCAGGTGGCTGACGAGGGCGACCAGTTCGTCGTGACGGCCCGGGGCCAGCGCCAGCACCCGCGCCCCGAAGCCGCGCAACAGGCTCGACACGAGCTGGAGGGGTTCGGGTGCGGTCGACGCCGTCGGCGTCAGTACCCAGGTCGCGCCCTGGAACAGGGTGCCGTCGGCCGCGTCCGGTCCGCTGCGTTCCGAGCCGGCCATCGGGTGGCCACCCACGAACCGGGTCGCGTCGAGCCCGGCGGCACTCAACCTCGACTCCACCTCGAGGGTCAAGTCTGACTTGAGGCTGGCAACATCTGTCAGAACTGCCCGCTGTGGCGCATGCCGGGCCGCGTCGACCACGAGGTCGGGCACCGCCGCGGCCGGGACGGCCACCACGACCAGATCCGCGTCCCGAACGGCCTCGGCAACACTCGCCACGACACGATCGGCGAGGTCCAGGCGCGCCGCCTGGGCACGGACGGCGGGTACCGCGTCGGTCAGCACCACCTCCCCGACGCCGGCGGCGCGGCAGGCAAGCGCGACCGAGCCGCCGACGAGCCCGGCCCCGATGGCCGCAACCCGACCGGGCGTCCCGGGCGCCGGCGCCGGGCTCACGCGGGCACCTGACCTGGGCAAACGCGCTCAGATGACGCTGAAGCGCCGTTGTGGACGCCGCGCAGGCGCCGACATGCGGGAACCCGTGTGCGCGGGTTGGTTCGGGCGCTCCGACGACCTGACGGCCTCATTCGGGTAGGTCCGTGCGCAGCTGTCGGGCCTCGTGGAGGTAGACGTGCCGCAACTCGAGCGGCGAGCGGTCGGTGTAGGCGTGGATGAGGATCCGCACGCACCGCTCGATGCCACCGTCGATCTCGAGTTCGCGGGCGCACAACAGCGGTACGTGGCGGATGCCGGCCTCGCGCGCGGCCTCGGCCGGGAACCCGGCATGCAGGTCGTCGGTGGCGGTGAACACGATCGAGATCAGGTCGTCCGCGGTCAGTGCGTTGCGTTCGAAGACCGCGGTCATCAACTCCTGGGTCCGCTCGATGAGGTGGTCGCGGTCGTCCCGGTCGAGGGTGGTCGCACCGCGCAGGGCGCGGACCCGCTGCTCGCTCATCGCTGGCCTCCTTTGCGGGTGGCACGGGCGGCGTTCGCCGCGCGGGCGTCCCGCTCGCGACGGGAGCTGCGACGTGGGTCGCGACCGCCGTCCGTATCGGTTTGTCGACCTGTCGTCTTGTCGTTTGATCGAGGTGTCGTCGGCTTCGTGGCGGCGTGCAGCTTGCCGATCTCGGACTGCGTGAGGAACCGCCACTTGCCCTGGCGCAGATCGCCGAGCTCGACGCCGGCATAGGCGACCCTGGCGAGGCGTTCGACGGTCAGGCCGAGTGCGGAGAACATCCGACGCACCTCGCGCTTGCGGCCCTCGGTCATGACGAGCTCGACCAGTGCGCGGCCACGTTCCTCCTCGAGGACGCGCGCGCGACGTGCCCTGGCGATGCCGTCCTCGAGTTCGATCCCCTCGCGGAGTTGCGCGAGCGCCTTCTTGCGGACGGGGCCTGGCACGAGCGCCAGGTAGGTGCGCTCGACCTCGAACGAGGGGTGTAGCAACTGGTGGGTCAACTCGCCGTCGTTGGTGAGCAGCAGCAGACCCTCGGTGTCCTGGTCGAGCCGGCCGACGGGGTACAGCCGCTGCGGCAGGTTGACCAGGTCGACCACCGTCGGGCGTCCCTGCGGATCGTCAGCGGTCGTCACCACACCCCGCGGCTTGTTGAGCAGGACGTAGAGCTTGTCGGGATCGGTGTTGACCCGCTCGCCGTCGACCTCGATCACGTCGCTCGTCGAGTCGCACTTGGCGCCGAGTTGGACGACCGTTCCGTTGACGGTCACACGGCCGTCGGCGATCAGTTCCTCACACGCGCGCCGTGAGGCGATGCCCGCGGCCGCGAGCACCTTCTGGACCCGTTCCTCAGCCATCGGACGGCTCCCCCGCCGGTGGCGGCACTGCCACGTCGTCCCCGTCGTCCCCGTCGTCCTCGCCCGCGGCGACCGCCTGCCGTAGGCGGTCGACCGCGTTGCGGGCCGCCTGCTCGAGCCGGTCGGTCAGTTCGTCGATCTCGCCGGTGTCACGCGCTCCGACCGTCGCCGTCGGCGCCGGCATCGCGTCATCGGCCTCGTCGTCGCCATCGGGATCCTCGCCGCCGGTGTTGGTCCGCCGGCCCTCGAACACCCCGCGAACCGGGAGGTCGTCTCCGCCCGCCAGGCGCTTGCGGACGTCACGCAACGTGCCCGGCTCGGGCTCGTCGGGCGCCGGCGCCTCGGGCAGGAAGTCGGTCAGCGCAGGCAGGTCGTCGAGCGACTGCAACCCGAGACGTTCGAGGAACAGGGTCGTCGTGCCGTAGAGCACGGCCTGGCCGGGGCCCTCGTCGCGTCCGACCTCGGTCACGAAGCCCCGCGCCACGAGACTGCGGACCGCGCCGTCGGCACTCACACCGCGGATGTCGCCGATCTCGCTGCGGCTGATCGGTTGCTTGTAGGCGACCACCGCCAGGGTCTCGAGGGCGGCCTGCGTGAGGCGCCCGGTGCGACCCGCGAGGGCCCACCGCTCGAGGACGGGGCGCGCGGGCGGCGCGGTGTACATGCGCCAGCCGCCGGCCACGTCCCGGATCTCGATCCCGCCCCCGGCCGCGGCGTAGTCGCGTTGCAGGACCGTGAGCAGTTCCTCGACCTCGGCCACGTCACGGTCGACGACCTCGGCGATCGAGGCGGGGTCGAGAGGTTCGTCGGCGAGGAACAGCAGCGCCTCGATCCCCGGCCGCAGGTCCGCGTCCGCAGGTCGTGTCGCTGTGCTGTCCACGACGGGCAGGCCGGTCGCCACCGCGTCGTCGGTGCCGGATACGGGCTGGTTCACGACACTCCTCGCATCGCCGAAGGTTCGTCGGGCGACGGCGACGCTTCGCCGTCATCGTCCGGGTCGTCGGGTTCGGTGAGGGACTGGAGGTCCTGTCCCCCTTCGCGGCGGCTGATCGCCAGGGGCCCGCGGTGGTCGGGCTGATCGAGGTCGACGTGCCCGAGCTTGAACAGCTCGAGCAGCGCCAGGAAGAACACGACGCGGTCGCCCCGGTCCCGCTCGGCGACCAGCTCCCGGAAGGTCGTCCCTTCGCCGGCGCCACCGAGCCGCTCGAGCAGATCGGTCGCCGCCTCGCGGATGGTGATGTAGCTGCGGCGGATGTGCGACAGGTCGACGGGTGCCTCCGTCGCGGGTGCCAGCGCGGAGGCGGCGATGGCGGCGAGGCCGGCCGCGTCGACGGACAGCGGCGTCTCGGGGACCAGGCGCTGCATCCATGGCTCGGGCGGAACCTCGCGCCCGAGCCGGCTGTCGTGCATCGTGATGCGGTGGGCGAGGATGCGCGAGACGTCGCGGAACGCGCGGTACTCGAGCAGGCGGGCGTAGAGCAGGTCGCGGGCGTCGCCGAGCAGGTCCTCGAGTTCGTCGCCCTCGTCGCGCGGCAGCAGCCGCGCCGCCTTGAGTTCGATGAGGGTCGCTGCGACCACGAGGAACCGGGTCGCGGTCTCGAGGTCGAGTTCCTCGATGCCAACCTCGAGGTGGGCGAGGAAGTCCGCCGTGATCTCGGCGAGGTCGACCTCGGTCACGTCGAGCTTGCGGCGCGAGATGAGCTGCAGCAGCAGGTCGAACGGCCCCTCGAAGACCTCGAGTTTCACCTGGTAGGCCATGGGTGGGAGCCGACTTCCTGCAGCACGGATCGGGTTGGGGCACGGACATGGGAGCCTAGCGGTGCCCCCGAACCAGGCCGAGCGGGGCCGACGACGGGTGAGTCGCGTCGATTTGTCGACGTGTCGCTGAACAAATGTGTCGCGGTACCGTCATCCCGGCGGCGCGAAACCGTCCTGCGGCGGGGCATCGCCGCCGTCGCGCGGCCGCGGCACCGGCCGTTGCGTGCCATGTGCGGGTGACCGACCGGCGTGCGAGCGGCCGGTCGCGGTCGGGGCCGGTGCCCGCCGACGCTGGATGGCCGCCGCAACGCAAGCGAGCCAGATCTCGGCGGGGACCCCGACCGGTGGTGGCGGCCCGACGCGGTCGAGCAGGCTGTCGGCCACCACCTCGGCCACCTCCAGCCGCGCCGGCGGCCCGAGCTCCGGCAGCCGGAGCAGCGTGTCGCGCACGGTGGCGTAGGTGCGGGCATCGACGCGGCTGACGTCGAGGTGCGCCACGTAGTCCTCGAGGCCGGGCGGAGCGGCGAACCGGTGTGCGACCGGGGCGGGTCCGCCGCGGTGCTCGCGCAGGACCACGGTCCCCGCCGCCAGATCGCCCAGGCGCTGTCCGCGGGCGTTGAGCAGCGAGGTGACGACCGCGGGCACGCCGAGGGTCGGCAGCAGTTCGACGAGGCCGACGACGGCGCGGACCGTCGCGTGCCGGAGACCGACGGGGGCGCCCTCGGTGGTGACGACCCGCAGACCCATCGCCGCCTTGCCAGGGGTGCGACCACGCCACAGGGTTTCGAACCCGATCGGGTAGCCGAACTGCACCACGAACACGAGCAGGAGCAACAGCACGATGCCGATCCAGCCCGGCACGAAACCGCCGAAGCCGAACGTGGCCTCGGCGATCCCCAGCGCGACCAACAGCAGGCCGACGATCAGCAGATCGAGCAGGTAGGCGATCCCCCGCGAGCCGATGGTGGCGAACTCGAGGTCGAGTTCGACTCCCTCGGGGGTGACGGTGCCCTCGTTGCCCGGTGTGGGATGCACGAAACGGCGGCCTCCTAGACTGGGCGGCGACGCTAGCCCGACCGGCGCTCGGCCACCGCAGGGGGACGGTCACGGACATCGACGGCTACATCCTGGTGAACGAGGGCGCGTGGCGCCGGCTCGAGGACCTGGCTCGTCGTGCGGCGCGGGACGTCGGGAGCCTGAGCCCGGACGAACTCGACGAACTGGTCCGCCTGCATCTGCGGGTCTCGAGCCAACTGGCCGCGGTTCGTGCCCGCTACGGCGACGCGGCGCTCTCGGGCCGGCTGAGCCGACTGCTCGCAGCCTCGTCGTCCGTGGTCCACGGCACCCGGGCACGCACGGTGGCCGTGATGGCCGAGGCGATCCGCACGACGTTCCCGGCGGCCGTGTGGCATGCCCGGCGGGCGATCGCGGTGGCGACGGCCGTGTTCCTGGCCGGCTTCGTGACGACGGCCGTCTGGCTCGCGAACAGCCCGGCGGCCTACGAGGCGGCGCTGCCGGCGGCCGAGCGCGAGGCCTACGTCGCCGAGGACTTCGAGGCCTACTACTCCTCGGAACCGGGTACCGCCTTCGCCGCCCGCGTGTTCACCAACAACGCGGGCGTGGGTGCGCTGGCGTTCGGCAGCGGCATCGCCGCCGGCCTGCCGACCCTGGCGGTGCTGCTGTTCAACGGCGTGAATGTCGGTGTGGCGGCCGGGCTGTTCCACGCCGCCGGTGAAGCAGGCCGGTTCTGGGCGCTGATCCTCCCCCACGGTCTGCTCGAACTGACCGCGGTGTTCGTGGCCGGCGGCGCCGGCCTGCAGCTCGGGTGGGCGTTGGTCGCCCCCGGCGAACGCACGCGCCGCGCATCGCTGGCCGAGGAGGGTCGCCGGTCGGTCGTGATCGTGCTGGGGCTCGTCGCCGTCTTCCTGGTCGCCGGGCTGCTCGAGGGCTACGTGACGCCGGCACCCTGGCCGAGCAGCCTGCGGGTCGGCGTGGGTGCCGCGGTCTGGCTCGGGTTCGTCGCCTACGTCGTGGTCCGCGGCCGCCGCGCCGCGCGCGACGGCTGGACCGGGGCGTTCGGCGAGCGCCGGGCGGTCGGCCAGCCCGCGCGTCGTCAGCGGCCCAGCGCCTTGAGTTCGAGGTAGGCGTCGGCCACGCGGCCGGCGAGTTCGCCGGGCACCGTGTCGATGACCCGCACCCCCAGGCTGCGCAACCGCGCAGCCGCCGCCTGTCGGCCCTCGGCCACCCGGATTGACGCGGCCGCGCGGTAGGCGTCGCCCGCGCGGCCGGCCTCGTGCCGGACGAGCCGGTCGAGTTCGGGGTCGCGTACGGCGGCGACGACGAGGGCGTGCCGGCGCAGCAGGAGCGGGACCGCGGGTACGAGCTGTTGCTGGACCGCTTCCTCGCCGAGTTCGGTGAACAGCACCAGCGTCGATTGGCGCGGGAAGTGGGTGAGCGCGTGCCGGAATGCCGCGTGGTAGTCGCTCTCGGCCAGTTCCGGCTCGAGGGCGTGCATGGCGGTCGACAGGCGACGGAGCTGCCCCTGGTCGCTGCGCGGTGGCACCGTGGCCCGGACACGCGCGCCGAACGCGAGCAGCCCGGTGCGGTCACCGGACCGGGTGGCGATGGTCGCCAGCGCCAGGAGGGCGTCCATGGCGTGATCGAGTCGTGGCACTTCCTCGACGAGCCCGGCGCTGAGTCGCCCGGTGTCGAGCAGGGCCAGGACCTGTTGGTTGCGTTCGGCGCGATAGGTCCGCACCACGGCCCGCCCGGTCCTGGCGGTCGCCGCCCAGTCGACGCGGCGAACATCGTCGCCCTCGACGTAGTCGCGCAGGGCCTCGAACTGGGTACCGGCACCGCGTGCACGGATGGCGCGGATCCCCTCCTCGAGGACGCGCTGGCGGCGCACGCGTAGTTCGGCGGCCGCCCGGGAACGGAAGCTCGGATGGACCTCGATGCGGCCGGCGAGGAGACGGTCGGCCTGCCGGGCGCCCAGCCCCAGCGGGCCGTGCACACGGACCGTGAGCCGCCGCGGTTCGAAGGTCCCGCGGCGTGACGGCACCAGTTCGACCGCGTGACCCCCCGTCCCGCGGGGCGGGAGCACGAGCGTGGTCCGGCGGCGAGCCGCGCGCAGGCTCGGCGCCAGTTCGTCGGCGAGTTGGACACGCAGTCCACGCGCTCGCGGGTTGTGCACCCGCCAGCGCAGCTGCGCGCGTCCGTCGAGCGCGACCACGGCCGGCAGCTCCCGGTCCGCGCCGACCGACCACGGAGCCGGTGCCATGGCGGCGTCCACGGCCACGACGGCGAGGATCGCGGCGGGCACCAGCCAGAACGGCAGGGTCACCGGTGCGAACCAGACGACGGCCACGAGCGCGGCGGTCAGCATCGCGGCACGGGCGGTCGGCAGCGGCAGATGCCCACTCCACCAGGGCCGGGTGAAGCGGACCGGGGTCGGCGCCGGCGCCGGCGTGCGGTTCATCGCGGGACGGGCACCGTCGCGAGCACCGTGTCGAGCACGTTGTCGGGCCCGGTGCCGTCGAGTTCAGCCTCCGGCCGCACCTGCAGCCGGTGCCGCAGCGTGGGCTTGGCGACGGCCTTGACCTCGTCGGGCGTCAGGTAGGCCCGACCCGCGAGCCAGGCCCAGGCCTTCGCGGCGTGCAGCAGCATCGTCGTCCCGCGTGGGGACACGCCCAGTTGCACGGCGGGCGCCTCGCGCGTGGCGCGGCACAGCGCGACCACGTAGTCGCGGACCGCCGCATCGACCGGCATGGCGCGCACCGCGTCGCGGGCCGAAGCGAGCACCGTAGCGTCGGCGACGCGGTGTACACCGGCGCCGCCGGGGTCGGCGGCGTCACCACTGCGGTCGTGCCGGGCGACGATCTCGCGCTCCTGGGCCTCGCTCGGGTATGGCACCTGCAGCTTGAACAGGAACCGGTCGAGTTGCGCCTCGGGTAACGGGTAGGTGCCTTCGTACTCGACCGGATTCTGGGTGGCGACGACCAGGAAGGGGTCGGGGAGACGCCGCGTCTGGCCGGCGGTCGTGACCTGGCGCTCCTGCATGGCCTCGAGCAGCGCCGCCTGTGTGCGCGGTGGGGTGCGGTTGATCTCGTCCGCGAGCAGCAGGTTGGTGAAGACCGGCCCTTCACGGAACTGCAGGCCGCGCCCGGTCTCGTCGAGCAGGTGTTGACCGGTGACGTCGGCCGGCATCAGGTCCGGCGTGAACTGGACCCGGGTCGAACGCAGGTCGAGCGCCGCGGCCAGCGTGGTCACGAGCAAGGTCTTCGCGACCCCCGGCACGCCTTCCAGCAGCACGTGGCCGCGCACCAGTAGCGCCGTGACGAGGCCGCTGACGACGGCGTCCTGACCGACGACCACCTTGGCGATCTCGTCGCGTACGGCCATGAGCGCCTGCCTGGCGTCGTCGCCGTCGGTCGCAGGCGGGCGGGGCTGGTGTGACACGTCGTTCTCCTCGCGGAATGGCAACGCTAGGGCCCGACGTCTCGCTGGTGCGTCACGACGGTCCGGACGGCGGCCTGCACCACGAGCAGCGCCGCGTCGTCCGGTACCGCGCGATCGAGCAGCGCGGCGGCCGCGATGTCGGGGTCGAGACCCAGGCGGTCGACGGCCAGCGCCACGAGGTCCTCGTGCCGCAGGTCCGCCCCACCAACGGTCGCGGCCGCGACCCGACGACGGGCGTGTCGACGCAGCGTCGCCGCCGCGTCGGCGGGCCGGCCGGTGCGCTGCAACAGTCCGGCCAGGGAGTGGGCGAGTTCGCTGGCCGGCAGGACGGGTGGCAGACGCTCGGCGACGGGGGGTCCCAGGCGGCGGCCGGCGGCGACGGCCGCCAGCACCGCCGCCAGGCCGAGCAGGCCGAGCCCGTGCCACACGCGCGGGGGAACCAGGTCGAGCAGTTCGCTGCCGCCCTGGCCGACCTCGCCGCGTGGCACGATCACGAGCCGGTCCCCCGCCGCCGGAGCGAGCAGCGCCGCCGCCAGCACCGCGTTGTCGTCACGGCCCAGCACGGCGTTGGCGAACGGGGCGGGCGAACCGATGGCGACGATCGTCCCAGCGCCCGCGGGGCGTGTGACGAGCCAGGCCACGTCGTCGTCCAGGGGGAAGCAGGTCGCACCGCCGTCCCGGGGGACGACGTAGCCGTCCCAGCCTGCGTGCGTGACGGTCTCGACCGCCGCCAGGGCGGGGCACGCGGGGGCGCGGCTCGTCTGCCCGACCGCGTCGACGAACCTGCTCCCGACCGCCTCCAGCGCGTGCAGCGGCGAGCCGGGATCCGCAACGACCAGGTGCCCGCCGCGGTCGACCCATGCCTGCCACGCCTCCCGCCGGGCCCCGAGACGGTCGACAGGGACGAATGCGGAAGTCGACATGTCGCTTGGTGGATCAAGCGACACATCGATGGATACACCGTTGGCCTCCAGCGTGCGCACCAGCCCGAGCAGACCGTCGGTCTGTGCCGAGGCGGGATCGAACGGGTCATGCACCGCATCGGTGCGGGCGAGCACCCCGGCGACGGCGAGGAGGCCGAGTGCGGCGGCCACGGCCACCCGCCCGCGGCGGCGGGACCGTCGGCCACCGGCAGGGGCCGGCTCGCTCGTGGTGAGCGCGCTCACGGCCGCGCCCCCGCCCGTACGCCGTCGAGGGCGTCCAGGACCCGTTCGTAGCCTTCGCGGTCGGCGCGGCGATGGCCGTACCAGGCGTCCTCGAACGCCCGGCCGGCCGCGGCGACCGACCCCGCACGCTGCGTCGCCGCGGTGGCGACCGTGCGGTCGATCTCGCCGACCGTGAGACCGCGCGCGTCCTCGAGCAGTTCCTGCTCCGCGAGTTGGGTCACCAGCGCGGCGTAGGCGCAACGGATGGCCGCGTCCCACGCTCCCGCACGCGCATGGTCGTCGGCCTCGGTGAGCCACGCACCCGACGACCGTCTCGTCGGGCCGGACAGGGTCGGCCGGCTCCCGGGTTCCCGCCGGAGGTGGCGTCCCCAGCGCGACACCAGGACGACCAGCACCGCCGTGGCCAGACCGACGACCGCCCAGGCCAGGACCTGGTTCCCGACGACGGCGCCGAGCGCGGCATCGAGCGCGGCGGCGACCCAGGCGCGGATGCGGAGCAGCACGTCGGTGACCGGTCCGGGATCCTCGGTGCCGAACGGGGGCCGAGCCAGCAGGTCGCGCGCCGTGTCACGCAAGCGGGCGGGGTCGTGCTGCAGCGGGCCGGCGACCGCGATGGTCAGGCCCATGGACCCGGCTGCGCCCGTGCCCGGAGGTCGTGCCCCTCGCCGCGAACGCGTGCGTCGTGGTGGATCAGCGCCGCGGCACCGATCGTGAGCGGAACCGACACCAGCGCACTGAGGGTGCCGATCGCCGCCTCGACCACGAATGCGGCCGGACCGGCGAAGAGCGCCGCGACACCCAGGCCCAGTCCGAGGGCGAAGGACACGGCGGCGACGAGCAACAGCGCCAGCAACGTCACACCGATCACCCACCAGAAACGTCGTCGGAGTACCCAGACCGCGCGGCCGAGCGTGCGCAGCGGCCCAGTGTGTTCGACGACGGCGATGGGCAGCACCAGGTAGCTGAGCGCGAGACCGGCGCCGAGGACCACGGGAAGCGCGACCACACCGGCGACGACGGCCAGTGGTGTGGCCGCGAGGGCGAGGACACCGATCCCCACCGCCAGCACCGCGCCGAACCCGATTCCTGCGGCGAGCAGCAGCACGCTCGCACCGAGCGTTGACCCCGATACAGCGGAGCTCGCCCGCAGCGCCGCGCCGGCCCGGGGCTGACGCCCGTGATCGAGGTCCACGATCGCGGACGCCACCGCCCCGCCCACCAGGACGTGGACCAGCAGCGCCACGATCGCGGTGATCCCCCCGACGAGCAGCATGCGGGTGAGCAGTTCGACCGGGACGGTCCCGTCCAGGAACGGATCCAGGAGGAACGGGTCGTCGAGCTCGGGCAGGAAGCGATCCAGGACGAGCGCGCTCAGCAACTGGTAGGGCGCATGCACGAACAGCACGATCGCCGCAAGCGTGCGGAACCCGCGCCGGAGGATGGTGACCGTGCCGTCGAGCACGTCACCGGCCGCCAGCGGGCGCAACGGCAGGACGTGACCTGGCGCGCCCGCTGCCGGCCTGTACGGTCGCGGCGGCGGCACGCGTGGCCTCGGCGGCGGGGCGCCACCCGGCGGGCCGCCGGGCGGAACGCTCGGCGGCCGCCACGCCCGGGGTCCGCTTTCCCCACTGCCGGGCGGTGGCTGCGGCGGTGGCGGCGGTGGACCGGT
>DATHUR010000174.1:0-3893 GCA_035462025.1 Egicoccus sp. | reverse complement strand
GCGCCGATGCGCAGGGCCTCGGCGAAGCTCGGCGCGCCCATCGGCGCGATCATGAACTCCTGGAAGTCGACGTTGGACTCGGCGTGGCTGCCGCCGTTGAGCACGTTCATCATCGGTACGGGCAACAGGTGGGCGTTGGGTCCGCCGAGGTAGGCGTACAGCGGCAGGCCCGACGACGCGGCCGCCGCCTTGGCGGTGGCCAGCGACACGCCCAGGATCGCGTTGGCGCCGAGGTTGCCCTTGTTGTCGGTGCCGTCGAGGTCGAGCAGCAGCGCGTCGACCTCGCGCTGGCGGGTCGCGTCGCGGCCGAGCAGGGCCGGCGCGATGGTCTGTTCGACGTTCTCGACGGCCTTGCGGACCCCCTTACCGAGGTAGCGGTCGCCGCCGTCGCGCAGTTCGACCGCCTCGGCCTCGCCGGTCGAGGCACCCGAGGGGACCGCGGCCCGCCCGAGGGTGCCGTCGACGAGGCCGACCTCGACCTCGACGGTCGGGTTGCCGCGGCTGTCGAGGATCTCGCGGGCGTGCACGAGTTCGATGGTGGTCAGTTCCATGGCGGCGGCCTCGACAACGGGAGCGGGAGGGGGCGGACAGCAGTGCATCGACGGCGTCAGGGACACGCCGGTCCGGTCAGGACGGTACGCCAGCGCATCGGCCATTGGAAACAACGTCGACACGGGCATGCGTCGGTGGCGACCAGGGAACCCGGCCGCCCCGCGACTCAGACGTCGAGGCGCCACAGCCGTCGAGCGACCACGGCGACCGTCAGCCCGGCGACCGCCCCCAGCACCAGTCCCCGGCCCCGCCGCCGGTCCACCGCGGCACCGATGAGTCCGCCGAGCACCTTGGCACCCACGACCACGACCGTGTCGGTCGGGAAGGGTGGCCGGTCGAGTTGCCAGCGGGCGAGGTCGGCCGCCTCGGCGTCGGTGTCCCAGCCGGCGAGGACGTCGTCGGCGGTGCGGACCTCGTCCGGCGCCAGGTCCGGCGGACGGATGCTGTTCGCGGCATCGGTCGTCACGGCTTGCGCGACGTCGTCCTCGGCGGGCATGGGTTCCTCGAACGTGGGTCTGGGGGCGGCGATCCTAGTGGTGCCCCGGCGAGGGTCAGTCCGGGGACTTGACCTCGTCCCACAGCTCGAGCCAGGTGTCGCGGCTGAGGTCGTCGATCGGTAGCTCACGCCGCTCGGCCAGGGCGATCACGCCCTCGAAGCGGGCGCGGAACTTGCGCCCGGCCGCGCGGGCGGCCTCCTCGGGGTCGATGCCGTAGCTGCGCGCGAGGCCGACGACCGCACCGAGGAGGTCGCCGAGTTCCTCGTGCCGCTCGTCGTCGGTGGTGGCGTCGAGCAGTTCGCCGAGTTCCTCGCGCACGCGCGCCACCGGCTCGGAGGGGTCGCTCCAGTCGAAGCCGCGCTTGGCCGCCTTGTTCTCGAGCGTCTCGAGGAACATCAGGCCGGGCAGCGCCGGAGGCACGCCGTCGAAGGGGCCGGTCCGGCCCACCTTCTCTTTCGCCTTGAGCTCGTCCCAGTTGCGCTTGACCTCTTCGGCGTCCTCGACCTCGGTGTCGGCGAACACGTGGGGGTGGCGGTGGACGAGCTTGTCGACGATCCCACGGGTGACGTCGTCGATGTTGAACGCGCGCCGGTCGCTGCCGATCTGGGCCTGGAAGACCACCTGCAGCAGCACGTCACCGAGTTCCTCGGCGATGTCGACGTCGTGGCCGCGCTCGATCGCGTCGATGAGCTCGTAGGTCTCCTCGACGAGGTACTTCGACAGGCTGGCGTGGTCCTGCTGGAGGTCCCACGGGCAGCCGTCGTCCGGGTCGCGAAGCCGCTTGAGCACGTCGACCAGCCGGACGAACTCGGCGCCGGCGGGCTGCTGGGCGAGGAAGACGAACTCGACCTCGGCGTCGTAGTCGGGCGCCTGGCCGCCGAGCGTCGGACCCAGGCCCTCGTCACCGGGGCCGAGCAGGTAGACCGCGACGCCCTCGCGGGCCGCGTACTCGAGCAGCGCCTTGGCGATCCGGCGGTCCTCGGGGCTGCCTGGTTTGGTCAGGTCGAGTTCGGCCCGCCCCAGCGTGGCCGGGGCCAGCGGTGCGAGGTCGAGTCCGGCGAAGTACAGGTGCGGCGCACTCGGGTGTGTCTCGGGATCACGCAGGTGCACGACCGATGCCGTGCCGAGCGCGTCCCAGGCCTGGAACGGCAGCAGGCCGGGCAGCGCGTCGGAGGTCTCGACCAGCACGACCCGGGGCGAACCCTGCCCGGGCGCGGTGGCGTGCTCCGCCGTCATTCCTCGGCCGGTGCGTCGCCCGACTCCTCGAGGGGGTCGGTGCCCGGCGCCAGCGGCTGCGCCGGCGCGCCCCGGCCGACGCGATCGGACGCGACGACCCGCTGGAGCTCGGGGTCCCACGCGCCCAGGCCGGCCCCGACCGTGACGTCGGCCTCGGCGAACGCCGCGGAGAGCAGCTGCTCGACCTGCATCTGTGCGGCCTGTTCGAGGTTGCCGCCCCCGACCGCCTGCTGCTGGGTACCGGTCTCGGTGACCTCGAGCACGTGGAAACCGAACTGCGACTCGACCGGCCCGACGACCTCACCGACCTCGGCGTCCCAGACGGCGTCCTCGAACTCGGGGACGTAGCTGCCACGCGGCGCGGGGCCGAGATCGCCGCCCTGCGCACCGCTGCCCGGGTCGGTCGAACGCTCCTGGGCGAGGGTCGCGAAGTCGGCGCCGTCGGCCAGTTCGGCCACGATCGCCTCGGCCTCGGGTTCCGTCTCGACCAGGATGTGGCGCACGGTCCGGGTCTCGATCTCCTCGGACTCGATCTCGCCGGCGAGCTCCTCGCGTAGCGCGTCCATGTGCAGGCTGGCCGGGATCAGCACGTCGCGGTAGAGCTCGAGCGTCAGGCCGTTCTGTTGCGACGCGAGTGCTTCCGCGAGCCCGGCTTCGTCGCCGAAGGTCTGAAGGTCCTGTTGGAAGCGCTCGTCGGCGGCGCCGTCCTCGACGGTGATGCCGCGCTCCTGGGCGACGTCGAGGATGATCTGGGCCTGGATCAGGAAGCTGAGCACCTGGTGCTGGGTCGACTCGATGGTCGCGTTGCGTTGCTCGGCCTGCATCCCGGAGGTGTCGCCGGTGAGTTCGCGGACTGCGTCCTCGAGCCGGTCACGGGAGATCTCGTGGCCCTCGACCGTGGCCGCGGTTCCGCCCCCCGTCGAGCCGGCACCTCCGCATCCCACCAGCAGGGCCGCAAGCACGGCGACGGACGACAGCGAACGGATGCGCACGGCGAGGTACTCCAGAAAGCGGGCGGCCGGCGAGCGGCCTGAACGTCACGACGGCGGACACGCGTCGGGCCGGAGTCTACTGCGTTCGACGCGCCGGGCTCCCGTCGTCATGGTCGGCGGACGCCGACGACACCCGACGGCTCAGGCGGACGCGGCAGCGGCCCTGGCCTCGTTGAGCGCCTCGAAGCGCGCGCGCTGTCCGTCCGAACCCAACATCGGGCAACCGGCGCAGTAGTCGTGGCCGCCGAGTTCGAAAGCCTTGCAGCACGAGTTGCGCACACGCCAGGTGCAGCACATCCCGGCGTGGTCGACCTCGACCCAGTTCGCGCCGCCGCGGATGGGACGGCGGCCGTCGAGCAGGTCGTCGGCTGCGGCGCGGCACTCCTCGACCCGGCCGACCAGGTCCCCGACCATCTGCAGGGCGCTGGCGATCGTGTCGGCGACCTCGCCCCACAGCGAGGCTTCGCCGCGGCGCGCGAGCGGGCGGACCGCCGTCACGAGCGGTGCGAGCGTGGCGACGGCGTCGTCGCGGATCTGCGACAGCAGTCTCCGACGGTGTCCGACGGTGGCCGCACCCGCGAGACCGGCCCCTGCCGTGAAGTGCGCGGCCGTGGGC
>DATHUR010000173.1:0-52086 GCA_035462025.1 Egicoccus sp. | reverse complement strand
CCCACCCCGAGGCAGTGGTCCGCGGACCGCAACGCCGGGTTCTCCAACGCCAATCCGCAGCGGCTGTACCTGCCGGTGGTCATCGACCCCGAATACCACTACGAGACCATCAACGTCGAGTCGCAGCAGGAGAACTCGGCCTCGCTGCTGTGGTGGATGAAGCGCCTCATCGCGCTGCGCCAGCGCCACCACCACGTGTTCGGGCGCGGCTCGATCGAGTTCCTCAACCCCGACAACCACAAGGTGCTCGCCTACGTGCGCCGGTGGTCACCGCCCGGTGACGACGACCCGAACCACGAGCAGACGGTGCTCGTCGTCGCGAACCTCTCGCGCAACGCCCAGGCGGCCCAGATGCCGCTCGACGAGTTCCAGGGCCTGTCGCTGGTCGAGATGTTCGGCCGCACCGCGTTCCCGCCCGTGACCGAGGTGCCCTACACGCTCACGCTCGGGCCGTACCAGTTCTACTGGTTCGCGCTCGAGCGGGCGCCGAGCCGGCTGAGCCTGTCCAACATGCGCGAGTACGCCGGCTCGCACACGACCGAGTCCGAGCCGCAGGCCCCCGAGGTGACCCTCTCGGGCGAGTGGCGTGCCCTGCTGCGGGGACGTGGTCGTGAACGGCTCGAGGCGATCCTGCCCGCCGTCCTGCAGCGACAGCGCTGGTTCGGCGGCAAGGCCCGCACGGTGCAGTCGGCGCGCATCGAGGACGTCGCGCCGGTGCCACGGGATGGCTCGGCCACCAAGAAGGACGAGGCCGACCTGTATCTGCTGGTCGTGGTCATCGAGTACGCCGACGGCGAGCCGGAGCGCTACGTCGTGCCGATCGCGTTCGCCGAGGGCGAGGAGGCCGGCCGCCTGCTCGCGGTCGCACCCACCTCGGTGCTCGCGACGGTGCGCGGTCGCGGCCAGCGCGGACAGTCCGGCGTGCTCTACGACGCCCTCCACGACGAGACCGCCGGTCACCTGCTGCTCGACGCGATCGCGCGGCAGCGCAAGTACCGCACCAGTGCCGGCGAACTCGTCGGCCGGCGCGACGTGCGCCTGGCCAAGGGCAGTGCCGACCTGCCCGCCCGGGTCCTGCGCGGCGAGCAGAGCAACACCTCGGTGATGTTCGGCGACCAGTACCTGATGAAGGTGCTGCGACGGCTCGACGCCGGCGAGTCCCCCGACGTCGAGATCGGCCGGTACCTGTCGGGCCGGATCGAGCACGTCCCGGACTTCCTCGGGACCATCGACCACCGCGCCGGCGGCAGCACGGCGACGCTGGCGATCCTGCAGCGTTTCGTGCCCAACGAGGGCGACGCGTGGGTGTACACCCTCGACGAGTTGGAACGCTTCGCCGAGCGCGTGCTGACCGATCCGCCGCTGCAGGGCAGCGACATGCCGTCGGGCGCGTCGGCCTTCGACCTGGCCCGCTCGTCCCTGCCCGAGACCGCACACGACGTCATCGGGCCCTTCCTGGACGCGACCTGCCTGTTGGGGCGACGCACCGCCGAACTGCACGCGGCGCTGGCCGCCGGCACGGCCCCCGACTTCGCCCCCGAGCCGTTCAGCACGCTCTACCAGCGGTCGCTGTACCAGTCGATGCGCAACGCGTTGCGCCGGGGCCTGCAGCAGGCACGCAAGGCGGCGTCCAGCCTCGACTCGGACGCCGCCCGCGATCGGATCGTCTCGCTGGCCGAGCGTGAAGGCGAGATCCTCGAGCGCCTGCGCACCCTGTCGAAGGTCAAGATCGACGCGATGCGTACGCGCATCCACGGCGACTACCACCTCGGACAGGTGCTGTGGACCGGCCGCGACTTCGTCATCATCGACTTCGAGGGCGAGCCGGCCCGGCCCCTCGGCGAGCGCCGCCTGAAGCGCTCGCCGCTGCGCGACGTGGCCGGGATGCTGCGCTCGTTCCAGTACGCGACCGACTCGGCGCTGCGCTTCCAGGAGGAGCGTGGTGCGGTCACCCGCGAGCGGCCCAGCCACGACGAGTTGCGGGGTTGGCTCGACTACTGGCACCGCTGGGTGAGCGCCGGCTTCCTGCACGGCTATCTCGAAGCCGCCGAGGGCGCGGTGTTCCTGCCGGCCGACGCCGAGCACACCCGGATCCTCCTCGACGCGTTCCTGCTCGAAAAGGCCGTCTACGAACTCGGCTACGAGCTCAACAACCGGCCCGAGTGGGTCGACATCCCGCTGCGTGGCATCGCCGACGTCCTGGGAGACGAGACATGAGCAGCTTCCGCCGCGATCCCGATCCGACTCCCGGTGCCCACCAATCCGACCAGCAAGGTGAAGTCATGGCCAAGTCATCCAGCACCGCGCCCGACGTGCCCGGCGCCGGCGCCACCTCGCTGTTGACCGACGACGACCTGTACCTGTTCAACGAGGGGTCCCACTTCCGCCTGCCGGACAAGCTCGGCGCGCACCTGCGCACCGTCGACGGCACCGACGGGGTGCAGTTCGGCGTCTGGGCGCCCAACGCCGAGCAGGTCAGCGTCATGGGCGACTTCAACGGCTGGGACAACGACTCCCACCAGATGGCGCCGCGCGGGGTGTCGGGCATCTGGGAGCTGTTCGTGCCCGGCGTCGGCCACGGCGACACCTACAAGTTCCACATCCGCTCGCGCCACCAGGGCTACCGCGTCGACAAGGCCGACCCGATGGCGGTGCACACCGAGACGCCGGCCAAGACCGGCTCGAAGGTGTGGGAGCTGTCCTACGAGTGGGGCGACCAGGCATGGCTCGCCGAACGCGAGGCGAAGCAGGCGCTCGACCAGCCGATGTCGGTCTACGAGTTGCACGTCGGCTCGTGGCGGACGGTGCCCGAGGAGGGCAACCGGCCGCTCAACTACCGCGAACTGGCGGACCCGCTCATCGAGCACATGGACCGGCTCGGGTTCACCCACGTCGAGTTGATGCCGATCACCGAGCACCCGTTCGGCGGCTCGTGGGGGTATCAGGTCACCGGCTACTTCGCGCCGACGTCACGCTTCGGCACACCCCAGGACTTCAAGTACCTCGTCGACCGACTGCACCAGGCCGGCATCGGCGTGATCCTCGACTGGGTCCCGTCGCACTTCCCGTCCGACGAGCACGGGCTGGCGTACTTCGACGGCACGCACCTGTACGAGCACGCCGACCCGCGCAAGGGCTACCACCCCGACTGGAACAGCTACATCTTCAACTACGGCCGCCCCGAGGTGGTCAGCTTCCTGCTCTCGTCCGCGCTGTGGTGGCTCGACGAGTACCACATCGACGGCATCCGGGTCGACGCCGTCGCGTCGATGCTCTACCTCGACTACTCGCGCAAGGACGGCGAGTGGATCCCCAACGAGTGGGGCGGCAACGAGAACCTCGAGGCGATCGCGTTCCTGCGGCGCTTCAACGAGGAGATCTACAAGGCGTTCCCGGGCGTGCAGACCATCGCCGAGGAGTCGACCGCGTGGCCGATGGTGTCGCGCCCGACCTACATCGGCGGGCTCGGCTTCGGCATGAAGTGGGACATGGGCTGGATGCACGACACCCTGGCCTACTTCCAGGAGGATCCGGTCCACCGCAAGTACCACCACGACCAGCTCACGTTCCGGGCGATCTATGCGTTCACCGAGAACTACTGCCTGCCGCTCTCGCACGACGAGGTGGTGCACGGCAAGGGGTCGCTGCTGACCAAGATGCCCGGCGACGAATGGCAGAAGTTCGCCAACCTGCGGGCCCTGTACGCCTACATGTTCACCCAGCCCGGCAAGAAACTGCTGTTCATGGGCCAGGAGTTCGGGCAATGGCAGGAGTGGGGGCACGAGCGCTCGCTCGACTGGCATCTGCTGCAGCACGAACGTCACGCCGGCCTGCTGCGCTGCCTCGGTGACCTCGCCCGGCTCTACCGCGACGAGCCGGCGATGCACGACGGTGACGTCGAGCCCTCCGGGTTCGCCTGGGTCGACGCGACCGACTGGGAACAGAGCGTGATCGCCTATCGGCGTCGCACCCGTGACGGCTCGCGCGAGGTGGTGGTCGTGCTCAACCTCACGCCGGTCCCGCGCGACAACTACCGCGTCGGGGTCCCGAAGCGCGGATTCTGGGCCGAGCGCTTCAACTCGGACGCGGTCGACTATGGCGGTGCCGGCGTCGGCAACCACGGCGGCGTCCACACCACGCCACTGCCCTACCACGGCCACGACCACTCGGTGAACCTGCACCTGCCGCCGCTGGGCGTGCTCGTGCTGGCACACGACCCCTCGCGAACCGAGGACTGAGGCCGACGGGAAGACGGGCCGGCCTCGCATAGGCTGGTCCGTCGACCCGCTCCCGACGAGGCCGCCCCGTGGACCGCTACATCTGTGTACACGGCCACTTCTACCAACCGCCGCGCGAGAACCCGTGGTTGGAACAGGTCGAGCAGCAGGACACCGCGTGGCCGTTCCACGACTGGAACGAGCGCATCACGGCCGAGTGCTACGGGCCGAACACCTCCGCCCGCATCCTCGACGACGACGGCCGCATCCGGCGTCTGGTGAACAACTACGCCCGCATGAGCTTCAACGTCGGACCGACGTTGCTGGCGTGGATGGCCGACCACGCCCCCGACGTGCATGCCGGCATCGTCGACGCCGACCGGCGCAGCGCCGAGCGGTTCGGCGGGCACGGTTCGGCCATGGCACAGGTCTACAACCACGCGATCATGCCGCTGGCCAACGCCCGCGACCAGCAGACCCAGGTCGTGTGGGGGTTGCGCGACTTCGAGCACCGATTCGGCCGTGCCGCCGAGGGCATGTGGCTGGCCGAGACAGCCGCCGACACCGACAGCCTCGAGGTGCTCGCCGCCAACGGGGTGACGTTCACGGTGCTCTCGCCCTACCAGGCGGCGGTCGTGCGTCCGTTGCCCGGCCCCGGGCCGGATCCGACCGAGGGCGAGTGGCTCGACGTCACCGGTGGACGGGTCGACCCGACCCGCCCCTACCGCGTCAACCTGCCATCGGGACGCCACCTCGACGTGTTCTTCTACGACGCCCGCGTGTCGCAGTCGGTCGCGTTCGAAGGGTTACTCAATTCCGGTGACCGCCTCGCCGATCGGCTGCTGCACGCCTTCCCCGAACGCGGTGGCCCGAAGCTGGTCAACATCGCCACCGACGGCGAGAGCTACGGCCACCACCACCGGCACGGCGAGATGGCGCTGGCGCACGCCCTGCACCGGTTGTCGGACAGCGAGGAGGTCCGGCTGACCAACTACGGCGAGTACCTCGAGCTGTTCCCGCCCGAGTACGAGGCGCGCATCGTCGAGGACAGCTCGTGGAGCTGCGCCCACGGCATCGAACGCTGGCGGTCGGACTGTGGCTGCACCAACGGCGACACCGGTGGCCGGCAGGCCTGGCGCGCCCCGCTGCGCGACGCCCTCGACCACCTCCGCGACCAGGTCGGCCCCGCCTTCGAGACCGCCGCCAAGCGGTTCCTGCGCGACCCCTGGCAGGCCCGCGACGACTACGTCGAGATGCTCCTCGACCGCACCACCGGGACCCAGGCGGCGTTCCTCGACCGTCACGCGGCACGCCCCCTGAGCGACGACGACCGGGTCGAGGTGCTGCGTCTGCTCGAACTGCAGCGCCACGCCCTGCTGATGTACACCAGCTGCGGCTGGTTCTTCGACGAGCTCTCGCGCATCGAGACCGTGCAGGTGCTGGCCTACGCCGCGCGCGTGATCGAGATCGCCGAGCAGGTGCTCGACCTGCCCGGGCTCGAGGCGGCGTTCCTCGACCGGCTCGCCCAGGCACCCAGCAACCTGGCGCTGTACGGCGACGGGCGCACCGTCTACGAACAGCTGGTCCAGCCGGCCCGCGCGAACTTCCGCAAGGTCGCGGCCCATTTCGCCATCAGCGGCCTGTTCCGACGTTACGGCCGCACCGAACAGCTCGGCTGCTACGAGGTCGAACGCATCGACGAGCACACCTCCGAGGCCGGACGTGCGAAGGTCGGCTACGGCCGCATCTCGATCCGCTCGACCGTCACGCAGGCGAACAACGCCTACGAGTACGGGGTGATCCACTTCGGCGACCACAACTTCCTGTGCGGGGTCCGCGAGGCCGGTGCCGACGAGGCCTACGCGACGATGTGCGCGGCACTCTCGGCCGCGTTCGACGAGGCCAACTTCCCCGACACGATCCGCACCCTCGACGAACACTTCGGTCGCGACGCGTTCTCGCTGCGCGACCTGTTCCGCGACGAGCAGCGGCGCCTGCTCGACGTGGTCCTCGACACGACGCTGCTCGACGTCGAGAACACCTACCGCTCGATCTACCGCGGCCGCGGTCCGCTCCTGCGGTTCCTCGCCGGGCTCGATGCCAAGGTGCCCCCGGCGCTGCGCAGTGCGGCCGAAGTGGTCATCAACGCCGAACTGCGCGACGCATTGGCCCACAATCCCGATCCGGAACGGGTCACGTCCCTGATCGAGGAGGCGGACCGGTTCAGGGTCACGCTCGACACGGATGGCCTCGCCCACGCCCTCACCGGAACGCTCGGCCGCATCGCCCAGGCGGTCGACACCGCGCTCGACGACGACGCGACGTTCGCCACGTTCGGTGCCGAGCAGGAGGCGATGTTCGTCCGCTTCGCGACGCTGATCGACATCGCCGAGACGCTGCCGTTCGAGGTCGACCTCGGCCGGGCGCAGAACCTCGCCTGGCGAGTCCGTCGCGAACGGCGGCCATGGCTCGCCGAGCGCGGCGACGCGGCCGCACGGGCTTGGATCGAGGCGATCGACGACCTCACCGTCCGCCTCGGCTTCGCGCTCTGATACACCGAATACGCCCGTATTGAGCACCGGTCAAGCGTATTGTCAGCGGTCGGCGGCACGGTCGCCAGGCGCGCGAGCGGTCGGACCCGTCAGCGTTTGTTGTGACGGTCCGAGCGGACGAAGGCGCGTACCTGCTTGGTGAACTGGCGCTCGTGGGCCCGCCGCTCGTGCTCGTCCGCGCGTCGCGCGGCCGCGGCCGTCTCGGCCCGCAACTCGTGGAAGCCCGCGAGACGCTCGGCGGCGAGTTCGCCCGATTCGACGGCCAGCACGACCGCGCAGCCCGGCTCACCGGCATGCCGGCAGTCACCGAACCGACAGCCGGCCGCGAGGGCACCGATGTCGCCGAAGGTCGCCTCGACGGAGGCGTCGTCGCCTGCGAGGCCGATCTCTCGGATGCCCGGCGAGTCGATGACGACGCCCCCACCCGGCAGCTCGTGGAGTTGCCGGCTCGTGGTCGTGTGCCGGCCCTTGTGATCGCCGTGGCGCACGGCGCCGACGCCGGCGGCGTCGGTCTCGGTGAGGGCGTTGACCAACGCGGACTTTCCCGCGCCGGACTCGCCGACCAGGACCGAGGTGGCACCCACCATCCGGGACCGCAGTTCGTCGAGCCCATCCTCCGTCACGGACGAGGTGACCAGGACCTCGAGCCACGGATGGTCGAACGCCAGACGGGCCCGGAGGTCGTCGAGGTCGTCGGCGAGATCCGCCTTGGTCAGTACGAGCACGGGCTGGGCGCCCGCATCGAAGGCCAGGGCCTCGCCGCGCCGGATACGCCCGGCGGTGACGGGCCGATCGAGGCCGGCCACGAGCAGGACGAGGTCGACGTTCGCGGCCAGCAACTGCTGCTCGTCGTCGCTGCCCGCCGCCCGCCGTCGCAGCAGCGAGAAGCGATCGAGCAGGGCGACGACCCGCTCGTCGTCGACCGCGATCCAGTCGCCGACCGCGAGCGGCGGCAACCCCCGCCGCAGGGGGACGCGTCGCACGCCCGTCGAGGTGCGCACCTGCAGCGACACGCCGTCGTGACGAACGACGCGGCCGGGTTCGGCCGAGGGCTCGTACGCGGCGAACAACGCCTCCCAGCGGGGGGCGTAACCGATGGCGCGCAGGGAGTCCACGATGTCGCCGACGCTAGCTCTCCGCCGTGGCGTTCGCGCGCCCGGTCGTCGTGCCGCCGCGGCGATCGCCGCTAGCCGTGCGGTCCACTGGGTACGGGTCGCCGACCGGGACCGGTCCAGCGGCCGTCGGGCGCGACCTCGTCGATGGCGAGCGGCGCGGTGATCGGCTTCGCGAACAGATACCCCTGGCCGATGTCGCAGCCGAGCCGCGTCAGCAGATCGAGTTGCTCCTCGGTCTCGATGCCCTCGGCCACCGTCGGGATGCCCAGCGCATGGGCCATCTGGATGGTGGCACGTACGAGGTGTTCGGCGTGGTTGCCGGCGGCGAGCGGCGTGATGAAGCTGCGGTCGATCTTGAGCAGGTCGCAGGGGAACTCGGACAACCGGGCCAGCGACGACCATCCGGTGCCGAAGTCGTCGATCGCCAGACGAACCCCGAGGTCGCGCAGTTCGTGCAGGGTCGAGGTGGCGCCCGCGTCCACGATCGCGCTCTCGGTGATCTCGAGCCACAGCCCGTCGACGGGCGCGGCGGCACGGGTGAGGGCCAGCGCGACGGTCGCCGGCAGGAGCGGGTCGCGCAGCTGGTACGGCGAGAGGTTGACGCTGACCGCGGGCCGGAACCCGAGCATCGTCGCCCACCGCCCCTGGGCGAGCAGCGTCTGTTCGAGCACCTGCTCGAACAGGTGCCCCGCCAGCCCGGCGGTCTCGGCGATCGGGACGAACCGGTCGGGCGTCAGCAGGCCACGTTCGGGGTGCTGCCAGCGCACCAGCGACTCGAAGCCGAACAGCAGACCGGACGCGAGGTCGATCTCGGCCTGGTGGAGGCAGAACAGCTCGGACGTGGCGAGACCGACCCGCAGTTGTTGGGGCAGCGCGAGCCGTTCGAGTACCTCGACCCGGACCTGCGCGTCGAAGTGCTCGGCCCGGCCACCGCCCTGCCGCTTGGCGTGATACAGCGTCGCGTCGGCATCGCGCAACAGCGCCTGGGCGTCGTGACAGCCGGTCGAGGTGGCGACGCCGATGGTGACGCCGATCACCACCTGCTGGCCGTCGGCCAGCGGATACGGGTCGGGGATCACGCGCAGCAGCCGGTCGGTGAGGTGCGCGACCACGTGCTCGTCCGCGGCCTCGACCACGACGACGAACTCGTCGGCACCGAGCCGGGCGACCACGTCGCCGGCGCGCACGGCCGTCCGCAGCCGTCGGGCCACCTCGATGAGCACGGCGTCCCCGGCCTGGTGGCCGAGTCCGTCGTTGACCACCTTGAAGTCGTCGAGGTCGCAGACGATCAGGGCGACGCCGCCCGTGCGGCCGCCCTGCCGTTCCAGGGCCTCGGCGACCCGCAGTTCGAGCAGTGCACGGTTGGGCAGGCCCGTCAGCAGGTCGTGGTGTGCCTGGTAGCGCAGCGACCGTTCGACCTCGCGCCGATCGGCGAGGTCGTCGACCAGCGCGGCGAGCAGGAAGGCGGTCACGGCCGAGATCGCCAGGACCAGCTGTAGCAGCGTGACGGCATGTCCGGAGACGGAGTTCGCGGCCAGCGCGAACGGGCCGTAGCCGGTGGCCGTGGCGACGTTGGCCACGAGCGCGACCCACAGCACCGCGAAGCTCGCGCCGCGCATGCCGTACCGCAGGGCCGCCCACGTGAGCATCGGGGTCACCAGGTAGGGCAGCGTGACGTCCCAGGTCGTGTTCCAGTTGTGGAACGCGAGCAGTGGCAGCAGACCGACGACGACGACGATCGCGACGGTCTCGACGCGGCGGCGCGGGATCGCGCGCGTGCCGGTGCTCCACGACAGCAGGGCGGGTGCGACCACCAGCACGCCCAGGGCGTCACCGACGACGTACTTGGCCCACACGTCCCAGAACGGGTTGCCGGTCGCGATGATGCTGCCGATCGCACCGACGGTGCCGCCCACCACGGGCGCCGCGATGACGGCGAAGATCAGGAAACGCAGCAGGTTGCGCAGCGGCACCACAACGCCGAACCGGTGCGAGAACGCCCGCACCAGGCCGGCCGCGACCAGACCTTCGACGACGTTGCCGGCCACCCAGAACGAGATCGGCAGCGGCGGGTAGCCGAGCAGGAAGTTGTTGGCGCCCTCGGCGACGACGACGGCCGCTACGACCCAGCCCCAGCGGCGGGTGGGCAGCAGCAGCAACGCCGACACCATCACGCCCGCGGCGGGCCAGAACCCGGCACCCACCGTCACCGGATCGAGCAGCAGCGTGATGTGCTTGGCGAACGCGAGGTAGAGCAGCGCCACGACGACGAAGACGCCGGGCCCGGGCATCCTGGTGAGGAAGTCGTGGACCGGCGACGTGTCGGTGTTCGGCCGTGCGGATGTGGCCGCCGACGGTGGTGGCTCGAGGGGCATGCGTTCCTCCTGCCCCACAGGTCGACCACGCCGCCCTTCGGGCTACCTTCGCCGTGCGGTGCCCGCATGTTCCCGCCGCTGGGGGGCTGCCCGCACGACGGCGGGGGCCGTCCGGCGGCTTCCCCGGGCGCGGCACGACCGGGTGGGCGACACCCTCACCTTCCGACTCGCACGAAGGCCAGCAGCGGTGACCCACCTGGATCAGCACGACCATCTCGGCGCGAGCGCGCTCGACGACGGCAGCACCCGGTTCCTGGTCTGGGCACCCCACGCCGAGCACGTCGAGGCGGTACTGGACGGCGGCGACCGGTCGGAGCCACTCGTGGCGGGCGATCACGGCTACCACGAGGCGGTCGTCGGCGGCGTCGGCCCGGGCGATCGCTACCGGTTCCGTCTCACCGGCGTGGACGGGACCGAACCCGACGGGTTGCGCAACGACCCCGCGTCACGCTGGCAGCCCGACGGCCTGCACGGCCCGTCCGCGGTCGACGACCCGGTGTTCGCGTGGACCGACGACGGCTGGGTGAACCCGACCCTGGACCGCCACGTCCTCTACGAACTGCACGTGGGCACGTTCACCCCGGAGGGGACCTTCGACGCGATCGTCCCGCGACTGCCAGACCTGCGCGACCTGGGGGTCACGGCCATCGAGTTGATGCCGATCTGGCAGTTCCCGGGCGAACGCAACTGGGGCTACGACGGTGTCCTGCCCTACGCGGTGCAGCACTCCTACGGTGGTCCCGCCGGCCTGCGGCGACTGGTCGACGCGGCCCACGCCGCCGGCATCGCCGTGGTCCTCGACGTCGTCTACAACCACTTCGGTCCCGAGGGCAACCACCTGCCCGACTTCGGGCCCTACCTCACCGACCGCTACGACACCCCCTGGGGGCAGGCGGTCAACGTCGACGGTCCGATGAGCGACGGGGTGCGGCGCTACTTCGTCGAGAACGCGGTGCGGTGGGTTCGCGAGTTCCATGTCGACGGGCTGCGCCTCGACGCCGTGCACGCCATCCTCGACCAGTCCGCCGTCCATCTGCTCGAACAGATCGCCACGGAGGTGCACGCCGAGGCCGCCCGCCAGGGCCGTCACGCGTTCGTGATCGCCGAGTCCGACCTGGCCGACCCACGGCTGGTCAAACGCCCCGAGGTCGGCGGGTACGGCCTTGACGGCCAATGGCTCGACGACGTCCATCACGCGTTGCACGTGGCCTTCACGGGCGAGCGGACCGGGTACTACGAGGACTTCGAGGGGCTTGCCGAGTTGCAGCGGGCGTTGCGCGACCGGTTCGTCATGGCCGGCCGCTGGTCGCCGCACCGCCAGCGCACCGTCGGCCGTCCCGCCGGCGACGTGCCCTACCACCGATTCGTGGTGTGCACGCAGAACCACGACCAGGTCGGCAACCGCATGCTCGGCGAGCGCAAGAGTCACCTGCTCGACGACGAACCGCTCAAGGCGATCGGCGCCGCTCTGGTGCTGCTGCCGTTCACCCCGATGCTGTGGATGGGGCAGGAGTACGGCGACACGGCACCGTTTTTGTACTTCGTGTCCCACACCGACCCCGACCTCGTGCGCGCGGTCCAGGAGGGGCGGCAGCGCGAGTTCGCCTACTTCGCCGACCAGGGCGAGGCCCCCGACCCACAGAGCGAGGACACCTTCGTCCGCTCGAAGCTCGACTGGTCCCTGCGCGAGCAGGACGGGCACGCCACCATCCTGGCGCTGTACCGGGAACTGCTGCGGTTGCGTCGCGAGATCCCGGCCGTCGCGTCACCGGACGCGTCCGATGCGGTGGCCGTCGTGCACACACGCGACACGGTGTCGTGGCGGCGCGGCCACGGCGACGACGAGATCGTGGTCGTCGTCCATGCCGGCGGCGACGCCGTCGAGGTGCCGTTACCGCCGGACACGTCGTGGGAACTCGTGTTCGACACCGCGGACCCGCGTTGGGCGGGCCCGGGCGGGACCTCGCTGGACGCTGCGGGCGCCCTGCATCTGCCAGGTGCGGCGGCGGCCCTGCTGCGGCGCGGCTGACGGCCTGCGCACACGCGCGGGCCGCGCCACGCCCCCCGGCGTTCGCACTGACGCCGGCGACACGGACCCGCGTCACTGACGTCATGATGCACCCCTAGGCTCCGGGCGGACCACGCTGGGGGCGAACGAAGCGAGCGCACCGTGCGAGATGGGGACGAGAACCCGATGCACTACGAGATCTGGCCCGGTGAGCCCTATCCCCTGGGCGCGACCTACGACGGTTTCGGCACCAACTTCGCCGTCTTCAGCGAGGCCGCCGACAAGGTCGAGTTGTGCCTCTTCGACGCCGAGGGTCCAGGTGACGCCGAAGCCGCGGGCAGCAACGAACGCCGGATCTCGCTGACGGAGGTCACGGGCTACGTCTGGCACGGGTACCTGCCGAACGTCGGTCCCGGACAACGCTACGGCTACCGCGTCCACGGGCCCTACGAGCCCGAGAACGGCTCGCGCTGCAACCCCAACAAGCTGCTGATCGATCCCTACGCCAAGGCCGTCGACGGCGAGCTGGACTGGGACCAGGCGGTGTTCGGCTACACCTTCGGTGATCCCGACGGCCCGCCGAACGAACTCGACAGCGCGCCCCACGTACCGCGCAGCGTGGTCGCCAATCCGTTCTTCGAGTGGGGCGACGACCGCCACCCGCGGGTCCCGATGCACCAGAGCATCATCTACGAGGTCCACACCAAGGGCCTGACGATGAACCATCCCGACGTGCCCGAGAGCCAGCGGGGCACCTATGCGGGCCTCTCGCACCCCGCGGTGATCGACTACCTCAAGGACCTCGGCGTCACGGCCGTCGAACTGCTGCCCGTCCACCGCCACGTCCCCGAGTCCGACCTGGTCGAGAAGGGCCTGACCAACTACTGGGGTTACAACTCGATCGCCTACCTCGCCCCGCACGACGGGTACGCGTCGGGCAGTGCCGAACAGGCGGTCACCGAGTTCAAGCAGATGGTCAAGACCCTGCACGCCGCCGGGATCGAGGTCATCCTCGACGTGGTCTACAACCACACCGCCGAGGGCAACCACCTCGGCCCGACCCTGTCGCTCAAGGGCATCGACAACGGCGCCTACTACCGGCTGGTCGACGACGACCCGCGCTACTACATGGACTACACCGGCACCGGCAACTCGATGAACATGCGCCACCCCCACGTGCTGCAGCTGATCATGGACTCGCTGCGCTACTGGGTGAACGAGATGCACGTCGACGGCGTCCGCTTCGACCTCGCCTCGACCCTGGCCCGTGCACTGCATGACGACGACCGGCTGTCGACGTTCTTCGAGGTCATCCAGCAGGACCCGGTCATCAGCCAGGTCAAGCTGATCGCCGAACCGTGGGACGTCGGCGAGGGCGGCTACCAGGTCGGCAACTTCCCGCCGCTGTGGTCGGAGTGGAACGGGATGTACCGCGACACGATCCGCGACTTCTGGCGCGGCGAGTCGGCGACGCTGCCCGAGTTCGCCTCGCGGCTGACCGGCAGTTCCGACCTGTACGAGCAGGACACGCGCCGGCCCGGCGCGAGCATCAACTTCGTCACCGCCCACGACGGCTTCACCCTGGCCGACCTCGTGTCCTACAACGAGAAGCACAACGCGGCCAACGGCGAGGACAACAACGACGGCACCGACGACAACCGGTCCTGGAACTGCGGTGTCGAGGGGCCGACGGACGAGCCCGGGGTGCTGGCGTTGCGTCGCCGGCAACAGCGCAACTTCCTGACCACGCTGATGCTCAGCCAGGGCGTGCCGATGCTGCTCGGCGGCGACGAGATCGGCCGCAGCCAGGGCGGCAACAACAACGGCTACTGCCAGGACAACGAGATCTCGTGGTTCGACTGGGAGTCCGCCGACGAGGACCTGCTCGCCTTCACCAAGGGACTGATCGCGCTGCGCAACGACCACCCCGTCTTCCGGCGGCGGCGCTGGTTCCAGGGCCGGCCGTTGCGCGGCGAGGAGATCGACGACATCGGCTGGCTGCGGCCGGACGGCACCGAGATGGACGACCAGGACTGGGACGCGAGCTATGCCCGATCGCTGCAGGTGTTCCTCAACGGCAACGGCATCGCGAGCCCGGACCCGCGCGGTCAGCAGGTGGTCGACGACTCGTTCCTGATCCTGTTCAACGCCGGCGACCAGGCGATCGAGTTCACCCTGCCGCCCGAGGCCTGGGGCGCCGAGTGGCGCGTCGTCGTCGACACCGCGGAGGACACCCTGCCCGCGTCGGGCGAACTGGTCGTCCCGGCGGGCGGGACCCGCAAGGTCGTCGACCGCGGCATCGTGGTGCTGCGCGAGGTCGCCTCGTGACGACGCCCGTCCGCCCCACCGGTACCTACCGGCTGCAGTTGCATGCCGGTTACACCTTCGACGACGCCGTGGACGAGGTGCCCTACCTGGCCGAGCTCGGGGTCTCGCACCTGTACCTGTCGCCGTCCCTCCAGGCTGCTCCCGGCAGCACCCACGGCTACGACGTGGTCGACCCCGGCCGCCTCAGCGACGACCTCGGTGGCGAGGCCGGGTTCGACCGGCTCGTCGCGGCCTGCCGCGCCAACGACCTGCGCCTCGTGCTCGACCTCGTCCCCAACCACGTCGGGTTGATCAGCCCCCACAACCCGTGGTGGTGGGACGTGCTGCGCCACGGTCCCGACAGCCGCTACGCCGCCCACTTCGACATCCGTTGGCGCACCGGGGGCGACGGGCTGCCCCAGGTGCTCGTCCCCCACCTCGGCCGCCCGCTCGAGGAGGAGTTGTCCGAGGGCGAGGACCTGCGCCTGTCCCATGCCGGCGACGCGGGTGCCACGGCAGGTCCGGGCGAGGTCGACGATCCCGACGCCGTCTATCGGATCGTCTACCACGAGCACGCCTGGCCGTTGCGCCCGGGGTCGCTGCGGGCCGTCGGGGCCGATGCACGCGCCGTCCGCGAGACCCTGGCGGCCTTCGAGACCGACCCCGGCCGGCTGTTCTCGCTCCTGCAGGAGCAGCACTACCGTCTCGTGCACTGGCAGCGGGCCAACCGCGAACTCAACTACCGGCGCTTCTTCGACATCACCACGCTCGGCGGGGTGCGCGTCGAGGACCCGGCCGTCTTCGGCGACGTCCACCGGCGCGCCCTCGACCTCGTCGGGGACGGCATCGTCGAGGGCCTGCGGATCGACCATCCCGACGGCCTCTACGACCCGGCCGAGTACTTCCGGCGGCTGCGCGAGGCGGCCCCGGGCGCCTGGATCGTGGTCGAGAAGATCCTCGAGGCCGGCGAACCGCTCCGCGACGACTGGCCCGTCGACGGAACGACCGGCTACGAGTTCGCGAACGACGTGCTCGGCTTGTACGTCGACGGCGCGGCGACCGCCGTCCTCGACGACCTCTACCGCGAACTGGCCGGCAGGGACGGCGACACGGCCGACTACGGCGCCATCGTCGACGCCGCCAAGCACCGCGTCCTCGACCAGCTGCTGGTCAGCGAGTTCCGCGCGCTGCACGAGACGTTCGTCGACCTCGCCCGCCAGGCCGGCGTCGTCTGCGAGGACGACGACCTCTCCGCCGCGCTGCGGGCGGTGCTGGTCGCCTTCGGTGTCTACCGCACCTACGTGCGGGCCGACGTCGATGTCGTCGGCGACCTCGACCGGCGCTACGTGCGCGAAGCGGTGGCCCGTGCCCGGGCACGCCACCCGCATCTGCACGAGGCGCTCGACCTGCTCCAGGAGACACTGCTGGTCGAGCACGTCGGGGTGGGCTCGACCGACTTCGTGATGCGTTTCCAGCAGTTGACCGGTCCGGTGATGGCCAAGGGCGTCGAGGACACCGTCTTCTACCGCTACCTGCGCTTCGCCGCCGTCAACGAGGTCGGTGGCGACCCCTCCCACCTCGGCACCGATCCGGCCGGCTTCCACGAGGCGAACCGGCGGCGGCAGCGCCGGTGGCCGTCATCGATGCTGACCACCTCGACCCACGACACCAAGCGCAGCGAGGACGTGCGCGCCCGGCTCGCGCCGCTCACCGAGATCCCCGACGTCTGGGTCCGCACCGTCGAGGAGTGGCTCGAGATCACCGAGCGTCACGTCGGCCGCCACGGGCAGACCTCCCCCCAGGGCCGACCGAGCCCGGCCGTCGTGCACCGCTACCTGACGTTGCAGACGCTGCTCGGCACCTGGCCGATCACGGCCGACCGCGCCGTGGACTACCTGGTCAAGGCGGCCCGCGAGGGCAAGCAGTACACCGACTGGATCGACGGCGACGAGCGCTACGAGGACGACCTCGCGGCCTACGTGCGCGCCGTCCTGGCCGACACCGAGGCCGTCACGGCGCTCGAGACGCTGCTCGACCGGCTCCGGCCCGCCGGATGGCTGACCTCACTGTCGCAGACGCTGCTCAAGCTGACCTCGCCGGGTGTGCCCGACATCTACCAGGGCTGCGAGTTGTGGGACCTGTCGCTGGTCGACCCCGACAACCGCCGGCCGGTCGATTTCGACGCGCGCAGCGAACTGCTCAAGGAACTGCAGGCCGACGCCCACCCGGTCGAACTGCTCGGCCGGATGCAGGTCGGTGCGAGCAAGCTGTGGGTCACCCACCGGGCGCTGCACCTGCGCCGCCGCCTGCCCGAGGTGTTCGGGGCCGACGGTGACTACGTGCCGCTCCACGCCGACGGCATCCGTGCCGACCACGTCGTGGCGTTCGTGCGCGGCGGCCGGGTCGCGACCATCGCACCGCGGCTGGTGCTCGGTCTCGGGGGACGCTTCGAGGACTGGGACTGGCGGGGCAGCTCGATCGAACTGCCGCCCGGCACGTGGCGGTGCGAGCTCACGGGCCAGGTCGTGCCGGGCGGCCGCTCCGTCGGCCTCGCCGAGGTCCTGACCGCGTTCCCGGTCGCGCTGCTGGTCCGGGAAGGTGAGCCATCATGACCGAGCAGCATCCTTCGGATCCGCGCCCCGGGCCCGAGGCGACCCGCCGCAGCGACGAGGAACGCCGCCGGACCGGTGGGCGCGCCGCCGCCCCCGACGGGTGGGGCATCGTCACGTCGTACGAGGACGCCTTCGGCGACTGGGCCGAGGTCCCGCGCGAGACCCGTGACGCGCTGGTGCGCGCCATGGACGGTGACCCGGCAGCCGAGGGCCCACCGCTGGTCGACGCGGTCATGGTGCTGCGCGAAGGCGAGGGCGCCGAGGTGCCCGGTGCGACCGAGATCCGTCTCGAGGACGGCACACGCCGTGACGTCGCCGGCGTGGTTCCCGACGACCTGCCGATGGGTTACCACGACCTCGTCGTGGCCGGCCGCGACCAGCCGCGGCGGGTCATCGTCAGTCCAGGCCGCTGCCACCTCCCCGACGACCTGCGTGCCTGGGGCTGGTCGGTGCAGTTGTACGCGGCCCGCTCCAACGACAGCTGGGGCATCGGGGACTTCGCCGACCTGCGCACGCTCGCGTCATGGTCGGCGGACATCGGCGCCGGCACGATGCTGGTCAACCCCCTCGATGCGGTCACGCCGGTCCGCCCCCGCGAGACCAGCCCCTACTACCCCACCTCCCGCCGCTTCCTCGACCCGCTCTACCTGCGCATCGAGGAGGTCCCGGGCGCCCGCGACCTGCCCGACTTCGACGACCTCCAGGCAGCCGGGCGGGCGCTGACCGACGACGGCCCGATCGACCGCGACCGGGTGGCCGAGGTCAAACTCGACGCGCTCGAGCGGGTGTGGCGCACCGTCGACGGCGCCGGTGACGAGGACGCCTTCCTCGAGTACGCCAAGGAGCGCGGCGAGGCGTTGACCGTCTTCGCGACGTTCTGTGCCCTGGCCGAGCACCACGGGTCCGGCTGGCGGACCTGGCCCGCCGAGTTCCGCCACCCCACGGATGCGGCGGTGACCGACTTCACCCGTGGCAACGCCGACCGCATCCGTTTCCACGCCTGGCTGCAATGGCTGTGCGACGAGCAACTGCGCGCCGCCGGTGCGCCGCTCGCCCTGCTCGGCGACCTGCCGATCGGCGCCGACCCGGACGGCGCCGATGCGTGGGCGTGGCAGGACGTGCTCGCCGACGGCGTGAGCGTCGGCGCGCCGCCCGACGAACTCGGCCCGCAGGGCCAGAACTGGACGTTGCCGGCATTCGTGCCCTGGAAGCTGCGGGCGGCGCGCTACGAGCCGTTCATCGACACCGTCCGCGCGGCGCTGCGCCACACCGGCGGGCTGCGCATCGACCACGTCCTCGGCCTGTTCCGGATGTTCTGGATCCCGCCCGACGGCACCGCCGCAGACGGCGCGTACGTCAAGATGCCGACCAGCGACCTGTTCGACATCCTCGCGCTCGAGTCCCAGCGCGCCCGCGCGTTCGTGGTCGGCGAGGACCTCGGCACCGTGCCCGAGGGGGTCCGCGAGGAACTCGATGCCCGCGACGTGCTCCGCTACCAGGTGTGGTGGTTCGACGACGACCCGCTCGAGCAGTGGAGCGCCAAGGCGCTGGCGTCGGTCTCGACACACGACCTGCCGACCGTCGCCGGCGTGTGGACGGGCCGGGACGCGCAGATGCAGACCGAGCTCGGCCACGAGCCCGACACCGACTGGCACGCCAGGCTCCGGCGACGGATCGTCGACGCGACCGGCATTCCCGGCGACGCCTCGGCCGCCGAGGCCACGGTCGCGCTGCACCGCCATCTGGCCGGTGCGCCCAACCAGTTGGTGCTCGCCCAACTCGATGACGCGGTCGCAACGCCCGAGCGACCCAACGTGCCCGGCACCGACCGCAACGCCCGGCCCCAGAACTGGTCGCTGCCGCTGCCGGTGCCCGTCGAGGACCTGCCCGGCCATTCCACGGTTAACGCGGTCGCCACGGCCATGTCCGAAGGTCGCAAGGCTAGGGTCAGGCCGGCTCCCGACGCCTGAGGTCTTCGCCGTGCCCGTCATCGAGGTCGCAGGGCTGCGCAAACGCTACGGCGACACCGTCGCGGTCGACGACGTGTCCCTGACCGTCGACGAGGGCGAGATCTTCGGCATCCTCGGCCCCAACGGTGCCGGCAAGACCACCACCGTCGAGTGCATCATCGGACTGCGTCGTCCGGACGCGGGGTCGGTCCGCGTGCTGGGGCTCGACCCACAGCACGACCGGTCCCGTCTGCGCGAGCAGGTGGGCGTGCAACTGCAGGAGAGCCGCCTGCCAGACGCCCTGCGGGTGGGCGAGGCGCTCGAGCTGTACGCCTCGTTCTACCGCGAGCCGGCCGACCCCGACCAGCTGCTGCGCGACCTCGGGCTGGTGGACAAGGCGGCCACGGCGTTCGACGACCTCTCGGGCGGGCAGCAACAGCGGCTGTCGATCGCACTGGCGCTGGTCGGCAACCCGGTCATCGCGGTGCTCGACGAACTGACCACGGGGCTCGACCCCCGGGCACGACGCGACACCTGGGACCTGATCGAGCAGGTACGCGACCGGGGCGTGACCGTGGTCCTCGTCACCCACTTCATGGACGAGGCCGAGCGTCTGTGCGACCGGCTCGCGATCATCGACCGGGGCCGCGTGGTCGCCACCGACACCCCGGCGGGGCTGATCGGACGGGTCGATGCCGCGGCGCAACTGCGCCTGCGGACGGTGCCACCGTTGGCCGCCGACGGCTTTCGTGACCTGCCGGGCATCCACGAGGTGGCGGCCGAGGGCGAGGAACTGCTCGTCCGCGGCCAGGGGGACGTGCTGCACACCGTCAGCAACCACGTGCACGCCGCCGGCGCCGTGACGGTCACGGCCCGCCTCGGGCAGGCCACCCTCGAGGACGCGTTCGTGGCGCTGACGGGCCGCGACGAGATCCCCGAGGAGTTGCGGGCCGCGGAGACGCCGGCATGAACGGGTTCGCGAAGCTGACCACGACCGAGTTCACCCTGCTGCGCCGTGACGTCGCCTCGATGATCCTGCCGTTCGCGCTCCCACTCGGGCTGCTCGTCGGGTTCGGCAGTGGGAGCGGCGCCATGCACGAGGCAGCCCCGGAGCTCGGTGGGATGACCCCGTTCGAGCTGTTCATCGTGCCGATCGCGTTGGTGCTCGTTCTGCCGATGATGGCCCTGACGGTGTTCCCGGTCACGCTGTCGAGCTACCGCGAACGCGGCGTGCTGCGACGGCTCGCGACCACGCCGGTGCACCCGATGATGCTGCTGGGCGCCCAACTCGCCGTCCACGTCGGCCTGCTGGTCACCAGCCTCGGGCTGACCGCCGTGGTGGCCGGCACGGTGTTCGGCGTCTCGGCCCCGCGGCAGCCTGGCGCCGCCGTCGGCGTCCTCGCGGCCGGCACGGTCGCCCTGTACGGCCTCGGGGTGACCATCGCGTCGCTCGCCCCGAAGGCGAGCACCGCGACCGCGTACGGGATGGGTCTGTTCTTCCCGCAGTTGCTGCTCGGCGGCCTGATGGTGCCGGCCGACCAGTTGCCCGCTGTTCTCGCCCGTATCGGCGAGTTCACACCGGTCGGCGCGACGTTGCACGGCCTGCAGGCCGCGTGGGTCGGCGACGGCGTCGAGCTGGTCCACGTCGCCGTCCTGGCGCTGTGGGCGATCGGCACGATCGCGTTCTCGGCCGTCCGCTTCCGCTGGGACTGAGCTTCACGTCGCCGACGTGCCGGACGCCGACGCGACCGGCTGGTGTGCGTACGGGCAGCGGACGACGCACCGCGAGCAGGCGTGCAAGGTGTGCTCGTCCACGGTGGTCAGGTTGAGCAGCCGTGCGGCCCGTTGGGGCCGCCATCGTCTGAGTGCGAGATAGCGCAGCTTGGGCAGCAGCGGGGTGCGCGCGGCATAGCCCAGGCAGCGGTTCGTGTCGACCGAGCCGTCCTCGGCGACGGCCCCCACCGGGCAGACGTCCACGCAGATCCGGCAGTCGGGCGGGCAGCCGGGTTCGGTGACCGTTCCGCGGCGCATGACGGGGAGGGCCGCGGTGGTCACCACCCCGCCGAGCATCAAGCGGGGCCCGTAGCGAGCGTGCAGGAGCAACCCGCTGCGACCGACGATGCCGAGGCCCGCCGCCTCACCCATGCGCAGTTGGTTCAGGGACCCTCGGATCTCGCCTCGCGCGTTGAGCCGGAAGGGTGCACAGCCGAAGACCGGGAGCGCGCGCTCGCCGGACTCCTCCAGCAACGCGGCGAACCTCACCGACAGCCCGTCGAGCCGCCGGTAGTACAGGCTCTGGGATCGCCACACGGCGTCGGTTGCCCGGATGCTCTGCTGGTAGACGCCCGCCGGAACCGGAAGACCGAAGCACAGCAACCCTTTGGCGCCCGGCAGCAGATCGGAGGGTCGCGCCCCCGGCGGCTCGTCGTCCATGACCGCCGCCTCGGCAGTGCCGAGGACCGGGACGTCCTCGCGCTCGGCCAGGGACGTGATCTGCTCCACCAAGGTCTGCATGACGTCCGCCTCGGCTCGTCGCGTGGACGAGAGCCGCCTACCGGGACCGACCCTACGGACGCGGGCGGGAGCCGGTCAGAGTCGAAGGACTCGACCGGGCACGGCGGGCTCGTCCGGGCGAGGCGGGGGTCAGCGGGCCGGGGAGTCGGCGCCGCCCTCGACCTCGGCCTGCAGTTGGGCCAGGCCCTTCTCGAAGTCGGGGCCGATCAGCTTGTCCATCGAGGTGAAGATGCCCATGACCCGGCTCATGGCCGTCTGCGGCCCGGTCATCGACCACGTGACGAGGCTGCCGTCGCCGTCGGGTTCGACGCTGAACCGGGTCGTGCTGTGCGACTTGAACGGCTTGAGGAACTGCAGGTCGATCGTCACGACCCGGTCGTCGACCGCGGTGATCTCCATGCGCCCGCGGCCGGCCTTGCGGTTGCCGTCCCACTCGTACCAGGCGCCCTCACCGCGGTCCGCGCCGCCGTACGTGCGGCGCATCTGCGGGTCGAGGCCCTCCCACGGCGACCATGCCGTCCATCGGTGGAAGTCGACGATGTGTTCGAGGATGGCCGACGGCGGCGCGTCGACGTGCCGCTGCCGTTCGACCTGGTAGGTGCCGCCCGATGCCATGTCGTCGCCTCCCATGCGAGTCCGCGGCGAGCATCCACCGCCCGTGGCTCCGCGTCAACGAAACGGCGGCACCTCGCCGGAGCATTGTCCGGGTCGGTGCCGCCGCCGGCGCACGGTGGCCAAGGGTGGGCACCCCGAGGGAGAGGTCACCGGCGCACGAGGGCCCGATCGTTGACGGCCCGCAGGACGGGTGGGGTGGTGAGCGACGCCGCATGCTCCGGGCGGGCGCCCCGGACATGGAGTTCGCGGGTCTCGCCGGGCAGCAGGGTCACCAACTGTTCGGACACCACCGCGTCGGGACCCAGCGGCACGCCGTCGACCAGCAGCCGGTCCGGGAACACGGCCAGATCCCGGACGAGCGAGCGGGCCGTCACGCGCAGCGCCAGGCCGTCGCCGGTCGCCGTCACCTCGGTGTCGAACGCGGCGAGTGGGTAGTCGAGGTCCTTGTCGCGCGCCCAGTACCAGGTGGTGCGGCCGTGCCCGTTCGCGTCGACCACCAGCACCTCGGCCCGTGGGTCGCCTGGCACCGCGAGGTCGTCGGCCAGCGCGACCCGGCCGACGCCGAGCGCGGGCGCCGTCACGTCGAGCTTCGCCTCGGCGAGGACGGTGCCGTCGAAGCCGACCCGCCGTACCACCACGGCGGCGTCCCATTGCTCGGGCTCGTCGTTGACGGCGGCCAGCGCCAGCCCGTCGTCCTCGGGCACCACGACCACGCGACGTGGCGCGAACGCGTCGCGCAGGGCGTACCACAGCGGCTTGCGGCGTTCGTCGCTGTCGACCGCCGCCCACGAGATCACCGGCCAGCAGTCGTTGAGCTGCCACACCACGGCACCGGAACAGCGCTCGAGCGCCCGCAGGTGGTCGACCCCGACACTCAGCGCGCGGGCCTGGTTGAGCTGCGCCAGCCACAGCCAGTCGTCGGCTCGATTGCGCCCCGAGTCCGAGGCGGCCCGAGACGGTTCGGGGAAGTGTTCGGCCAGGCCGCGTCGCAGTTTCGTGACGCCGTCGGCGGCACGCAGGTGGTGGACGACCACCTCGTTGTCCAGCGTGAGCTCGCCGTCGGGCACGCCGCGGCGCATCGTCGCCCAGGTCGCCGGGCCGCAGAACCCGAACTCGGCCACGAACGCGGGCGCACGGTCGCGGTAGTGCAGGTAGTCCTTCTCGTTCCAGACGTCCCAGATGTGCGACACGCCGCGACGGTCGTCGTTGGGATGCACCTCGAGGTCGCCCGAGGTCGGACTGCCCGGCAGGTAGGGCCGGCTCGGGTCGAGCTCGGCCACGATCGCCGGCAAGGTCTCGTAGTAGTAGGTCTTGCCCCACGGGCGGTCGCCGAGCACCTCCTGCCAGCCCCAGTCGTGCCAGCCCCAGGTGCACTCGTTGTTGCCGTTCCACAGGATCAGCGACGGGTGGTGGGCGTGGTCGGCGACCGCCTGGCGTGCCTCGGCCTCGACCTCGGCGCGGAACTGGTCGGTCTCGGGATAGGCGGCGCAGGCGAACAGGAAGTCCTGCCACACCAGGACGCCGGCCGCGTCGCACTGCTCGTAGAAGGCGGCCGGCTCGTAGATGCCGCCGCCCCAGACCCGCAACAGGTTGGCGTTGGCCGCCACGGCCTGCTCGATCCGGCGCCCGTAGCGGGCCCGGTCGACCTCGGACGGGAACGGGGTGTCGGGGATCCAGTTGAACCCGCGGATCGGGATGCGCCGGCCGTTGACCCGGATCTCCCATCCGACCCCGACCGCGTCGGGTTCCTCGACGATCTCGACGGTGCGGAAACCGATCCGGCGCGTGGCGACGTCGACGACCCGGTCGCCGTCGAGCAGTTCCACCGTGAGGTCGTACAGCGGCTGTTCGCCGTGCCCGACCGGCCACCACGCCTCGGTGCCCGGCACCGCGAAGGACAGCTGCGCCGTGCCGTCGCCGACGGCCCCCTCGGCGATCGTGCCGGCCACGCTGGCCCGCACGCGTAGCTCGGCGGCCGTGTCGCGCACGACGTCGAGGTGCAGGTCGAGGTGGCCGGCGCCGTCGTCGCCGAGCGTGGCGAGCGGGCGGAGCGCGTCGAGGCGGGCGGTCGACCACGACTCGAGCGCGATCGGGCGCCAGATGCCGGCGGTGACCAGGACCGGGCCCCAGTCCCAGCCGAAGTTGCACGCCATCTTACGCACGTAGGGATAGTGGATCGCCTCGGTGGCGGGCAGGATCCCGACCTCGGCGCGGACCCGGTCGATCTCGTCGTACACGTCGAGGAAGCGCACCTCGAGGTCGTTCGCGCCCTCGCGCAGCCGGCCGGTCACGTCGAAGCGGTAGCGGCGGTGCATGTTGCGGGTCGTCGCCAGCACCTCGCCGTTGACACGCACCTCGGCGACCGTGTCGAGGCCGTCGCAGACCAGCTCGACGTGGTCGTTGCCGTCGGGTTCCCAGTCGACCGTGGTGCGGTAGGCCCAGGTCGAGCGGCCGATCCAGTGCTGGTCGCGCTCGCGCAGACCGACCGTGGGGTCGTCGAGGACGCCGGCCCGGACCAGGTCGGTGTGCACGACGCCCGGGACCACCGCGGGGAGAGGGGAGTTGGCGGTGATCCCGAGCGGCGTGCCGTCACCCGGAGCGATCAGGTGCAGCTGCCAGCCGTCGTTCAGTTCGGAGCGGGTACGGGTCGGGGATGCCATTGACGTGCCTCGGGAGGACGGGAAGCGGGCGGTGATGCAGGTCAGCCGGTACCGGTCGCGCGGTGTGCGGCGAGCAGGTCGCGATACCAGTGGCCGCTGGCCTTCACGACGCGCTCGAGCGTGTCGTAGTCGACCTGGACGATCCCGAACCGCTTGCCGTAGCCGTACGCCCATTCGAAGTTGTCCAGCAACGACCAGGCCATGTAGCCGGCGACGTCGACGCCCTCGTCGATCGCGTCGGCCACGGCTGCGACGTGGTCGGCGAGGAACTGCCGCCGGTCGAGGTCGCGCACGACGCCGTCGGCACCGAGGTCGGTGTCGGGGAACGCCGCCCCGTTCTCGCAGATCAGCAGCGGCGGGACCGGCCATTCGACGTGCAGTCGCACGAGCAGTGCGCGCAGCCCCTCGGGCTCGATCCCCCAGCCCATGTCGGTGGTCGGCTCGGGCGGGGCGAGGAACTCGACGTGGCCGGCGCCCGGATAGGCGGTGACGAAGCCGCCTTCACCCTGGCCGCCGCGGACGTGGTGGCGGCTGTAGTAGTTCACCCCGAGGAGGTCGAGTGGCTGGGCGATCCGCTCGAGGTCGCCGTCGTGCACGGCGTCGTCGGCCCGGAACCGCTGGTGGAGTTCGATCACCTCGTCGGGGTAGCGGCCGAACAGCGTGGTGTCGAGCCACAGCCGGTTCTGCAGCGCGTCGATCGTTGCAGCGGCGCGAGCGTCGTCCTCGCTGTCGGTCGCCGGGACGACGCCGTACAGGTTGGGCACGATGCCGAACCGGTGGTCGTCGCCGCCGGCCTGGCCTCGCATCGCGGCGACCGCGTCGCCGTGCGAGAGCAGCAGGTGGTGGGCGGCACGGAAGGCGGCCCGTGGCTCGGTCAGGCCGGGCGCGTGCCGGCCCAGCCCGTAGCCGAGGAAGGCGGCGCACCAGGGCTCGTTGTGGGTGGTCCACGTCCGCACGGCGTCGCCGAGTTCGTCGTGGACGATGCGGGCGTAGCGGGTGAAGGCGGCGACGACGTCGCGGTTGGCCCAGCCGCCCTTGTCCTGCAGCGCCTGGGGCAGGTCCCAGTGGTAGAGCGTGACCACCGGCTCGATGTCCGCGTCGCGCAGGGCGTCGACGAGTTGCCGGTAGAACGCGAGCCCGCGTGGCTCGACGGCACCGTCGCCGTCGGGGACGATGCGCGGCCAGGCGACCGAGAACCGGTATGCGGACAGGCCCAGGTCGGCCATCAGGGCCACGTCCTGCTCGACGCGGTGGTAGTGGTCGACCGCGACGTCCCCGGTCTCGCCGTTGGCCGTGCGGCCCGGCGTGTGGCTGTAGGTGTCCCAGATGGACGGGCCCCGGCCGTCGACGTTCACGGCGCCCTCGATCTGGTAGGCGGACGTGGCGGCCCCGAACAGAAACCGCGAGGGGAACCGGGCGGCGAGCGCCTCGGCGTCACGGCTGGGTGCGGTGCCATCGGGTGCAGGTGGGGTGCGACCGCTGGTCGCGGTGCCATCGGGTGCAGGTGGGGTGCCACCGTTGGTCGTGGACGGGATCGTGCTCGTCATGCGGCGACCTCTCCGGTGATGGGACATGGGTCGGTGACGTCCATGGCGAAGCAACCGACGAGGTGACCCGGGGCGACCTCGGCCAGGTTGTCGCGGACGGCCGGATCCACCTGCTCGTGGTAGAGGCAGCGGCCCGACAGCTCGGTCTCACGGGCGGCGACGGCGGCCTCGACCTCGTCCCAGCGCTTGTCGAGCTGGGGCACCGACGCGAGCAGGTTGCGCGTGTAGGGGTGCAGCGGGTCGCCGAAGACGACCTCGGTGTCGCCGCTCTCGACCACCCGGCCGCGGTAGAGGATCACGACCCGGTCGCTGACGTAGTTGCCCAGCGACAGATCGTGGGTGATGAACAGGATGCCGAGGCCCCGCTCCTTGAGCTCGCCGAGCAGGTTGAGCACGTCGATGCGGGTGGACGCGTCGAGCATGCTGATGATCTCGTCCGCGACCAACAGCTCGATGTCGAGCAGCAGGGCCCGGGCGATCAGCAGGCGCTGCAACTGGCCACCGCTGAGCTGGTGCGGGTACTTGCCGAGCACGTCGCCGGGGTTGAGGCTGACCGCCTTCAGCGCGTCGTCGATCTTGGTGTCCCAGTCCGCGTCGCTCGTCCCCGGGAAGTACGAGCCACGCACGGCGTCGAAGGTGCGATCGACCTTGAAGATCGGGTTGTACGAGCTGAACGGATCCTGGAAGACGCCCTGTGCCCGCCGGTAGTACTCGCGCAGGCGCGACCGGCGCAGCTCCCCCACGTCGCTGCCGTCGAAGCGGATCGTCCCGCTCGTGGTCGAGATCAGCTTGAGCACCATCTTGCCCAGCGTGGACTTGCCCGACCCCGACTCACCGATGAGCGAGACCACCTCACCGCGCTGGACGTCGAAGCTGACGTCGCGGACGGCGTGCAGTTCCTCGGTCCCGAAGGTGCCGACCCGGTAGATCTTGTTGACCTTCTCGACGTGCAGCATCAGCTCGTCACCGCCCAGCACGCGACCTCGTGGTCGGGTGCGATCTCGACGAAGGGGGGCGTCTCGACACACTTGTCGTGCGCCAGCGGGCAACGATCGCGGAAGCGACAGCCCTCCGGGGGGTCGAGCAGCGGCGGTGGCCGACCGGGGATGCCCGAGAGCTTGCGCTCGGTGTAGCGCACCCCCACCTCGGGCAGGGCGCCGATCAGCATCTTGGTGTAGGGGTGGCGTGGTTTCTCGATGACCGTGTCCGTCGGCGCCTTCTCGGCGAGCTGCCCCGCGTACATCACCAGGATGGTGTCGGCGATCTGGTAGAGCACCGAGATGTCGTGGGTCACCACGATCATCGAGCGCACGAAACCGCGGTCGCGGAACTCGACCAGCGCACGAGCGACGGCCTTCTGGCTCGAGACGTCGAGGGCCGAGGTCACCTCGTCGCCGATCAGAAGCGAGGGATCGAGCAGCGTGGACAGCACCAGCACCATGCGCTGCTTCATGCCGCCGGACAACTCGATCGGATAGCGCTCGAGCACGTCGACCGAGAGCCCGACCAGCTCCATCCGGCGCTCGAGTTCGGGCAGGATCGCGTGATAGTCCTCGCCGCGCGACTCGAGCAGTTCGCGGATCATCCGCCCGATCTTGCGGGTCGGGTTCAGCGCACTCATCGCGTACTGCGGGATCAGCGACACGTCGCGGAACCGGTGCCGGCGCATCGCCGCGTCGTCGCCGATCGGCAACTGCTGACCGTCGAGTTGCACGCTGCCGTCGATGTGGCGCATGCGGCTGTCGAACCGGATCAGGGCCTTGCCGAGCGTGCTCTTGCCACACCCCGACTCGCCGGCCAACCCCATGATCTCGCCGTCGTCGATCGAGAACGACACGCCGTCGAGCGCACGGACGTCGCCGCGCAGGGTGTGGTAGTGGACCCGGAGGTCGTCGACCTTGAGGCTCACGTCACATCTCCCGGAGCTTGGGGTTGAAGACCTCGTCGAGGCCGACGTTCATGATGTAGAGCGCACCGACGATCGCGGTGATGCCGGCACCCGGCGGCACGAACCACCACCACATGCCGAGGTAGAGCGCGCTCCACTGCATGGCCTGGTTCATCATCAGGCCGAGCGAGATCGCGTTGGTCGGGCCGAGGCCGATGAAGTCGAGGGCCGCGGCGGTGAGGATCGACCCGCCGAACAGCAACACGAAGGTCATGAACAGGTACGAGTACATGTTCGGCGCGACCTCGCGCCGGATGATGGTGCGGGTGGGCAGGCCGGACAGCTTGGCGAGGTCGACGAAGTCACGGCTGCGCAGCGAGAAGGTCTGGGCCCGCACGGCGCGGGCGACCCAGGGCCAGCTGAACAGCCCGATGTAGAGCGCCTGCATGGGGACGCTGCGGACGCCGAGGTAGGCGTTGATGATGATCAGGACCACGAACCCGGGGATCACCAGCACGATGTTGGTGAGCATGCTGAGCAGTTCGTCGACCCACCCGCCGCGGTAGCCGGCCACGAAGCCGATCGTCATGCCGACGATCCCGGCCACGCCACCGCCGAGCACGCCCACGACGAACGTCGCGCGCAGGCCCGCGACGAACTGGACGAACACGTCCTGGCCGAACATCGTCGTGCCGAACCAGAACTCCCCCGAGGGCGGCTGCTGCGGAGCCGCGATGTAGTCGGTCGGTCCGTGTTCGAACAGGTTCGGTCCGATCAGGCCGAGCGCCAGCAACCCGAGGACCACGATCAGGGCGCCGATGACCTTGGGGTTGCGCAGCGCGAAGTACAGCGTCTCGCGCGTGCGCCCGGCCAGCGGTGCGCCGCCGCTGGGCGCGCCGGCGTTGGCCGGATCGGGCGGCGTGTCGGTCGCGACGACCGAGCTGTCCTGACGGCTCATGCGGTCGCCCCCTGCAGTCCGGTGCGGGTCCGTGGGTCGACCAGCACGTACACGACGTCGATGATGAAGTTGGCCACGAGCACGCCCAGGACGACGAACAGCAGCGTCCCCTGCAGCAGGAAGAAGTCCTGGTTGTTGATCGCCTGCAGGATCAGGTTGCCGATCCCGGGGTAGGCGAAGACGACCTCGGTGACCAGCGCGCCGCCGATGATCACGCCCAGTTGCAGCGCGAGGCCGGTGATCTGGGGTAGCAGCGCATTGCGGAAGGCGTACCTGCGTACCAGCCGGCGCGGTGCCCCGAGCGCGTCGAGGTAGTTGGCGTAGTCGGCCTCGAGTTCGTAGATGATCAGGTTGCGCATCCCGATGGCCCAGCCGCCCAGCGCGACCAGGAACAGCGACAGAAACGGCAGGAACCAGTGCTGGAGCAGGTTGCCGACGAAACTCCACGACCATGCGGGCACACGGCCGAAGTCGTAGCCGCCGGCGACCGGGAAGATGCCCGCGACCACGCCGAGGCTCCAGGCCAGCAGGATGGCCAGCCACATGTAGGGCGTCGCGGTGAGCAGGTAGCCGACCGGCAGGACGGTGTTGTCGAGCCACCGGCTGCGTGCCGCGAACGCCCCGACCTTGTTGCCGACCACCCAGCTGAGCAGGATGGCGGGCAGCATCAGCCCGAGCGTGTAGGGGACGGCGCGCATGATGACCTCGCCGACCGGGGTCGGGAACAGCCAGATGCTCACCCCGAGGTTGCCCTGGAAGATCTCGGCCCAGTAGTTGACGTACTGCTGCCAGACCGGCAGGTCGAACCCGAAGATCGACTCGTAGTAGGCGCGCATGGGTTCGATCGTGGCCGGGTGCGCCACCGCGGCCCTGGTGAGCATCCGCTGTACGGGGTCGCCCGGCATCAGGCGTGGGATCACCCAGTTGAGCGTGACGGCCACGAAGAACGTCAGCGCGTAGATCAGTGACTTGCGGGCGAAATATCTGCCCATGGGACCACTCCCCCTCGGTCGACGGGCCAACCCACGGCGGGCGGGATTGGAGGGGAAGCGCCTCCGACGGCTGGAGGGTGCGTCGGAGGCGCTTCCTCCGTGGCGCCCCCGCGCGGACGCAGGGGCGACACGGTGTCCGTCAGCCGACGGGCTCGAGCTGCGAGAGCATCTTCACCGTGCCGAACTCCCAGAAGCCGCCCCAGGTGCTCGGGTAGATGTCGTTGCTGCCGCCGTCAGTGGGCCAGTTGGTCCACTGCACCGGGTTGTACTGGGCCCACAGGCCGTTGTACCAGAGCGGGATCATGGGCATCTCGGTGAGCGAGATCTCCTGGAGCTGACCCAGGGTGTCCATGAAGTCGTCACTGCCGGTCTCGGTCCGCGACAACTGCTGCACCAGCTCCCACGCCTCGTCGTTCTCGTAGCGACCGAAGTTGCCGGCGAACATCTGCTCGGTGAGGGGCTGGTAGAACAGGTAGTTGTAGTAGCTCCACGGGGTGTTGCTCAGCGTGGTCCAGTTGTTGATGACCAGGTCGAAGTCACCGGTCGTCCGGGCATCGTCGAGCGCACCCGCGTCGGGGAACTCCTCGGTGACGTTGATCCCGGCCGCGCGGGCACTCTCGGCGATCACACGGGCGGCCTCCATCCAGTCGGTCCAGCCGGCCGGAACGATCAGCGACAGCGCGATCGGGTCGCCACCCGGCGTCTCGACGAAACCGTCACCGTCGGTGTCCTCGTAGCCGGCGTCGGCCAGGAGTTGCGCGGCGGTGTCGGGGTCGTAGCCGAAGCCGAATTCACCGGCGACGTCCTCGTCGTAGAAGTCGCTGAACACCGGCAGCAGTCCGGACGGGTGGGCCTTCTGCACGATGTTGCCGTAGGCACCGTCGACGATGCGATCGACGTCGATCGCGTAGGCCAGCGCCTTGCGGAACTCGGGGTCGTTGGTGGGTTCCTTGGTGGTGTTGGGCACCAGCATCGCCGTGTTGGCCGAGAGCATGTACGGCTCGTCGGGGAAGTAGGTCTGCGCCTGTCCGTTCTCGACCAGCTGGGTGATGCCCGGCAGGAAGTTGTTGGACAGGTCGAGGCCGTTCTGCAACAGCAGACCGAGCGCGACCTCGTTCGAGGGGTTGACGATGTCGACGATGTAGCGCATCGGCAGCTCGAGCCCGAGCCCGTCGATGCCCCACCAGTCGTCGTTGCGTTCCCAGACCATGCGGTCCGCGCCGTGGCTGGAGTACTTGAACGCCCCGGACCCGATCGGGTTCTCGTTGGCGTTGGAGACGTACTCCTCCGGTGCCCACTCACCCACGATGTGTTCGGGCACGATCATCGTGCCGTACAGGAAGTTGTCCCATTCCTGGTAGCGCGGGTCGGAGAACTCGAAGGTGATCTCGGTGTCGCCGGTGGCCTCGGCCGAGGCGAGCCAGTTCCACAGGTTGGCGGTCGAGACCGTCTCGGTCTCCTGGCCCATGCCGACGGTGAACAGCACGTCGTCGACGGTCAGTTCCTCGCCGTCCTGCCAGGTCAACCCGTCGCGCAGGGTCAGCACGTAGGTGTCGTCGTCGGTCCACTCGCCGCTCTCGGCCAACCACGGCTCGAGTTCGACGTTGTGGGGATCGAAGATGAACAGCGGCTCGTAGAGAGCGCCGCGCACGCCGGTCGCCTCGCCCGATTCGGGAATCGGGTTCCAGCTCGACGGCGGGCCCCACTGGGTGCCGCTGGTGAACAGGGTCTCGTTGCGGGGATAGTCGCCCACGAGGGCCTCGGCCTCGGCCATGCCCTCGACGTCCTCGCCGCCGGCCTCCTCGGTCGGTTCCTCGGACGTCTCCTCGCTGCCTTCCTCGGCCGCGGGGGCCGCGTCATCGTCGTCGTCGCCCCCGCCGCCGCAGGCGGCCAAGAGGACGCCTACCGCGAGCAGTGCGCTGGTGCGTCGTACCCAGACTCCCATCGTGGTTCTTCTCCCTGATCGGTCACGCCGGATGAGCTGGTCAGGGAACGCGGGCATGCCGGCAAGACCCCCCGCCAGGAGGCACTCCCTGCGGCCTCGACGGCCGCGCACACGGGCGATCCCTCTTCCGCCCAAGTTCACTAAACCGATTCAGTTTCGCTGTGTCAAGGGTTTGGCATCGAAGGAAGCCGACTACGCTCCGGTCCGGAGCGGGTACGTGAGGCGAGGAGAACACGGGTGCGTGGCCACCACTGGCTGACAGGCACGCGAAGCGCCGTGCTGGTCGAGGTGCCTGCGGACGCGGTCCCGATCCTGCGGGCATTCGGACCCGCCCCGGCGGACCCCTCGGCCGCGGCGGACGCCGCCGTCGCGGTGGGCCCGGCCCAGGCCCAGGCCTCGGTCGACGGGCCGTTGGCGCTCGATCTGTTGCCGATGCACGCCACCGGCTTTCAGGGTGCACCGGCCCTGCGCGGCGCGTTCGCCGACGGCACCGGCTGGGCACCGCGCCTGTCGCGCGTGCACACCGTGGTCGACGGCCGCGGACTGACCACCGTCGCCGACGATCCCGACACGGGGCTGCGCCTGCACCTCGAACTCGCGCTCGACGTCCACGACGTCCTGACCGCCCGGGCCGCCGTCACCAACCTGCGCGGCCGGGACGGCGAGGACGGGGCGCACGACCTCCCTGCGGCCACGCCCGGTCTGGGCCGCCCGAGCGGCCGGCCGCCGACGCCCGACGACTACCACCTCGACGCGTTGCGCATCACCGTGCCGGTCGGCGACCAGGCTCGCGAGGTCGCCTCGTTCGCCGGCCGCTGGATCCGCGAGTTCCACCTGCAACGCCAGCCGTGGGGCATCGGCCGCATCGAGCGGGTGAACGTCCGCGGCCGCACCTCGCACGAGGACCCGCCGCTGCTGCTGGCCGGCAGCGCCCGGTTCGGGCAGGAGACCGGCTGGGTCTGGGCGGTCCACCTCGGCTGGTCGGGCAACCACGAACTGCGGGCCGACCGGACCGCCGACGGGTTCGCGTACCTGCAGGCGGCCGAGCATCTGCATCCAGGGGAGGTGGTGCTGCGCCCGGGTGAGACCTACGTCACCCCCACCGTGTACGCGGTCGCCTCCGACCGGGGCATGAACGGCGTCTCCGATGCCTTCCACGCCCACGTCCGCGCCCGCCCGGTGCACCCACGTACGCCGCGGCGGGTCACGCTCAACACCTGGGAGGCGGTGTACTTCGACCACGACCCGCAGCGGCTCGCGGCGCTCGCCGACGCGGCCGGGGACGTGGGCATCGAACGCTTCGTGCTCGACGACGGCTGGTTCCTCGGGCGCCGCGACGACACGGCCGGCCTCGGCGACTGGTACGTCGACCCACAGGTGCATCCCGACGGGCTGGCGCCGTTGGCCGAGCACGTCCGCGAGCGTGGCATGCAGTTCGGCCTGTGGGTGGAACCCGAGATGGTCAACCCCGATTCACGCCTGTTCCGCGACGACCCGTCGGTGGCACTGACGCGGACCAGCGGACCGACCACCCGTCACCAGCACGTCCTCGACATCGCCCGCGACGACCTGGGCGCCTACCTGCGCGAACGGCTCGACGCGCTGCTCGACGAGACCGGCGCCGGCTACCTCAAGTGGGACGACAACCGCGACCACGTCGCGGCCGAGCACGGCGGGGTGGCCGCGACGCACGCACACGTCGTGGCGCTGTACCGGTTGCTCGACGACCTGCTCGCGGCGCATCCCGGGCTCGAGATCGAGAGCTGCTCGGGCGGTGGGGGGCGGGTCGACCTCGGCATCCTGGCCCGGACCCACCGCGTGTGGACCTCCGACTGCAACGACCCCATCGAGCGGCAGGCGATCCAGCGCGGTGCGTCGCTGCTGTTGCCCCCCGAACTGCTCGGCGCCCACGTCGGCCCCGCGGTGTCGAAGACGACCGGGCGTACCACCAGCCTGGCGCTGCGGCTGGCCACCGCGTTCTTCGGCCACCTCGGCGTCGAGTGGGACCTTCTCGCGGCCTCCGAGCACGACCGCGACGTGCTGGGCCGCGCCATCGCGCTGCACCGCGACTGGCGCGACGTCCTGCACGGCGGCCGCGTCGTTCGGGTCGACCATCCCGACGAGGCGGCCCTGGTCCATGGGGTCGTGACGGCCGAACGCGGGCTGTTCTCGTACTGCCAGGTGCACAGCAGCGATTGGGCCAGACCGGCCGCGGTCCGCATGCCGGGCCTCGAGCCGCGCCGGCGCTACCGCGTCGAACTGGTCGACGTGCTCACCGATCCCCCGGCCGGCGGTCGCCCCCCGGCCTGGTACGAGCGCGGCCACGTCGAGGTGAGCGGCGCCCACCTGGCCGACCACGGGATCGCCCTGCACGCCCACCATCCAGAGACGGCCACCGTGATACAGGCCGTCGCGGTCGCGTGAGCGGCCGGGTCAGCGACCGCGCCCTCGGTGCGGAGCGGCACGTGGCGGCGGTGCCGGGCCCGTGGTCTCACGCACGACCAGGGTGGGGGCCTGCAGCGGCGGCGTCTCGATCGGCCCGCCGGTGATGCGTTGCAGCAGCTCGGCCGCGACCAGCCGCCCGATGCCGATCACGTCCTGACGCACCGTGGTCAACGGCGGCGAGGTGTGGGCGGCCAGCGCGATGTCGTCGTAGCCCACGACCGAGATCTCGCCGGGGACACGCCACCCCGCGCGGTGCAGCGCCGCCATGCCGGCCATCGCCATCAGGTCGTTGGCGTACACGATGGCGGTGGGCGGGTCGGCCTCGGCGAGCAGTTGCTCGGTCGCGCCGGCACCTCCCGGACCGGTGAAGTCGCTGTAGCGCAGCAGGTCCGGTTGGGCCCCGGCCTCGACCAGCGTGTCGTGCCACGCGTCGCGGCGGCGGCGTGCGTGTTGCATGTTCTGCGGACCCGCGACGTAGGCGATGCGGCGGTGACCGAGCCCCAGCAGGTGCTCGACCCCGACCCGCGTGCCGGCGAACTCGTCGGGACCGACGGTCGGGAAGGGCGTCTCGGCCGCGGCGTCGCCGGCGATCACGGCCGGCAGCCCGGTCTGCTCGAGCACGGCGAACCGCGGGTCGTCCTCGGTCGCGTCGGTCAGCACGAACCCGTCGACCCGCCCGTCGCCCGCCATCCGGCGATACGCGGCCGCCTCGTCCTCGGGTCCGCCGGTGATGACCTGCAGCACCAGCGCCTGGTCGGCCGGCGAGAGCACCATCTCGAGGCCGGCGAGGAACTGGCTGAAGAACGGGTCGGCGATGAGCAGTTCGACCGGCCGCGCGAAGACGAACCCCACCGCGTCTGCCCGGTCGTTGACCAGGGCGCGGGCACGCGCGGACGGACGCCACCCGAGTTCGTCGGCGATGCGCAGGATCCGGGCCCGCGTGTCGGCGGCGATCCCCGGCCGGTCGTTGAGCGCGAACGAGACCGCGCTGCGCGAGACCCCGGCCGCGCGGGCCACGTCGGCGATGGTGATCCGCGTCTGCCGGCTCGACGCACCTCCGGACGGATCCTGCGCGTCGCTCACCCGGCCAACCCGTCGAGTTCGAGGATCGGGGCGGCGTGCAGTTGGGGCCGTAGTGCCGGCCGCTCCTCGGTCCCCGCGAGCTCGGCCTCCTCGCGGATCGCGCGCACGTAGACGTCGACGGTGGCGGCGGCGACCGACGACCAGTCGTAGCGCTCGGTGATGCGACGGCGGGCGCGGGCGACGATGCCGGCGGCGAGGTCGCCGTCGGTCAGCACGCGGACCAGCGCCGCAGCGAGTTCGTCGGCGTCCTGGGGCGGGAAGCTCAGGCCCGACCCACCGGCCACGATCTCGCGCAGCCCGCCGGTGGCGCCCGCGACCACCGGGGTCCCGCAGGCCATCGCCTCGACGGCGACGAGACCGAACGGCTCGTAGATGCTGGGGGCCACGGCCACGTCGGCGGCCGCGTAGTGCAGGCGCAGTTCGTGGTCGGGCAGGAAGCCGGTGAAGTGCACGTGGCGGCGCAGCCCGAGTTCGCGGACGCGACGCCGCAACTCCTCCGAGTACGTGCCGATGCCGGCGATGAAGAACTTCACCGGTCCGACGGCGGCCCGCACCTCCTGCAGTGCCTCGAGGACGGTCTGGACCCCCTTTTCGTACTCGAGGCGCCCGGCGAAGAGCACCATGCGGGTCCGTGGACCGACCAGGCCGCGCCGGAAGTCGGCGACCTCCTCGGCGGGCAGCGCGAAGTCGCGCACGGCAACACCGTTGGGGACGACGTCGACCTTCTCGGGCGGCAGGGCGAAGATGTCCTCGACCTGCCCGCGCATGTAGCCCGAACAGGCGATCACGCGACGGGCCTCGTAGGTCAGCCACCACTCGACCTGGTGGATGAGCTTGTTCATCGGACCGGGCAGCCAGCCCTGGTGCCGGCCGTACTCGGTGGCGTGCACGGTCGCGACCAGCGGCAGGCCGAACGCGTCCTTGATGCCGGCCGCGGCGTAGGCCACCAGCCAGTCGTGGGCGTGGACGACGTCGAAGTCGTAGGTCCGCGCGAGCCGCGCCGCCGCCGCCTGGACCCGGTTGTTGAACGCCAGCACCCACGGGACGAGGTCGCTGAACGGGATCACCGGTGGCGCTTCGGTCACGCGGACCACGTGGACGCCCTCGAGCCACTCCTCGGCAGGGTCGGCCTGCCCGTCCGGGCCGTCGGGTCCGTGGCCGCGGGTGACGACGTGGACCTCGTGCCCCTGGGCGACGAGGTTGCGGGCCAGCGCGGCGCAATGGCGGCCGAGGCCACCGACGACGTGTGGCGGGTACTCCCAGGTGAGCAGTAGGACGCGCATGGGCGGCAGCCTGCCAGAGCCGTGGTGCGCCCGCCCAATCGCGCGTTGGCTGGGCGCGGTCAGCGCAGGGCGAGGGCCAGTGCGGCGCGCAGGTCGGCGTGCTCGAACTCGAACCCGGCTGCGAGCAGGCGCTCGGGAACGACCCGTTGGCTGACGGTGGCCAGCGTGCGCCCCATCTCGCCGTACAGCGCCGTCACGGCCAGTGTCGGGATCGGCAGCACGGTGGGCCGGTGCATGACGTCGCCGAGCGCCTTGGTCAACTCGGCGTTGGTGACCGGTTCGGGCGCGGTCAGGTTGACCGGCCCGGCGAGGTCGTGCTCGAGCAGGAAGCGCAGGGCCCGGACCTCGTCGGTCAGCGAGATCCACGGCACGTACTGGCGCCCGCTGCCGACCTTGCCGCCGATGCCGAGCTTGAACGGCAGTTCGATCTTGTCGATCAGCGGTCCCTCGCGCGCGATCACCACACCGGTTCGCGGATGGGCGACCCGGATGCCTGCGGCGCGGGCGGGTTCGGCGGCCGCCTCCCAGTCGCGACAGACGTCGGCGAGGAAGTCGTCGCCGGGTGCCGACGCCTCGGTGAGCACCTCGTCGCCACGGTCGCCGTAGAAGCCGACCGCCGAGCCCGAGACGAACACCGCCGGTGGCGCCGCGAGCCCGGCGAGGGTGCGCGCCATCAGGCCTGTCCCGCGGGTGCGGCTGTCGTGGATGCGTCGCTTCGTCGCGTCGGTCCAGCGCGCATCCCCGATCGGCTCGCCGGCGAGGTGGACGACCCCGTCGAGCCCCTCGAGCCCCGCGGTGTCGATCGTGCCCCCGTCGGGGTCCCAGACGACGTCGCCGGCAGCAGCACGGTCGGGCGAGCGCGTGACCTTGACGACCTCGTGCCCGTCGCGGACGAGGTCATCGGCGAGGGCGCCGCCGATCAGGCCGGTGGCCCCGGTGATGGCGATGCGCACGTGTGCTCCTGGTTCGTTGGCTGCAGCCGACTCGTCCCAGGTTCGCAGATCAGGCCGGGTCCGGACGGGTCGAGACCTGTCCGCGGCGGACCACGGCGTCGGCGACCCGGTCCGCGGCGGCCGGCACGTGGCGCAGGTACAGGTCGGGCTCGGTGGCCTCGAGTTCGGCCAGTTGCAGCTGGCCGAGGTCATCCTCGAGCAGGTCGACGCGGGCGTAGAGCATCTCGTGCCCGGTCGCCTCGACGATCCAGCGGGCCAGGGCGACTGTGTCGGCGTCGAGGTCGACCACGTCGTAGCGGCCGCCGAACTCCTCCTGGATGCGGAAGTCACCGCCGCCGGGCCGCTTGCGGACCGCATGGCTGACCTCCCCGTCCACGACCACGACCGACAACTCGCCGCGGGTCTCGACCGAGGCGAGGTAGGGCTGGACCATCACGTCGCCGGCGGCCACCTCACGCTCGAGGTGCGCCTGTGCGGCGGGGTCGCCGACCTCGACCCGGGCCAGCCCGCTCGCGCCCGCACCGACGGCCGGCTTCACGACGGCCCGCGCCCAGCCGCGCGCGCGCAGCAGGTCATCGAGCACGACGCGGTCGCCCCGGCCGAGCCAGGCGGTCGGCACCACGGGTGCGCCGCGTTCCTCGAGTTCGAGCAGGTAGGACTTGTGGGTGTTCCAGCGCAGCACCTCGGCAGGGTTCCACAGTTGCGTGCGCTGTCCGGCGTCGGCGGCCCAGGCGAGGAACTCGTCGCGCCGCAGCGGGTAGTCCCACGTCGTGCGCACCACGGCGACGTCGAAGGCTGCCCAGTCCACGTCGGGGGCGTCCCAGCGTGGCTGCGACACCTCGACACCGCGAGCGTGCAGGGCGGTCGCGAGGGCAGCGTCGACGTCCGCGACGAAGTCGAGCCCCTCGACCGTGGCGGTGACCAGGGCGACGTTCATCCGGTGCGGCGGTCGGGCAGGAACGGCAGGTCGGCGCGTACGCGAGCGACCACGTCGGGGTCGAGGTCGGCATACAGGATCGTCTCGGCGCCGGCGGCCGAGACCAGCACCTCCCCGAGCGGGTCGACGACGCGACTGTCGCCGGCGTAGGGCAGCCCGCCGCCCTCGCCGACGCGGTTGACGCCCACGACGTAGGCCTGGTTCTCGATGGCCCGGGCATCGAGCAGCGCCCGCCAGTGACGCCGTCTGGCGGCGGGCCAGTTGGCGACCACGAGGTAGGCGTCGGTGTCCCGTGCGCAGGCCCAGAACTCGTCGGCGAACCGCAGGTCGTAACAGACGAACAGGGTCAGCCGCAGCCCCTCGACGTCGACGGTGACGACGTCCGTACCGGCACCGAAGCGCTCGTGTTCACCGGCGTAGGTGAACGGGTGCAGCTTGTCGTAGCGGTGCACGTCACCGGTCGGCGAGACCAGGCACAGCGCATTGAGCGCCAGGTCCACGTCGGGATCGCGGATGGCGACCGAACCGGCCACCCAGACGTCGTGCCGGGCCGCCTGGTCGCGCATCCACGTCACGGTCGGGCCGTCGGGAGCCTCGGCCGTGGTGTGGGTGTTCATCGAGAAGCCGGTGGCGAACATCTCGGTGAAGGTGACCAGCCGCGCACCACCGGCGGCGGCCGCGGCGACCCGCCCGTCGAGGTGGCGCAGCGTCGCGTCGCGGTCCTCCCACACGATGTCGTGCTGGACGGCGGCGATCCTCATCGTGGGCCTCCCGTGGCGTGCCGGCGCGCGTCGAGGAGCCGGTCGACGCCGGCCTCGATGACCGCTTCCGGCTTGCAGAACGCGAGGCGGACGAGCGGCCGGACGGTGTCGTCGGGGTCGCGCACGAAGGCGCTGACCGGGACGGCGGCGACGCCGATCGCGCCGGGTGCCCAGCGGCAGAACGCCTCGCCGTCGTCGTGGCCGAGGTCGCGGACGTCGAGGGTGGCGAAGTAGCCACCCGCGGGACGACGGACGTCGCAGCCGGCGGCGACCAGGGCGTCGACCAACAGGTCCCGCCGCCGACGGTGCAGCTCCCGGACCTCGTCGAAGACGGCGTCGTCGGCGGACAGGCCGACCGCGACGGCGTGCTGCAGCGGGGTACCGCCCGCGAACGACAGGAACTGCTTGGTCGTGCGCAGCGCGTCGGTCAGCGGCGGCGGCGCGCAGGCCCAGCCGATCTTCCATCCGGTGCACGAGAAGGTCTTGCCCGCCGACGAGACGGTGACGGTCCGCTCGCGCATGCCCGCCCGCGACGCGAGCGGGACGTGTTCGCCGTCGTAGACGAGGTGTTCGTAGACCTCGTCGGTCAGGGCGAGCAGGTCGTGCTCGACGCACAGTTCGGCGATCGCGTCGAGGCTGGCGGCATCGAGGACGGTGCCGGTCGGGTTGTGTGGGCTGTTGAGCAGCACGAGGCGGGTGCGCGGGGTGATGGCGGCGGCGAACCGGTCGAGGTCGAGGGTGAAGCCGGGAGGGTCGAGGCGGACGGGCACCGCCGTCGCTCCGACCAGGGCGAGCACGGCGGTGTAGGCGTCGTAGGTCGGCTCGAGCACCACGACCTCGTCGCCGGGGTCGCAGACGGCCAGCAGGGTCGCGGCCAGCGCCTCGGTCGCGCCGAAGGTGACGCTGACCTCGGTGTCGGGGTCGTAGGTCAGCGCGTGGTGGCGTTGCTGGTGGTCGGCGATGGCGTGCCGCAGGACACCGACGCCGGGCCCCGGCGCGTACTGGTTGTGGCCGGCCCGCATCGCGGCGGTGGCGGCCGCGATCATCGCCTCGGGAGGATCCTCGTCGGGGAAGCCCTGGCCGAGGTTGACGGCGTCGTTGGCGACGGCGAGGGCGGTCATCTCGCTGAAGATGGTCGTGCCGAACCCGCGCATGCGGGCCACCAGGGGCTGCTCGGTGGCCCTCATGGGCGCTCGGTCCGGCCGCTGCGACGGGTGCCGTCGGCATGACGCAGGGTGGTCGGGGTGTGCTCGAGGTGGCGCAGGCCGTTCCAGAGCAGGTTCACCACGTGGGCCGCCACGACCTCGCGGGGTGGCTCACGGACCTCGAGCCACCACTCGCCGACGAGGGCGACCGCGCCGACCAGCATCCGGGCGTACATGGGCGCGGTGTTCTCGTCGAAGCCGCGCTCGCCGAACTCGTCCACCAGCAGGCGTTCGGCCCGCACGGCCACGTCGTCGAGCACGGACGCCAGCGTGCCGTCGCTGGCGCCGACGGGTGCGTCGCGGACGAGCACCCGGAAGCCGTCCTCGTGCTCCTCGATGTAGGACAGGAACGCCTCGGCGGCGGACTCGGCGACCAGGCGCGGATGCACGGCGTCGAACGAGCCGGCGATCGCGCTGGTCAGCCGCTGGACCTCACGGTCGACGACGACGGCGTACAGGCCTTCCTTGCCGCCGAAGTGCTGGTAGACGACCGGCTTGGACACGCTGGCACGGTCGGCGATCTCCTCGATCGCGGCCCCCTGGTAGCCGCGCTCGGCGAAGACCTGCCGCGCGACGCCGATCAACTGCTCGCGTCGCTGCGGCGCGGTCATGCGCACGCGCCTGGGGGTCGTCACCACGGTTCCTCGCCCGCTCGGATGCGAACAACGTATCGGCCGGGCTGGGGGGCAACGAGCGAGCGAAGCGAGCGAGAAGGGGGACCCAGCCCAGAATTACGCCTTCCGCGTCCGACGCTCCAACTGGGTGGTGGAGGGCAACTTGATGTCGCGGGCGAGGCGGAGCACCTGCATGGTGCGGATGACCACCCACGAGATGTCGAACTCCCACCAGCGCAGCCCGTGGCGGGCCGATGCCGGGAAGGCGTGGTGGCCGTTGTGCCAACCCTCGCCGAAGCCGAGCAGCGCCATGACGGGGTTGTTGCGGCTCTCGTCGTGGGCGGCCCAGGGCCGGGTGCCGAACACGTGGCAGATCGAGTTGATCGACCAGGTGACGTGGTGCAGCAGGAAGATGCGGACCAGGCTGCCCCACAGAAAGCCCGTGAGCGCGCCGGCGAACGACATGGTCAACAGGCCACCGAGGACCGCCGGGAGGGCGAAGGTGGTGAGCAGCAGCCAGGGGAACAGGCGGTTGACCTTGACGATCGCCCGGTCCTTGAGCAGGTCGGGGGCCCACGCCTCCTGGACGGTGGTCTCGGGCGAGAACAGCCACCCGGTGTGGGCGAACCACAGCCCCTTCAGCAGTCCCTTGAAGCCGTCTTCGAAGTCGACGTGCGGCGAGTGGGGATCGCCGGGCCGGTCGGAGTAGGCGTGGTGGCGGCGGTGCGTGGCTACCCAGTCGATGACCGCGCCCTGGATGGCCATCGAGCCCGCCACGGCGAACAGCACCCGCACCCATTGCGGCACGCGGAAACTCTGATGCGTGAGCAGGCGGTGGAAGCCGACCGTGATGCCCAGGCCCGTGAAGGCGTAGAACCCGAGCAGCAGGCCGACGTCGACGGCGCTCACGCCGCGGCCCCAGCCGTACCAGAGCGCCGCGCCGACCCCGACCAGCGGCAGGGTCACGATCAGCAGGATCGAGAGGCGTTGCCAGCGCAGTGCGCGGGGCGAGGCGAGCTCGACGCCACGCACGGTCGGGGAGGTCTGCGGGCGGGGGGACGTGACTGCTGACACCTGGGCTGCCTCGGCGTTCGGGGTCGGGCTACGTCAGCGTAAGTTACGGTGCCGTAGACCCGGATGCGAACCCTTACGGGCGTGGCCGCCCGGAGGGGCGCCGCGGCCGGCGGGATAGGTTGGGGCCCTGCCGCGCCCCAGGAGTCCCGTGTCGCCGTTACCCGATGACGTGCGTGGGGTGGTCGAGGTCGCCCGGCGGGTGCTGCATCACAGCCTCGACGACCTCGCCGACGACCTGCGACGCGCCAGCGGCGACGTCGAACCCTCGCCCAAGGCGGACGGCACGCCGGTCACCGCACTCGACCACGAGGTCGACGCCCGGCTGCGTGCGGCGATCGCCGCCGCCCTGCCCACCCACGGGGTGCTCAGCGAGGAGGGCACCACCGTCGTGCCCGACACCGAGTGGTGCTGGGTGATCGACCCGATCGACGGCACGTCCAACTTCACGGCGGGGCTGCCCTACTGGTGCGTGTCCGTCGGTCTGGCACTGCGCGGCGAGATCGTGTTCGCCACGATCGACGCCCCCGGGCTGCGTCGCCGCTACGAGGCGACGCTCGGCGAGGGGGCGCAGCGCAACGGGCACCCGATCCGGGTCCGCGAGATGATCGCCTGGGACGATGCCACGATGGGGCACGTCCCGGTGATGCTGACCACGGGCACGGCCCGACGGGCGCGTCAGGCCGGCGTCGCGCTCAACCCGCGCGTGATGGGATCGACCGCACTGGACATGGCGTTCGTCGCCGAAGGGGTCGCGGCCGCATCGGTGGCGATCATCCCCCACGTCTGGGACATCGCGGCGGGTTCGCTGCTCGTCCGCGAGGCCGGTGGGGCCGTGGTCACGCTCGACGGCGACGACCTGCTGCCGCTGCGTGTCGGCGACGACCACCTGAACACCCACGCGCCGACGGCGGCGGGCACCGATGCCCACGCCGTCCGGCTGCTCGCCAAGCGACTCCTGCCGGATTAGAGACGACGGCACCCACCGCCGAAGCGGTGGGTGCCGTGTGGTCGTGCCGGGAGAACGATCAGCTGTCGCCCTCGACCTCTTCTTCCATCTCGTCGCCACCCTCCTCGAGGGTGTCGCCGGTCTCCTCGGCGCCGTCTTCGAGCTCTTCGCCCGTGTCCTCGGCGCCGTCCTCGAGGGTGTCCTCGGTGGTGTCGAGGTCGTCGGTCCCGCCGTCGTCGCTGCAGGCGACACCGGCGACGGCGAGGCTGGCAACGGCCGCGAGGGACAGGAAACGCTTACGGAGCAGCATGTGTTGTTCTCCTTGGTCAGGGGCCCCAGCCGAACGCGGCTGGGAGGTGCTGGGGGAAGCGTCCGCTCAGGCGGGAGCCCGCGATCCGCATCCCCGCCACCCTCCGGACACTGACCCCGTGGGGTCGTGACCGTGGGGCGGTGTCCGACCACCTGCGCGTTCGGACACGGGCGGGAACCCCCGTGTTGGGACGGCCCCATGCTGACCTACGACCGCGGTCGCAGGTAGGACCTGGGTCCCACCCAACGGCCACCGTCCTCCGGGCACGGCCGTGCGTCGGGGCCGCTCATGCCTGCTGGCCCGCGACCCCGTCGATCCGGGTGGCGATCGCCCCGCAGACCCGTTCGAGTGCCTCGACGTCGCCCTCGTCGAGGGCGGCGAACACCAGCGAACGCACCGCCTGGACGTGTCCCGGGGCCGCTTCGACGACCTTGCCGTACCCGGCGTCGGTCAGCACGGCGAGCGTGCTGCGGGCGTCGTCGGGGTCGGGCTGCCGCACCACCCATCCGCGTCCCTCGAGCCGCGTGACCACGTGGGACAGGCGCGAGAGGGAGCAGTTGGCCTGGTCGGCCAGCGCCCGCAGCCGCCGGGCGCGCCCGGTCGCCTCGCTGAGCAGCGCCATGACCCAGTACTCGAAGTGGGACAGGCCGGCGTCGCGCTGCAGTTGGCTCTCGAGGGCGCCGGGCAGGCGCAGGAACACCGCGGCGAGCTGGCGCCATGCGCGCTGCTCGGCCTCGGTGAGCCAGGGTCCGGAGTCCATCGCCCAAAACTAGCAACGGCGCTTGACCGGACCCGGCCATACCCGTACATTTGTTGAAGCTTCAACTAATGTAGGGACGCGGTAAGTGTACGGACGAGGCACAGGAGGCGACCATGGCGACCGACGGACCCGGCACGACCGACGGGCGGCTGCCGGCGCTCTACCTCAGCCACGGCGCACCACCGTTGGTGGACGACACCCTGTGGACCCGGCAACTCCGCCAGTGGGCGCAGGACCTCCCCCGCCCGACGCAGATCCTGATCGTGTCGGCCCACTGGGAGTCGGCACCGCTGATGCTCGGCGCGACCGAGACGGTCCCGCTGGTCTACGACTTCGGCGGGTTCGCGCCGCGCTACTACCAGGCGACCTACCCCGCCCCGGGCGCCCCGGAACTGGCCGATCGGATCGAGGGACTGCTGCCGGTGACCGAGCACGTCGCCCGGGCGCCGACGCGCGGCCTCGACCACGGCGCCTACGTGCCGTTGAGCGTGATGTATCCGCAGGCCGACATCCCGGTGCTGCAGATGTCGCTGCCGACGTTCGATCCGCAGCGCCTGCTCGAACTCGGACACCGGTTGCGTCCCCTGCGCGACGAGGGCGTGCTCATCGTCGGTTCGGGCTTCACCACCCACGGTCTGCCGTTTTTGACCCGCGAGCACTGGAGCTCGACCACCGCCGCTCCCCCGGGCTGGTCACGCGAGTTCGACGCCTGGACCGCCGAGGCGCTCGCACGGGGCGACGTCGAGGAGTTGGCGGCCTTCCGCGACCGCGCGCCGGGCATGCCCTACGCGCACCCGACGGTCGAGCACTTCGCCCCGATGTTCGTCACCCTCGGCGCCGCATCGGACCCCGAACAGGCGCCCGAGCAGGTCGTCGACGGCTTCTGGATGGGGCTGGCGAAGCGGTCGTTCCAGGCCGCCTGAGCGGGGCGCGGCTTCAGACCGCGTCCTCGAGCTCCGGCGGCAGGCTGCCCTCGACCTTCTCCCACAGGGCGGCGGCGCCCCGACGGGCGAACAGCCGGGCCACGCCCACCAGCACGCCGGTCGCGACTGTCCACCCGAGGGCCTCGGTCCAGTCGGTCTTCGGGTCGGCCGGGTTCACCGGCGGGTCGTCGCCGACCTGGCGCTGCCACAGCGACGTCGCGGCCTTGCGGGCGGCGATGGCGGCACCGATCGAAGCGAGCGTGGCGAACGCTTTCCAGCTGGCGGACTTCACGACGGGCTCCTCGCAGATGGCGTAGCGCCATGCAAGTGATCCGCCCGGCCGCTGTCGCCGTCCGGGCACGGCCGGACGGCCCATGCGTCCTCACCCGCGACGAGACGACGACAGAGACCCCGCCGACATCGTCAGCGGGGTCTCGTCTCTACAGGCGTCGATCGCGCCCGTGTTTCGTGAGATGGACGTATGGAAAGGACCCGTTCCGCCGCTCCCTTGGTGGAGCCGCAGCCGGTCGCCTCTCCCCTCGAACCCGCCCTTTGTCGGCAGAGTTCGGAGGTGCGTTCATCGCACGAGTCGGAAAAGCTCGTCGGTGCGTGGAGCTGCCGGGAGTCGAACCCGGGTCCCGCGATCCCGAAGCTCGGGGCTCTACGTGCGTAGGTCCTGGATGATCTCGGATGCAGTGCTCCAGGGCCAGACAGCCTCTGCATCCTTACCGTCTCAGATTGTTCCTCGGACGCTCAACGGTCGAAGTCCCGAGGTGGAGCCTCGTGATGTCGATCCGACCCCCCTACGAGGCGTCAGGGGCGGATCGTCGCAGGTGTTTAGGCTGCGAGGGCCAGGTCATTGTCCTTGGCACTTATGGTTTCCCACGCGTGATTATCGAGGTCGCGTGAGCACCCTCGGCACGCTCCCCTGGCAACGGACTGACCACGGTCGAAACCGCATCAGCCCCAGAAATGGGGTGGTGAAATGGCGCGATCGACGCTCTGCAGTTGTCAACCGGCTGGATGAGCCGGGCCGATCAGTGTAACCCGGATGCCCCGGTCTGCGCTGCTCCGGGTGTTCCAATGGTCACCCGGCGCAGTGCGTCGACCGGTGAAACGGGTGACGCCGCACCCACTATTCCATCGGCCGGTCAGCGACGCTGCTTGAGCGCCCGCTCGATCTCGCGCTGCGCGTCGCGCTTGGCCGCCGTCTGGCGCTTGTCGGCGACGTTCTTGCCGCGGCCGATGGCGAACTCGAGCTTGGCCCGGCCGTTGCGGAAGTACAGGCGCGTGGGCACCAGCGTCACGCCCTTGGTCGCGACGGCCTTGTGGAGCCGTTCGAGTTCGCGCTTGTGCAGCAGCAGCTTGCGCGGTCGCACCGGGTCGTGGTTGTTGCGGTTGCCGTACTCGTACTCGGGGATGTGGGCCTGCATCAGCCAGGCCTCCCCGTCGGGCTCGACCTTGACCCAGGCCTCGGTCAGCGACCCCTTGCCACCCCGCAACGACTTGACCTCGGTGCCTACGAGCACCAGCCCGGCCTCGTAGGTGTCGTCGAGGAAGTAGTCGAATCGGGCACGACGGTTGCTGACGATCAGCTTGGTGCCGTCGCCGCCTGCCTTCTTGCCCTTGGTCGTAGCCATGACCCGCGAGCGTAGCGGCCGCCCATCCGGCGACCCGCCGTGACGGTCAGCAGCTGATGTAGCGGCACGGGTCCTGCGGGACGCCGCCGTCACGGATCTCGAAGTGCAGGTGCGAGCCGTAGCTGTTGCCCGAGTTGCCGACCTGGCCGATGCTCTGGCCGGCGGTGACGGTCTGGCCCACGGCCACGCCGACGCCGGACAGGTGGGCCGACACCGACGCCATGCCGTTCGCGTGCGCGATCATGACGTAGTTGCCGAACCCACCCCCACAGCCCCACGAGCTGGTCGGGTGGCAGCCGTCGACGACGTAGACGACCAGGCCGCCCTGCGAGGCGACGACGTTGGCGCCGACACCGCCGGCGAGGTCGACCCCGTTGTGGTTGCGGCCCCAGCGCGGCCCGAACGGCGAGGTCTGCCGGCCGACGACGGGGCGCAGCCAGGGGCCGGTGCCGTGGTCGACCTCGGGTGCGGGTTCCTCGATCGGCGGCAGCTCTTCGGGGTCCTGGCCGCGGGCCTCGGCCTCCTCACGGCGGCGACGCTCCTCTTCCTCACGCCGCTTGCGCTCCTCCTCGAGGCGGCGCAGTTCCTCCTGCCGGCGACGTTCGGCTTCCTCGGCCTGCTGGCGGGCGATCTCGGCCAGCTGGGCCTCGATGCGGGCCGACTCGGCCTCGAGCCCGGCGAGGTGGCCCTCGATCGAGGCCTTGTCCTCGCGCAGCCCCTCGAGTGCCGCCTGCTGTTCGGTCCGGCGCTGCGCGACCTCGGCGGTCAGGGCGCGCTGTTCGGCGGTGACGGCCGCGACCTCGGCGGCGGCGGCGGAAGCCTCGACCTCGGCCGCGGCCGCGGCGGCAGCCTCGGTGTCGGCCGCGTCGCGCAGTTCGTCGGCGGCGGCGCGATCGGAGGCGGCCCGCTCGAGCAGTTCGATCACGTCCTCGACCAGCGTGCGGTCGTTGTCCATGACCCGGCCGACGTAGGTCGAGGAGTTGAGGAAGTCGGCGATGTCGTGCACGCCGGCCAGGGCCTCGGCGAACGAGACCTGGCCGTACTTGAACGCGGCGCGGATGCGCCCCTCGAGCTGGAGGCGCTGCTCGGCGAGTTCGGCCTCGGTGCGCTCGAGCGTCTGCACGGCCCGCTGGTAGCGACGGTGCGCCTGCTCGGCGCGGTGCTCGGCCGATTCGGACTCCTCGCGGGCGAGTTCCAGGCGCGCCCGGGCGTCCGCGAGCGCCTGTTCGCGCTCGGCGAGTTCGGCCTCGGCACGGTCGAGCGCCTGCTGCGTTTCGCGCAGGACGCGCTGCGCGTCGCTCTCGGCGACCGTGACCTCGGCGAGGTCCTGCTCGGCCCGGTCACGGGCCTCGGCCTGCTCGTCGAGGCGCTGTTCGAGCTCGGCGTCCTGTGCCGACGCCACCGTCGGGACCAGCAGCAGGGCCAGGGTCCCGGCGAGCAGGCGACGCCAGTGACGGGCCACGCGCACGACCTCGAGGGAAGAAAGACGCCCCGACGGTAACACCGACGGGTAATTACAACAAGGGTGTCGGCGCTACGGGGCCACGCTCAAGCACGGAGCCGAGCACGCACGGCGCTGGCCGCGACTAGACGTCGTGGCCGGTGGCGCGGAGGCGAAGCCGAGCACGCACGGCGCTAGACATCGAGGAAGCGGCGCAGGGCGACGACCGAGCTGAACGCGGCGATGCCGGCGCCGGCGGCGAGCAGGATCGGGCCGACGTCGAGCACCTCGGCCTTGCCGATGAACGGCATCAGCTCGATGTCGCGTGAGAGCTGTGCGGCGACGCGGGGCACCGACGCATAGAGCAGTCCCCAGGACGCGACGGCGCCGAGGATGCCGGCGAAGACCCCCTCGAGCACGAACGGCAACCGGATGTACCAGTTGCTCGCGCCGACGAGCTTCATGATCGAGGTCTGTTCGCGGCGGGCGAACGCGGCCACGCGGATGGTGTTGGCGATCAGCACCCCGGCGGCGATGAGCTGGATCGCGGCGACGATCAGCGCGGCGTTGCGGATCACGTTGGTGAACCGCAGGAACTGATCCAGCACCTGGCGCTGGTCGACGATCTCCTCGACGCCTGGGTAGGCCTCGAACTGCTCGGCGATGACGTTGAACAGCTGCGGGTTCTCGAGCCGGACCCGGAACGAGGCGGGCAGCACGTCGGGGTCGACCGAGTCGACGAGGTTGGGCTGGTCGCGGAACAGCTCGCGGAAGCGGGCGTAGGCGTCGGCCTTGGACTCGAAGAACACCTCGGCGACGACCGGCTGGTCCTCGAGGTCCTGGCGCAACTGCTCCTGCTGCTCGGGGGTGATCTCGGGACAGGTCCGCCCGTCGCACAGGAAGATCGAGACCTCGACCTTGCCGACCCAGTCGTCGGTGGCGAGTTCGACCTGGTCCGACAGCAGCAGGCTGGCGCCGAGCAACGTCAGCGACACGGTGACGGACAGGATGACCGCGACGGTCATCATCAGGTTGCGACGCAGGCCCACGAGGGCCTCGTGCATGATGTAGCGCCAACGCGCGGACATGCGCTGTCCTTGTTCGTGCTTCGAGGAAGACCCGGCCCGGTGCGGCTAGCCGGCGTAGCCGTAGACGCCGCGCGACTGGTCACGCACGACCACACCGTTCTCGAGTTCGATGACGCGGCGGCGCATCGAGTCGACGATGTGCTGGTCGTGCGTCGCCATCACCACGGTGGCGCCGGTCCGGTTGATGCGGTCGAGCAACTTCATGATCCCGACCGAGGTGGAGGGGTCGAGGTTGCCGGTGGGCTCGTCGCACAGCAGGATCCGGGGGCTGTTGACGAAGGCGCGGGCGACCGAGACGCGCTGCTGCTGCCCGCCCGAGAGTTCGTGGGGCTGGGCGTTCGCCTTGCTCTCGAGCCCGACGAGTTCGAGCACCTCGGGGACCCGGCGGTCGATCTCGCGGCGCTGCTTGCCGATGACCTCCATGGCGAACGCGACGTTCTCGTAGACGGTCTTGTTGGTCAGCAGCTTGAAGTCCTGGAACACGTAGCCGATCTCGCGGCGCAGCATCGGCACCTTCCAGGGGCGCAGGCTGCCGAGGTTCTTGCCGGCCACCCAGATCTCGCCCGAGTCGGGCCGCTGCTCGTGGGTCAGCAACCGCATGAAGGTGGACTTGCCCGAGCCGGAGGGGCCGACCACGAACACGAACTCGCCCTTGGCGACCTCGATCGAGACGTCGTTGAGCGCGACGACCTCGTCGTCGCCGCCGCGCTTGTAGGTCTTGGTCACGTTTCGGAGCGTGATCACGAGGGATCCTCCGAGCCTTCAGGGGGCGGGCCTGCGCACGGATGGCGACGCGGCGGGCCGGACGATCGGGCAGCGTACCGAAGTCAGCCTTGCGCCCCGCGTACGCGGCTCAATCCTGCGCCCCGCGGACGCGGCGCCTGAGCTCGGCCTCGATCAACTCGTCGAGGTCGCCGTCGAGCACGGCGGCGACGTTGCCGGTCTCGTACTCCGACCGCAGGTCCTTGACCATCTGGTACGGGTGCAGCACGTAGCTGCGGATCTGCGACCCGAACCCGACGTTCTGGACGCCGCCACGCAGTTCGTCGAGCTGTTCGGCCCGCGCCTGGCGTTCGAGATCGGCCAGCTTGGCCTTGAGCACGCGCAGCGCGGCCGCCCGGTTCTGGTGCTGCGACTTCTCGTTCTGGCAGCTCGCGACCAGCCCGGTCGGCAGGTGGGTGATGCGCACGGCCGAGTCGGTGGTGTTGACCGACTGTCCACCCGGGCCCGACGAGCGGTAGACGTCGACCCGCAGGTCCTCGTCGGGGACGTCGATCTCCTCGTCGAGTTCGGGCAGGACCGGCACCACGTCGACCAGGGCGAACGAGGTCTGGCGGCGGGCCTGGGAGTCGAATGGGCTGATCCGCACGATGCGGTGCACGCCGTGTTCGGCGTTGAGCCAGCCGTAGGCGTCGGGTCCCTTGACCTCGAACGTGGTGGACTTGAGCCCGGCCTCGTCGCCGTAGGACTGTTCGAACACGTCGGTCGCGAAGCCGCGGTCCTCGGCCCAGCGCAGGTACATGCGCTGCAGCATCTGGGCCCAGTCCATCGCGTCCACGCCGCCCTCGCCGGCGTGGATGGACACGATCGCGTCGTCGTGGTCGTGCTCGCCCGACAGCATCGTGGCGATCTCGAGCCGGTCGAGTTCGGCGGCGACGGAGCGCAGGCCGGCCTCGACCTCGGCAACCGATCCGGCGTCGTCCTCCTCGGCGGCGAGTTCGTCGAGCACGTCGAGGTCGTCGAGCCGTTCGACCAACGTGTCGTAGCGGCTGACCACGCCCTCGACCGAGGACAGCTCGGTCGTCACCCCGCGTGCCCGGTCGGGGTCGTCCCACAACCCGGGCGATCCGGCCAGCTCCTGCAGTTCCTCGAGTCGCTGCCGCTTGCCCACGACGTCGAGGTCGTTGGCGAGTTGCTCCACGCGATCGCGTGCAGCGGCGATCTCGTCGGCGTGCGAGCCCGGCATGAGACGTCTTCCTGGATGGGTCGGCGCGCACCGCGGACGCGGGCGGCGAGGCCGCGATGCTACCCAGCCGTCCTCGGGTGCCGGCGACGTGCGCCGGCATGGCGGCGCGCACGGCGAAGCGGACGCTCCCCCCTCCGAGAGCGCCCGCCTCGCAACCCGGCGGGCTTCCGCGACCGGACACGAGAGCACCGCCGTCACACCAGTTCGACGGCTGCCCGCGACGTCCCTGCCCCCGCGACCTCCCCGCGCGGGGATCGCCCGGTCGGGCGATCTTCGGGCGCTCGTCGCGCGACCGCGACACTCGACGCAACCCGTGGCCGAAGAGCAACGTCAGTGTGTGTGCGGGGGGCGGCTCCCGCTCGTCCGATCCTCCCCCCTCCCTCCCTGAATTCTCCCCCCTCCC
>DATHUR010000172.1:0-4878 GCA_035462025.1 Egicoccus sp. | reverse complement strand
CCGCACCGGCCGCTACAAGGCGTTCCCGGTCGCGGGCACGGCGATCACGGCGGGCGGCCTGCTGCTGCTGTCGACGCTCGGACCGGACACGAGCCGGTACGTGTCGAGCGCCTACATGGTCGGTCTCGGCATCGGCCTAGGCATGGTCATGCAGGTGCTCGTGCTCGCCGTGCAGAACGACGTGCCGGCGGGCGACCTCGGCGTCGCCACCGCGTCGGTCGCGTTCTTCCGGTCGCTGGGCGGCTCAATCGGCACGGCGGTGTTCGGCTCGCTGATGGCGACGCGGCTGGCCACCGAACTGGCCGCCCGGGTGCCGGCCGGGGCCGACCTCGGCGCTGCCGCACGGGGCACCCCTGCTGCCGTGCTGGCGCTGCCGCCGCTGCTGCGGGACGCCGTGGTCAGCTCCTACGGCGAGGCGATCTCGATGGTGTTCATGGTCGCCGCACCGCTCGCGCTGGTCGGCGTCGTGCTGACCGCACTGCTGCCCGAGAAACCGCTGCGCGAAACCGCCCACGTCAGGGGCGACGACGCGGTGCTCGACATCGAAGCGCCCCCGACGAGTGGGCTCGAGCCGCCGACCGAACCGATCGACGGCCTGGGCCACTGACGTACGGGGTCAGGCGTTGGCGCTGAGCTCGGCGGCGAGGTGCTCGAGCACGTCCTTGGCGTCGCCGTAGAGCATCGCCGCGTTGTCCTGTTCGAACAGCGGGTTCTTGATGCCCGCGTAGCCGGGCGACAGGCTGCGCTTGATGATGAACACGCGGCGGGCGAGGCCGGCATCGAGGATCGGCATGCCCGCGATCGGGCTGCCCGGCTCGTTGCGGGCGGCCGGATTCACCACGTCGTTGGCGCCGACGACGATGACGACATCGGTCTGGGCGAAGTCGGCATTGATCTCGCTCATCTCCTCGAGCATCTCGTAGGGCACCTCGGCCTCGGCGAGCACGACGTTCATGTGGCCTGGCATGCGACCGGCGACCGGGTGGATGGCGAAGCGGACCTCCGCGCCCTGGCGTTGCAGCGCCTGCGCCAGCGCGTACGCGGCGTTCTGCGCCCGCGCCGCCGCCAAGCCGTAGCCGGGGACGATGATCACCGACTGAGCAGCCTCGAGCACCATGGCCGTGGACTCGGGGTCGGCGGCGATCACGGTGCCGTACTCGCCGTGCTCGGCGGCGCCACCGCTGAAGCCGCCGATCAGCACGTTGACCAGCGACCGGTTCATCGCCACGCACATGATCTGGGTCAGGATCAGCCCGGACGCGCCGACGATCGTGCCGGCGATGATCAGCAGGGCGTTGTTGAGGGCGAACCCGGTCGCCGCGGCCGCGAGGCCGGAGAACGAGTTGAGCAGGCTGATCACGACCGGCATGTCGGCGCCGCCGATGGGCACCACGAGCGCGACGCTCACGATCACGCTGCCGAGGACCAGGGCGAGCACGAACAGCGATGACACCGCCGGGTCCTCGACGGAGAACACGGCAACGAAGCCGGCCACGAGGCTGAACAGCAGCAGCACGCCCATCAGTGGACCGCGGGCCGGGATCCGGGGCGTGCCCTCGATCGTGCCACGCAGCTTCAGTTCGGCCAGGATGCTGCCGGCCAGGGTGACCGCGCCGATCAGCACCGAGAGCACCAGTGTGGCGGCCGACGCGGCGCCGAGCGCCCCCGCCGCCGTGCCGTCGCCGGGGGTCTCGACGACCACCGCCCAGAACAGCGAGATGGCGACCAGCGCCGACGACGCACCACCGAAGCCGTTGAAGCGGGCCACGATCTCGGGCATCTCGGTCGCCTGCGCACGGGCGACGGTCACGTAGCCGATGGCCGAGCCGATGACCAGGCCGACCGCGATCCAGCGATAGTCGACGAACCCCATCTCGATCAGGGTGAGCACGATCGCGAGCAGCATGCCGGCGGCCATCAGCGCGTTGCCGGTGCGGGCGGTGCGCACCCGGGACAGCCGCTTGAGGCCGAAGACGAACAGCGCGATCGAGGCGAGCGCGAGCAGGGCGGTGACGTCCGTCTTGCTCACTTGCGGCCTCCGAAGGTCGACAGCATCCGGTCGGTGACCAGGAACCCACCGACGACGTTGACGGTCGCCAGGATCAGGGCGAGGACGCCCAGGACGACGCTGGTGCTCAGCGCCGCGACCCCGACCAGGGTCAGCGCGCCGATGACGGTGATGCCCGACATCGCGTTGGCGCCCGACATCAACGGCGTATGAAGCGTCGGCGGCACCTTGTTGATCAGTTCGAAGCCGAGGAACGCGGCGAGTACGAACAGGTACAGGCTGATCAGCAGTGGGCCCATCAGTCGTCCTTCCCGCCGAGCAGTTCGGCGATCCGTTGGGCGGTGACCTCGCCGGCGTGGGTCACCAGCGACCCGGCGACGACCTCGTCGTCGCGGTCGAGGTGCAGACCGCGCTCGTCGTCGACGAGCAGTTCGACGAACGCGGACACGTTGCGGGCATACAGCGCGCTCGCCTCGCCGGGCATGGCCGAGGGGAAGTCGTTGCCGGGGATGATGCGCACGCCGTCGTGCTCGACGACGCGCCCGACCTCGGTCAGGGCGCAGTTGCCGCCGTCGGCCGCGGCCAGGTCGATCACGACCGAGCCGGGTTGCATCGCCTCGAGCATCTCGCGCGTGATCAGTTCGGGCGCGGGTCGGCCGGGGATCTGGGCCGTGGTGATCACCGCATGTGCCTGCGAGAGGAACTCGGTCAGCACCGCCCGTTGACGCTCGAGGAAGCTCTCGCCGACCTCCTTGGCGTAGCCGCCCTCGCCGGTCGCGTCCTCGATCTCGGGCACCTCGATGAAGGTGCCGCCGAGCGAGGCGACCTCCTCGCGTGCGGCCTCGCGGATGTCGGAGACGTGGATCACGGCACCGAGGCGCTTGGCCGTGGCCACGGCCTGCAGACCGGCGACGCCGGCCCCGAGAATCACGAGCCGGGCCGGGCGGATCGTGCCGGCCGCCGTCATGAACAGCGGGAAGTACTTGTCGAGGTGGTAGGCCGCCTCGATCACGGCCCGGTAGCCGGCCACGTTGGCCTGGCTGGACAAGGCGTCGATCGACTGGGCCCGGGTGATGCGCGGGACCATGTCCATCGCCAGGGTGCTGACCTTGCGTTCGGTCAGGGCCCGCACCGTGTCGATGTTGCGGTGCGGGGCGAGGAAGGTCAGCAGCACCGTGTCGGGGTCCAGGCGCTCGACCTCCTCGACCGAGGGCGGCGCCACCCGCGCGACCAGGCTCGCGTCACCGACGGCCGATGCGTCGACGAGTCGGGCACCGGCATCCGCGTAGGCCTGGTCGGGGAAGCCGGCGGCATCACCTGCCCCATGCTCGACGAGGACGGTCAGGCCCTTGCCGACCTGTCGGCGCACCGAGTCCGGTGTCGCGGCCACCCGCCGCTCACCGGGGGCGCGTTCGCGAACGACGAACAGTGCGGTCTCAGTGCTGGCTGCCATAGCGCCTCACACGATCGATCCGGTCGGTGGGCGGCACTGTAGTGAGTCGTCGGCGGATTCCGGATTCCGCCGACGGTTAGGCTCCGGGGGCAGCGTCTGGAGGTCGAGGAACCATGCGGACTTTCCTCGTCGGCGGGTCGGGAGTGATCGGAAGGCGCCTGATCCCGCGGCTGGTGGCGGCCGGGCACGAGGTCACGGCCACCACGCGCCACCGGTCCTCGTGCGAACTCCTGCGGGATCTCGGTGCCGATCCGGTGGTGCTCGACGTGTTCGACCTCGATCGCGTCTGCAAGGCGATGGCCGCATGCGGTCCCGAGCTCGTGCTCCACGAGGTCACGGACCTGCCCGACGACCCGGCGGCGCTCGCCCGCCACGCGTCCCGCAACGCGCGGGTCCGCCAGGTTGGCACGCGCAACCTCGTCGCCGCGGCGCGGGCGTCGGGCGCGTCACGGCTCGTGGCGCAGTCCGTGGCGTGGCACCTCGGCGGCGCGGCCGGCGCGGCCGTCGCCGACCTCGAGGCCCAGGTGCTCGGGTTCGGTGGCGTGGTCGTGCGCTACGGACGACTGTATGGACCCGATACCTACCATCCCGACGCGTTGCCCGACGCGCCGAGGATCCACGTCGACGAGGCCGCGAGACGGACGGTCGAGGTGCTCGGCATGCCGTCCGGCGTGGTGACGCTCGTCGACGAGTCGGACGAGCCGTAAGGCGAGACTGGCTCGGGGTTGCACGCAGTCTCGCGATGCCCGGTGCGCGCGCGCCGGCGGGGCCGCGGCAACGCGGCGGCCGGATCGTGCGTCTGACCGGTTGAGAGCACCCGTACCCGGAGCACGTCCATGGCCTCGTCCGTCACCTGGAACGGCGGCATCCCCCGTCCGACCCGTCGCGAGCGGGCCGCACGCGCCCGCCGGCGCCGCCGGCTCGCGTGGGGCGGCGCCGTCCTCGCGCTGGCTCTGGTGGCCGGCCTCGCGACCTCGGCCTCTGGGATGCTGGCCTGGACCGTCTCCCGTGTCTCGTCGACGGTGCCGACCCCCTCGGGCCCGCCACCGGCCGCCGCACCGGTCGACGAGCCCGACCGGGACGTGCCGGACCCGCCGCCCCCAGCGGAGGCGCCGACCCGACCGGTCGAGGAGGTGCCCGCCGACGACGTCCCGCCCGTCGAGGCACCCCCGGCCGAGGAGCCTGCAGCCGAGGAGCCCGTAGCCGAGGAACCGGCCGAGGACGACGAGCCGGTACTCAGCGTCCACGCGGTGCAGGAACACCTGCGTGCGCACGGCTTCCTGCTCGGCGCCGCCGACGGCAGAGCCGGGCAGCAGACGACCGCGGCGATCATGGCCTACCAGCGCGTGAACGGCCTGGCGGTCGACGGCGTCGTCGGCCCGGCCACGACCGCCGCGCTGCTGGCCGGGACCGCCGA
>DATHUR010000171.1:0-4421 GCA_035462025.1 Egicoccus sp. | reverse complement strand
TCCCTGCTCTTCGACGTCCAGCGCCGGTCGGCGCATCACGCAACACCCCGCGACGCGCGGCGTCAAGGAGCGTGTGCGCGGACGCGTTCCGGGGAGTCGCATCGTCCGATGCGAGGCTCCGGCTTGCCACGACGTCGACGTCAGGCGGCCGCGAGCCAGTCGGGCACGTCGAGGCCTGCGTAGCGCCGCCGGACCCGTTGCGCGTTGGCGTTGGCGGGATCGTCGAAACCCAGGAACCGCAGCGCCGTGCCACCGAGGAACGCTTCGGTGGCTTCGTCGCCGAACGCCGCCCGGTACAGCTCGTCGTAGCGGTCCAGGAACTGATCGTGTTCGGGCAGGATCGCCAGCATGAACCAGTCCGTGCCGAACATTAGCCGGTCGGTCATGACGGTCGTCGCCGGGTCGTCGAACAGCCGCCCCAGGATCTCCAGGTAGCGCGTGCGCACCTCGGCACGGTCGATGCGGTGGTTCCCGACGTCGGCGTACACGTGGGGATGCGCCGCGGCGAGCCGCGCGATGCCGGTCCGCCACGGCTCCTGCGCGTCGTCGGTGCCTCCGAAGTGCCCGAGGTTCACGTGCAGGTCGCCGAACTCGGCGAGGACCAGCGCCCAGTTGCTCGGCGAGCCGAAGGTCGCGTACTCCTCGTCGGCGGCGTTCGACGCGCTGCCGTGCGCGGTCACCGGCACCTGCTCGGCGACGCACCACGCGAACAGCTCCCGCATGATGCCGTCGAGCTCCGCGCCGTCGGGCACGCCGGCGGCGGCGTTGCCCAGGGGCAGGAACCCCATCGGCGGATACAGCTTGACACCGACGAACCCGTAGCGCGTGACGGCATCGACCAGGACGGCCAACGGGGTGTCGATGTCGCCGACGCGGCGGGCCCGCAGCTCACGGCGCGGGTCGAACCCTACGAAGCCGTGCACGTCCCCCTGCGCCCCGGCGGGCAGCCTGCCCTGCAGGCTCAGCCTGCTGATCTTCTCCTGCAGCTCGACCTGCTGACGCTGGGTGGTGGGGGCCGTGTCCGACAGGCCCATGCCGAGATCGACGAGCATCGGGACGGCCAGGTCCACACGGCCCGAGAAGAGGTTGAGCAGCGTGGCCGTGTTGTCCAGGCGGTACGAGCCGTAGATCTTCGCCCAGCGCACCGCGCGCCGGGCGGCGTGGAACCAGTCGAGCGCACCTTCCTGTGGACTGCCCAGCGGTGGGGGAGCCCCCTCGCTCGCCAGGTGGACGCCGACGCGGTGCAGCAGCTCGGGCTCGGTCGCCGCGATCTCGGCCAGCGTGCGGTCCACATCCGCCTCGATCGTCGCCGCCGGATCGGGCGCCGCCTCGGCGAACGCCGCGGCCTCCGGCAGCGGCGCGCCACCCAGCAGCGTGTCGAGGCGGGCGTTCTCGGCGACATGGCCCGGGGCGCGTCCCTGGACCACGCGGTCCACGAGCGCCGCGAGGTCGTCGGTGAACAGGTGATCGTGGAACGCGACCTTCTGCAGGAACCCGCGGACCGGCAGATCATCAGCGTTGAACGTGTGGCAGTGGATGTCGACGATCGTGCTCACGACCGTTCCTCTCGTCAGGTCGACGGTGTGTCGCGGGGCAGCGTGATGTCGAGGTCGACGTCCTCGTCGCCGACCTCGACGGTGACCTCGACGGGTGCGTGACCCTCGGCACGGCAGCCGACGCGGTAGGTCCCCGGCGCCGGCGCCGTGAGGGTGAACGCCCCGGAGGCGTCGGTCATGGCGGCGATGTCGGGTGTGGGGTGGTCACCCCACGCGAACCACACGGCCGCCCACTCGACGGGGACGCCGTCGGCGTCCGTCACGGTTCCGCGGATCAGCACGCTCACCCCGAGCCGGACCCGTGCTGCTTCCAGTGCTTGAGGTTGTCGAACACCGGCCCGTTGATCCGGGTGCCCGAGTTCACGGTCGCGCCACCGTAGGCATGGACCGCGACCGCGAACCGCTGGCCGTCCTTGATCCGGTAGACGGCCGCCCCGGACTGTCCGCCCGCGGTGTCGATGTCGTAGCGCACCTTGCGCGACGACACGGAGTCCAGGCGTCGCGCCGCGTACCACTGGGTGCCCGGTGGCTTGTCCCCGGGATAGCCCGAGATGTTGGCGACGACGCTGGTGAGGTCACTGTCCGCGTAGCGGCCGAAGCCCAGCCACCCCGTCTGCTGGCCGAGTGGCTCGTCGAGGATGATCGCACCGTAGTCGTACTCCTCGTCGCCGCTCTCCGTCCAGCCGCGCACCGAGTGGAACTCGGTCGCCGGCGCCTCGCCGAACGGCTTCCCGGTGCCGTTGCGTCCCGGGATAACGCGCATCCGCGCCACCCAGCCGTCCCGCCCGGGCACGCCGCTGTTCTTGATGAACACGCAGTGGCCCGCGGTGATCAGCACGCGCGGGTTGATGAACCAGCCCGTGCCGATCCAGTTCGAGCCGTCGGCGGCCGTGATCAGCAGCGAGGCGTGCACGCGCCACGGGTAGGTGCCGGTCGTCGTGATCTGGCGCCGGTCGTCCGGCCCGTGGACCGTCTCCTGGGCGAACCCCCCGAACGAGGCGAGGCCGACGTCGGGGTATTGCGTGACCAGCATCGGGTCGACCGGCGCAGCCGTCGCCTCCGCGCCGGCCGCCGCCGACTCGGGTGCGATGCCCGCGATCTCGGGCTCCGGCGGTGGCCCGGGCATCTCGTAGCCCGCGACGGCCTCGACCTCACCGTCGGCTGCGGCGGCCTCGGCGGCGTCGACGGCCTCCGGCGGCTCCTCCCCGGTCTCGATCGATGCGGTGTTGCTGACCCGCTCGTCCAGGCGGGTCGCCTCTGCCTCCGGCATGGTGTGTGCCTTTCGCTCGTCGTTGCCTGCTACTCGGTTGTGAAGTGGTCCTCCGCCCCGGTCGTCGCGTCCGCCTCGGGGTCGAACGAGCCGACCTCGACGACGACGACGGGGACCCTGGCCGTCGCGCCGGCGGCAGCGACCTCGACGGAGGCGGGGAGGCGCTCGTCGGGGCGGAGCTGATCGTCGGGGACCTTCCGGTCGACGTAGACGGCGACCGCGTGCCCGTCGTCGGTGCCTTCGGACGCCTCCGTGACCGGCTGCGTGCCGATTCCGACCACGTTCGGGTAGGCGGACAGGTCGTTGGCGTGCTGGTCGGCGGCCTGCCGGGCCTGCTGGGGCGTCGCCACGGATGCATCCTCCGGTCGGGGCACGTGGGAAGGGTGCCGCCGGTTTGGGTGGTCAGGTCGTCTCGTCGGTGACCAGCTCGACGTTCAGCGCGTCGAGCACGTGGCCGATGCGATTGAACACGCTCGCCGACGGCGAGCCGGCGAAGTGCAGGCCGACGGCGCGGTTCGACGAGCTCAGGACCAGCGCGCCCGAGTCGCCGCTCTCGGTGAACCTGGTGCACAGCACCTGATCGCGGAACCCGACGCGGTCCTCGGACACCCGGCGGTAGCGCATGCTCAATCGGAAAGGGACGTCGGTGATGATGCCGGTCGTCAGGTCGCTCGTCCTGCCGACCTTGTGGACCCGCATGCCGCGGCGGAGGGTGGTGGTGACGCCGGCCGGACGGCGGTCGAGCAGGCGGATGACCGGCTCGGCGGCACCGTCGGCGAGCCTGGCGATCGCGGCGTCGACCAGGTTGGGGAAGCCCTCCCCGCCGAACTGGAACGACACGAAGTCCTCGAGGTGCGCGACGACGTCGCCCTCTCCGCCGCCGTCCTCGACCGCCGGCTGCAGCACCTGGTCGCCGCGCTGGGCGAGTCCGTCGTCGGCCAGCACGTGGGCGTTGCTCAACGCGAACTGGCCGTCATCGCCGGCACGTCGGACGATGGCGCCCAACGTGCCGGCGGTGACCCTGCGATGGCCGATGCCGCACCCCGGCATGCAGGGGCGCGCGCGGTCGGCGAACAGCTCGGGCTCGACCCGGCCGATGGCGACGACGTCGGTGGTCACGTCCGTGACGTCGCCGATGCACACCGCCTTCGGTACGGCGTTGTCCAGCGCTGCGACCGGCTTCTTGTGGTCGACGTAGACCCGCAGGGCAAGGTCGCCGGTCGGCCTGCCCTGCGAGATCTTCTCGCCGATCCCGACGCCCTGGATCCCGTCCCCGATCGTCCACGGCCTGGCCTTCCGGGAGACCTCCGCCGCTTCCGCCCGGACGGCCTCGGCCGTGAACTCCACGGTCGGCAGCGAGCGGGGGACGTGCGACGGACGGCCGTCCGTCACGCAGTCAAGCGCCAGCTCGAGCCGATCGGGGGTCGTCGTCATCGTGGCGCCTTCACGCCCCCGGCAGGATCAGCAGCTGTCCGGGGAAGATGCGGTCGGGGTCGGCGACGATGTCGCGGTTGAGGTCGTGGATCTCGGGCCAGCGGTTGCTGTCGCCGAGCTCTGACCGTGCGATGCCGGACAGGGTGTCGCCGGCCTGGACC
>DATHUR010000170.1:0-18331 GCA_035462025.1 Egicoccus sp. | reverse complement strand
CTAACCCACTTCGGTGCAGCCGAGGAGCTCGTAGCGACGTCGATCAGGGATCTCAACGCGCAAGGCCTCGTTGAGCTCAGTCCGGACAGCGAGATCGTTCGTCTCTGGGTTCGTGATGCACAAGGCGGAGCAGCCATCACTCGTGAGTGCTTCATCAATGGGCCGAGATCGGGGCTTTACGACGCAGCAACACGTGAACTCCGGACGCAGTCTCCGCAAGGTCTCTTTGCTCGCGAGCGGATGATCGAGCTGGTCCGCCGGGAGGGGGAGGACGAACCGCGCCTGCGGGTTACAGACATCATGGAGTCCGACACGGAGGGGTGTCCGTGAGGACTCTGGCAGGGGTCGTCGTCCTCAGTCTTGGCTGGGTTCTCCTCACAACTCCGGCCGCCATTGCACAAGCCCACCGCGAGTGCGCGCTGGGGAGTTGCGCTCAAGGCACGGTCGGCGAGCGGCGTTTCGAATTCGGGGCTGATACGACCGCAACTGAGCATGCCAGTCGGGGGACTGAGGTGAGCACGGTTGAGCACCCGTGCGAGTACGCGGCTGCCGACGAGGACTGGGATCCGTACGTGGACCAGGTCGACAGCGACTACTTCGATTCGGGGGCGCGCTGGTATCAGGTCGACTGCACCGGCGACGGGATGGTCTACCGCTGGTTCGTCCCCGGCGAGGACGGCGGCGTCGGCCCCGAGGCGCTGTTGCGGGAGGTGGTGCAGGCGGCGTTCGGGGCGGTCGACGCGGGGGTCGGTCGGTTGCGGTTGGCGCCGGTCGATCCGAAGCCGCACATCACCGGGCTGCCGTCCTGGCTGGCGATCGAGCCCGAGGACTTCACCACCCGCACCGCGTCGGTCTCGGCCGGCACGATCACGGTGACCGCAACCCTCGAACCTCAACGGGTCGAGTGGACCCTCGGCGACGGCGGCGAAACGACGTGTGACGGCCCGGGCACGGTGTACGACACCAACCGCTCGTACGAGTCACAGTCGACCGACTGCACCTACACCTACGCGGTCGCCTCGACCCTGGACGACCCCGACGGCACATACCCGGTGTCCGCCCACATCGTCTACGGCGCGTCGTTCACCGTGGAGTCGCCCTTGTCGGAGCTCAACGGCACGTTCGACCTCGGCGAGCTCGACGGACCGCCGACGACCGAGGACATCGTGGTCCGCCAGATCCAGGCGGTCCGCACCACCGGCTGACCGAAGCGTGCATCGTGGCGCGCACCAGGCGGGTCCGGGATGCACAGATCAGCTGGGAACCGGGCGGCGCCAGCGTTCCGGGTAGCGTCGGCGTGGTTGTCGGAACACGGAGCGGTAGCAGTGAAGGTCGTCTTCGTCGCAGCGCTCGAGGAGGAATCGCGGGCGCTCGCGAAGCACGTCCCCGTCCATCACCTCGGCGTCGGCAAGGTGCAGGCGGCGGCTGCGCTGGCGGCGCTGCTGCGTGACGACCCGGCCGACCTCGTCGTCAACCTCGGCACGGCGGGTGGGCTGCACGGCCAGCCGCTCGGCACGCTCGTCGAGATCGCGCGCGTCCACCAGCACGACTTCGACCACGAGGGCGTCAGCCGGTTCGTCGGCCGCCCCCAGCCCGGCGGGCCGATCGAGCTGCCCGGACCCGACGGCGCGACCGGACGCCTGGCGACGGGAGACCGGCTGATCGCTTCGGCGAAGGCCCGCGCCGCGCTCGCCGAGCACGCCGACGTGGTCGACATGGAGGGCTACGCGATCGCGGCCGTCGCCCGCGCGCTGGGCCGCGACGCCTGGCTGGTGAAGGCCGTCAGCGACGGTGCCGACGACGGCATGGTCGACAGTTGGCACGACGCGCTCGCCCGCTGCTCGGACGGACTGGCGCGCTGGGCCGAGGGGCGGGGCCTGCTCGGCTGACGCACCGGATCAGCCGCGCAGGCGTTGCCAGGTCGGCGCGATCGCGTCACGGAACACGCCCGCCAACTCCTCGGGCAGGATCGGCGGATCGCGCCGCTCGACCACGAGCCAGCCCGTGTCTACTGACGGCGGCGGACGGAACGCCTCGCGCGGGACCTTCGTGCCGGCAGAGAACCGCCACCACGGCGCCCACGCGGCCGAGCGCAACGTGTCGGCCGGCGTCGCGGTCCGTCGCCGCACGACGCCCCAGTCCAGCAGCAGATCGGCACGCGTCGGACCCCGGACGGGATCGTCGAACAACCGCCCCAGCAGCGCCGAGGTCAGCGCGAACGGCGGATTGGCGACCACCCGGAACGGCTGGCGTGGCCAGGGCAGCTGGCGCAGGTCCGCCCGCCGCAGTTGCACGCGGGACGCGAGCCCCTCCCGCTCGACCGCGGTCTGCAGGCGCCGCAAGGTGTCGCGGTCCCGCTCGACGGCCAACACCTTCGCGCCGGCGCGTGCCAATGGCAGGGTCAGGGCGCCGGTGCCGGCACCGACGTCCACGACGAGTTCGCCCGGCTGCAGGTCCAGGCTCGATACGAGCGCCCGGACCACGTCCTGGTCAACCAGGAAGTGCTGCCCGAGACTCCGTCTGCGATCGCGCGCAGTCCGCCGGCGCTGGGCCACGGAAACGCGTCGTCATCATGGTTGGCATGGCGCGCACGCTACCCCAGGGCTGGGAGTAGCGTCGAGGTATCCGCACCTCCCGTGCTGCATGAAGCAGGAGCACTCCCGTGGAGTACCGCAACCTCGGCCGCACCGGCTGCGCCGTGTCCCACCTCGCCCTCGGCACCATGACCTTCGGGGACGAGACCGACGAGGCCGGCGCCCACGAGCAACTCGATCGTTACGCCGACGCCGGCGGCAACCTCATCGACACCGCCGACGTGTACGCCGACACCGTCTCGGAGGAGATCGTCGGCCGCTGGCTCGCCGCCCGCCCCGCCTCGGTGCGCGACGCGATGGTCGTCGCCACCAAGGGCCGGTTCCCGACCGGCGGCGACGTCAACGACCGCGGCCTGTCGGCGCGTCACCTCGGCCGCGCACTCGACGCCTCGCTGACCCGCCTCGGCATCGACACCATCGACCTGTACCAGGTCCACAGCTGGGACCCGGTCACTCCGGTCGAGGAGACCTTCCGGTTCCTCGACGACGCCGTCCGCGCCGGCAAGATCCGCTACGTCGGGCTGTCCAACTACACCGGCTGGCAACTGCAGAAGGCGGTCGATCTGACCGAGTACCGCGGCTGGTCGGTCCCGGTGACCCTGCAGCCGCAGTACAACCTGCTGGTGCGCGAGATCGAGTGGGAGATCGTCCCGGCCTGCGAGGCCAACGGGCTCGGCATGCTCCCGTGGTCGCCGCTCGGCGGCGGCTGGCTGACCGGCAAGTACCGCCGCGACGAGGCCCCATCCGGCGCCACCCGGCTGGGCGAGGACCCCGAACGCGGGGTCGAGGCCTACTCGCGGCGCAGCCCGCGGCAACGGACCTGGGACGTCATCGACACCGTCCGTGCCATCGCCGACGACCGTGGCGTGTCGATGGCGCAGGTCGCGCTGGCCTGGGTCGCCCAGCGACCGATGGTCACCTCGGTGATCCTCGGCGCGCGCACCACCGAACAGCTCGACGACAACCTCGCCGCGGCCGACCTACGGCTCGACGACGACGAGATGGAGCGGCTCGACACCGCCAGCGACCCCGCGCCCGCCGACTATCCCTACGGCCAGCCCGGCGTCGAACAGCGCGGCCGCCGCATCGACGACCGCAACGCCTGAAGATGGGCATGGCGGTCGCGAGCTTCCGGGACGGGGTCTGGACGGCCAACGGCGAGACTCCGCTGGCCGTCCAGCTCGACAAGGCTGCCGCCGGCCCAGGCTTCGTCTGGATCGACCTCACCGACCCCGAACCCGCCGACCTCGACGAGGTGGCCGCCCTCGCGGGCCTGCCCGACACCGCCGTGGCGGTCGTCTCGCGCGAGCAGGCCCGGCCGCGGCTCGAACACCACGGCGGCAGGCTCGTGGTCGTACTCAAGACCGCCGTGTACGTCGACCGCGACGAGGTGATCGACGTCGGCCAGCTCGCATTCATCATCGGCGAGCACGTGGTGGTCAGCGTCGCGACGGGCCCACAGCCCGAACACCGACCCCTGCCCGGAGGCGACCTCGACCTGCGTGCGCTCGCCCTCGGACCGGCGGGGGTCCTGGCCGGTGTGGCCAGCCGTGTCGTGCGCAGCTACGCACCGGTCCTCGCCGGCCTCGACCAGGACGTCGACGAGATCGAGGCGCAGGTCTTCTCCGGCGACCGCGGCGGCTACGCCGAACGCATCTACCGCCTCAAGAGCGAAGTGCAGTTGTTCCGCCGTGCCGTCGCCGCGCTGCCCGACGAACTCGAGGAACTGCTCGACGACGAGGAGGCCGATGCCGTCGAAGGTGACGAGCACCTCGACGAGGTCCTGGTGCGTCTGCGGGGTGTCCGCGCCGAGGCGGCCAGGGTCGGCGAGCAGGTGGCCAGCCTCGACGACCTGCTCAACAGCGCCCTCAGCGCCCACCTCGCCCAGATCGGCGTGCGCCAGAACGAGGACATGCGCCGCATCTCGGCCTGGGTTGCGATCGCGGCCGTCCCGACCGCCCTCGCCGCCGTCTACGGCATGAACTTCCAGCACATGCCCGAACTCGACTGGCGCTACGGCTACTTCGTCGTGCTCGGCGTCATGGCGACGGCGTGTCTCGTGCTCTACCGGCTGTTCAAGCGCAGCGGCTGGCTGTAGCCGGCCGCCGGCTCAGTGCGGGCGGCGTTGCGGCGGCGGGAGGGGCTCGTCGTCCTCGGCCTCCTCGATCTCGGCCGCCTGGCGCAGACGCTCGTCGACGACGTGCTGCTTGTCCGGTTCGAAGATCGCCTGCACGGACAGCATCGCGATGCCCGCGCTGCCCGTCGACGGCGAGGACTTGCGCCAGTACACCCACCCGCGGTCCTCGGCGGCCGTCAGCAGCCGGTCCAGGACGAACGCCCCGACGGCCACGAGCACAACCATCCAGAACCAGCGCATCTCACACCTGTCGCGGGCCGAGCGGCCCCACCGTCCCGCTCAACGCTACCGACCTGTTCGGATGGTGTGTGGACGCCTGCGCGGCGGCGCGGCAGGATGGGCCCACCCGACGACAAGGCCGCCCAGCATGGGTGAGATCGCCTACACCTCGCACGTGTCCATCGTGCGCGACCGCGGGCCGCTGCGCCGCGCCCGACTGCCGGGCCGCGACGAGCCCGTCACGTTCGGCGTCCACGGCGCCATCGCCGAGCACTACGGCGTCGGCCCCGACGACTTCGCGCCCGACGCGACCACGATCGACTACCTGGTCGCTGCTGCCGGTGGCTGACTGACCGGGACGTTCGGGGGTGCCCTCGAGGCACGTGGCATCCCCGCCGGAGGCGGTCGTCTCCGATCCGAGATCACTGGTGAAGTCGAGTTGGACGGTTCGGTTCTGGTCCTGCGCCGCATCCACGCCGCCTACGTGTTGCACGTCGAGGACGACGTCGATCACGGCAAGATCGAGCGCGTGCACGACTTCCACGCCGACAAGTGCCCGGTGGCACGTTCGATCCGCGACGCGATCGCGATCACCACGTCGTACGAGTTGAGCTCCGACGAACCCGACCCGAGCTGAGCGGAGTTCGATGCGCTACGCCGACCGGACCGAAGGCGGCCAGCGTCTGGCGGCGCTGCTGCGCGGTCGCGGCTGGCACGATCCGATCGTGCTCGCCCTCCCGCGCGGCGGCGTGCCCGTGGCGGCGCCGATCGCGGCCGCGTTGGGTGCCCCACTGGACGTCATCGTGGTCCGCAAGCTCGGGGCGCCGCGACAACCGGAACTGGCCATCGGCGCGATCGCCGAGCCCGACATCCGCGTGCTCGATCCGACGTTGCTGGACCGGCTGCGCCTCAGCGGCGACGCGGTCGCGGCGATCGAGGCGGACGAACGCCTCGAACTGCAGCGGCGCATCCACCACTACCGCGGCGACCACGACCTGCCATCGCTGGCCGGCCGCTCGGTGATCGTGGTCGACGACGGGCTCGCGACCGGGGCGACCGCCGTCGCCGCGTGCCGGGCGGCACGGGCCGCCGGTGCCGCCGAGCTCGTGTTCGCCGTCCCCGTCGGCTCGGGCTCCGGCCTCGAACTGCTGCGCGCCGAGGCCGACGAGGTGGTGTGTCCGGTCGTCCCACGCGCCTTCCGTGCGGTCGGGCAGTGGTACGAGCGTTTCGGGCAGACCAGCGACGAGGAGGTGCTCGCCATCCTGGCGGCTCACCGGGTGGCGAAGCCCGACACGGACGCACCGAGGTAGCGGGCGAGCGCGCCCGTGCCGTCACGCATGGCGCGGTCGTGGCTCCAGCGCAGGGCTGGACGCGCGAGCGGTGCGACGACCCGCATCCAGGCCGGTGTGACCCGGACCTGCCAGCGGAAGTGCACGTCGGTGCCGTCGTCGGCGCCGGTCATGCGCCATAGGCCGTGGCCTTCGAGGTCGCCCCGCGCCTCCCACTCGATCAGCGACGGCCGATCGGCGCGCACCGTGGTCATGGCCCACGTGAGCGTGTAGGGCAGGACGGCGCGCACGCTGCCGTGGTGCACCGCGCCGACGCCGTCGCTGTCACCGGCGACCAGGCGCTCGACGTCGCTCACCCGGCGCCAGCCGGCGAGCCAGCCGCGCGGGTCGACCATCGCGGCGAACACGTCCTCGGGTGCGACGTCGAGGTGGAACCGGGTCTGCAGGTCGAACCAGGCCATCAGACGGCCGTGTCGGGCGTGTACGGCAGGGTTCGTCCATCGGTGATCATCGGCGGAGTATGCCCGCCGACGCCGGCCGGCCGTACGGTTCGCGCGACGGAGGCCGTCCATGTCCCAGCCAGGTTTCGAGATCCTGCCGCCCGACGGGCCGGCGCGCCCGCTCGTCGTCCACGTGCCGCATGCCGGCACCGTCATCCCGTCGGACGTGCGCGAGCGGATCGTCCTCGACGACGTCGCGCTCGCCGAGGAACTGCGGCGCATGACCGACCACCGCACCGACGTCCTCGCGGCCGGCACGGGCACGGTCGGAGCCACGCGGTTCGTCAACCGCTGCTCGCGCCTGGTCGTCGACCCCGAACGCTTCCTCGCCCCCGACCTCGAGGAGATGGAGGCGGTCGGCATGGGCGCGGTCTACACCGCCACCAGCGACCGCGGCGTGTTGCGACACCCCGATCCGGCCGAGCGAGACCGGCTCCTCGACACCTGGTTCCGGCCCTACCACGCCGCGCTCACCGACCTCGTCGCCCGTCATCTCGAGGCGAGCGGACGCTGCGTGATCGTCGACGTCCACTCCTACCCGTCGATCACGTTGCCCTACGAACGCCACGCCGACGCCGCCCGACCACCGTTGTGCGTCGGCACCCACCCCGTCCACACCCCGGCCGCCGCCCGCGACGCGGTGGTCGCCTTGGCCGCCGATGCCGGGCTCGAGGTCGCCTTCGACGCACCATTCGCCGGCACGTTCGTCCCGACGGCGTACCTCGACGATCCGCGTGTGGTCTCGGTCATGCTCGAGATCCGCCGCGACACCTACCTCGACGAGGCGAGCGCGATACCACACGACGGCGAGGGACGGGTCGCGGCGTTCGTCACGGCCGTGGCCGACGCGTTGGCCTGACCCTGCGCCGGAGTGTGCGGCCCCGTTAGGGTGACGCGCCCGGCTGCAGGAGGGTGCGGTGTCGCTTGCCCTTCCGGTCGACGTGCCGATCCTGGTCGTCGGTGCGCTGCTGGTCGCCGCCGTACTGGTGGCCGGGCTCTCGGACCGCCTACGGGTCCCTGGCGCGCTGGTGTCGCTCGGACTGGGCATGGTCCTGGGCAGTGACGTTCTCGGCTGGGTCGACTTCGACGACGTCGACCTGGCCCGCAACCTCGGCGTCGTCGCCCTGGTCGTCATCCTGTTCGAGGGCGGCCTGACCACCAAACCCGACGACCTGCGACGCGGTGGCCCGGCCGGGTTCGTCCTGTCCAACCTCGGGGTGCTGGTCACCGCGGCCGTGACCGCGGTGGCGTTGGTGGTCCTGCTCGACGTCGGCTGGCGGACCGCGTTCCTGCTCGGCGCCATCGTCGGCTCCACCGACGCTGCGGCCGTGTTCGACCTGTTGCGCCGGACCCCGCTGCCACGTCGCATCGCGGCCGTGCTCGAGGTCGAGTCCGGCGCCAACGACCCGTTCGCGGTCGTGCTGACCGTCAGCATCCTGGCCACCACGGAGGGCGGCCGCAGCTGGGGCGACTGGTTGACCGTCGGCGCGGGACAACTCGTCGGCGGCGTGCTGTTCGGACTCGCCGTCGGCGGTGTCGCCGTGCTGCTGCTGCGCCGGTGGCGGCTGCGGTCACAGGCGCTGTATCCGTTGCTCGCACTCGCCACCGCCGCGGTGGCCTATGGCAGCGCCGCGGTCGTCGGGGCCTCGGGGTTCCTGGCCGTCTACATCTGCGGACTGGCGGTCGGCGCCGGCGTGCCGCGTCAGCGTCGCATCATCCGCAACTTCGTCGCCACGCTGGCCAACAGCGCCGACCTCGGCCTGTTCCTGCTGCTCGGCCTGCTCGTCAACCCCTCCGACCTCGGAGGCGTCGCCGCGCCGGCGCTCGCGGCCACCGCCGTCCTGCTGCTGGTCGCCCGTCCCGCCGCGACGGCGGTGTGCCTGACCCCGTTCCGGTTCGGCTGGCGGGAGCAGGTGGTCGTGTCGTGGGCCGGACTTCGGGGGGCCGTGCCGATCGTGCTGGCCACCTTCCCACTGACCGCCGGCTACCCACGGGGCGCGACCATCTTCAACGTCGTGTTCTTCGTCGTGCTCGTGTCGGTCACCCTGCAGGGCGTGACGGTCGCCCCGCTCGTCCGACGCCTCGGTCTCGCGACCGCCCGTCCCGCCTGGGAGAACCTCGCCGAGGCGCTGCCGGTCGAGTCGCTCGACGTCCACCTGGTCGAACTCACCGTCGCCGAGGAACTGCCGATCTGCGGTCGGCACCTGCGTGACATCCCGCTACCGCCGGGCATGCTCGTGACCACCCTGGTTCGTGGCCAGCAGTCGCTGGTCCCGACCGGTGCGACCCGCCTCGAACCGGAGGACCTGCTGGTGGTCACCGTGGCAGCCAGCGAGGACGCCGCGGCCCTGGTGAGCCGCTGGGCCCGGCGCAGCGGCCACCCGGATGCGGTCGCCGACCCCGTCACCGAGACATGAGCGCCGGGCCGGAACCCGGCGTCGTCGCGATGGTGCGCGACCAGCCCGGCGGTCCCGCATGGCTGGCCGCCCTCCCGCGGCTGGTGGCGGACCTCGCACGGGACTGGGAGCTGACGCTCGGCCCGCCGTGGCTGGACGGCATGGCCAGCTGGACCGCCCCCGCGGTGGACCGCATGGGCCGGCGCGCCGTGCTCAAGGTCTCCTGGCCCCACGACGAGGCGGCCGGCGAGGCCGCGGCACTGCGGCACTGGGACGGCAACGGCGCGGTCCGGTTGCTTCGGCACGACCCGGACCGCTGGGCGCTGTTGCTCGAGCGCTGCGAGCCTGGCACGGCGCTGCGCGACCACCGTGCCGGTGACGACGCGAAGCTGACGGTCGGCGCCGCGCTCCTGCAGCGCCTGTGGGACATGTCGCCGGACCCGCCGCTGCCGACCGAACTCGCACCACGCCTCGTCGAGGTGTCGGGAGCCTGGGCGGCGTTCGTCGAGCAGCGCGCAGCCGCGTCGGCGGTCCGTCTCGACCGCCCGCTGGTGGCGCTCGCCGCCGACCTGCTGCGCACCCTGCCCGCGGACGCGGAGCGCGAGGTGCTCCTCCACGGCGACGCCAACCCGGGCAACGTCCTGCGGGCCGGGCAGCGGTGGGTGGTCATCGATCCGAAGCCGATGGTGGGTGACCCCGCCTACGACCCGTGGCCGCTGCTCGTCCAGGTCGGCGACCCGTTCGACGCCCCGGATCCGCGTGGGCGGCTGCGTGCCCGCTACGCCGCCTTCGGTGAACTGGCCCGGCTGCCGCCGTCCCGCCTGGTCGCGTGGTCCGTGGCACGCACGGTCCGGATGGCGCTCTGGGAGGACGAGCGCGGTCGCGCGGCCGACGCCGCGACCAGCCTGCGGCGTGCGCGGCTGCTGGCCGACCTGCTGGGTTGATCAGCGGGCCGTCGCGACACCGGTGTCGACGAGATAGGCGAGGGTGCGAGCGAGGAACGAGCCCATCTGCCCGCGGGTGACCAACCCTTCGGGCCGGTAGCTGTCCTGGGTCGCGCCGCCGGTCAGCCCGGCCGCGGCCGCCTTGCCGATGTTGAGTTCGTGGGCGCTGCCGACCACGTCGGCGAACCCGCCCGGCCCGCCGGCCAGCGGCACGCCGGTGCGGTATTCGATCGCCCGCACCAGGAAGGTCGCCATCTGCGCCCGCGTCACGGTCGCGGCGGGCTGGTAGCCGGCCGGCGTGACGCCCGTGACGATGCCGGCCGCCGCGAGCCGACGGATGGCGGTCTCGTGGGCGGTGCCCGCCACGTCGTCGAAGGCCCCCGACGGTGCCGGCAGGTCACCACCCGAGGCGAGGATGGTGTTGGCGACGAAGGTCGCCATCTGGCCGCGGTCGACGGGCGCCGACGGCCGGTAGGTGCCGTCCGCGAACCCGCCGGCGACCGCGTAGTGGGCGACGCAGTCGATACCGGGCGCATGCACGTCGGTCGTGGCGACGTCGCCGAACCGGTCGGGTCGCGCATCGGCGCAGGCCGACGAGATGTCGCGCACGGTCACCGGGAGCGTCGCCGCGGCCTGTGCGAGCAGTGCCGAGACGTCGACGATGCCGAAGCCGAACTCTGGGTCGCGACCGTGTACGCCGAGGTCGCGGGCGGTCGTCGCGAGGTCGGCCCGCACCGTCTCAGCGGTGGCGCCCGACATCTGAAGGTGGAGTGCGGCGGCGCCCGCGACGATCGGGGCCGAGAACGAGGTCCCGTTGACGACGGCGTACCCGTCGCGTTCGCCGAGGCTGAGGATGCCGGTGGACGGCGTCGTCCCCGCCCCGCCCGGCGCGACCAGTTCGACCCAGTCGGCGCGGTTGGAGTAGGGGGCCAGGACGCCGGCGGGGCCGGTGGCCCCGACCCCGATCGTCGCGGGGTGTTCGGCCGGGACGCTCGGCTGGTCGACGAGGGCGTCGTTCCCGGCCGCGGCGACGAGCAGCACGCCGGCCTGCCTGGCGCGTTCCAGGGCGGCGGCCAACACGGCAGAGGTCGTGCCGGGGGAGCCGAGCGAGAGGTTGAGGACGTCGACGCGGTCGGCGATCGCCGCGTCGATCGCCGCCGCGATGGCGTTGGCGGTCGCGCAGCCGGCGAAATCGAACACCTGGTAGGGCCGTAGCGTCGCCTCCGGCGCGATGCCGGTGACCGCGTCGGAGGCGCCGGCCGCGACACCAGCGACCAGCGTGCCGTGCCCGCCCCGGTCGGAGTTCTCGCCGGGCTCGAGGTCTCGCGATCGCCGCACGTCGCGGCCGCCCGCGACCCGGTCACCGAGTTCGGGCCGCGTGCCGTCGATGCCGTTGTCGATGAGGCCGATCGTGATGCCGGCGCCGCTCGCCCGCCCGATCGCCGCGCTCGCGCCGACCTCGGTGCGCCACCACGCCTCGCCGTCGGCGGCAGCCGCCGACTGATCAGTCGCGGCCGGGCCGGCTCCGGCCTCGAAGACCTCGCTGCCGGTGACCGCGGCGATGCCAGGCAGGGCAGCGAGACGCCCCGCCTGGTCGGACCCCCCCAGCGTCACGTCGAAGGTCGAGGTGACCGGGTTGACGGCCGACGCGGTCAGCCCGGCGGCCCGTGCGGACGCCAGCGCCAGCCCGAGCCGGTCCGGGTGTGCCTGCACGGTCGCACGGAACACATCGCGCCGCTGGCACGAGCCCGGCCAGACCCCGACGGTCGGTTCCTCGGCTTCGGGCATCCGGTCGATGATCTGTGCCGACACGTCGCGTGCCTCGAGCCAGAAGAAGAACACGTCGGGACCGTCGAGTGCGGAGAGCGGGAACTCGTAGGCGGCACCGTGCCCGTCGTCGGCCAGCCAACCGGTGCCGGTGTGGCGGACCGTGCCGAGCGGGTCGGCGCCCGAGGTCTCGACCACGCTGCCGACGAACGAGCCGGCGGCCTGGCGGATCGTCACGAGGTAGGAGCGACCGGCCGGCGTCGCGAGCACGAGCGAGACGCCTCCGAGTAGCGCGTCGCCCGTGATCACGCCGCAGGTTTCGATGTCGAGGCGCATCATCCCGGTCGAGGGGAAGGTGGTGATGACCGCACGCCGCAGGTCGTCACCGGCCGCGGGGGCGTCGTCGCAGAAGTCGTCGTAGGTCTCGCTCGACCCCGTGGTCGCGAGCCGCGCCGAACCGCGCGGGTCCCGGGGCACGATGGCGGCGTCGAGGGTTGCATCGACGGCCGCGTGGATCTGCTGGACCCGGGCGGCGGACAGCGGGACCGGTGTCGGCGGACCGAGCCCGGTCACCGCGGCCGGAGGCGCCGCGGCGGCGGGCACAGCGAGGCCGAGCAGGAGCAGGGCGAGGGCGAGCAGCCGCACGACCCGTCGGGGACCGCCGGTCCAACGTCCCACCATCTCGCCGCCGACCGTCGCTGGTCCGTCCGTCGGACCATGTCGAGTATGTCGGCCGCAGCGGCCGCTGTCCCGAGGATTGCCTGGATCGGTGTGCGGTCGGCAGCCCGACCCGGGACTACTCGTCCTCGTCGTCGCCGGTCAGGCCGGTCGGGTCGATCAGGCCGCCGGCGGCCGCGAGCGCAGCGGCCGTCGCGACCGCCCGGTCGTAGACGACCGCGAAGTAGTTGGCCGCGATCTGCTCGTGGCCGGGGAGTGGCGGCGTCCCGAGCGAGCGTGGGACGGCCGCCGGCTCGTCGGTGATGTGGACGCCGGTCTCGGTCTGCGGCAGCTGTTCCGGGTCGCCCCAGAACTCGACGGGGTCGGGCTGGTTGCGGTTGCGGCCCCGGTTGCGACGGCTGCGGGCGGACTTGCCCCCGCCGCCGCCCGAGCCGCCGCCGCGGGTGTTGCCGCCGCGGCGCTCGTTCTGGGTTGGCGGCTGCTGCCCTCCACCCGAGCGGCCGCGGCCGCGGCGGTTGCGCGAGGTGCGCTTGCCGTCACCGGTGTTGTTGCGTGCGGCGCTCATGCGTCACCTCCGGAGGTCGCGGGGACGGACTCGTCGGTCAGCAGCACCTGCGGGTCGAGGCCGAGGGCCCGGCGCAACTGGTCGGAGTCGAGGTCGTCGACGGAACTGGACTTCGGCAGCACCATGTCGGCGATCTTGCGCTTGCCGGACACGACCTCCTCGACGCGCTCGTCGACCGTGCCCGGGCACACCAGCCGGTGCGCCACGACGGTCTTGGTCTGGCCGATGCGCCACACCCGGTCGCGGGCCTGGTCCTCGACGGCGGGGTTCCACCACCGGTCGTAGAGCACCACGTGGCTGGCCGCGGTCAGGTTCAGGCCGGTGCCGCCCGCCTTGAGCGAGAGCACCATCGCGCCCGGCCCCGTGCCCTCCTGGAACTCGGCGACCAGTTTGTCGCGCTTCCCGCGGGCGAGGCCGCCGTGGTAGCAGGCGATCGGCAGGCCGGTGCGCTTCGTGAGGTGTGTCGCGAGCTTCTCGCCCCAGGTGGCGAAGTGGGTGAAGATCAGCATCCGTTCGCCGGCCTCGAAGACGTTGTCGACGATCTCCTCGAGCCGGGTCAGCTTGCCGGAGCGTCCGGCCAGGTCGCCGGCCTCGCCCGTGTAGGCGACCGGGTGGTTGCAGATCTGCTTCAGCGCCGTGATCGCCGCGAGGACCGCACCCTTCTTCTTCGGCGCGCCGGGCTCGGACTCGGCGGTCTCGGCGACCAGGTTGTCGAGCACGGCCTGGTACAGGCCGATCTGCTCGGGCGTCATCGGGCAGTGGTCCAGCGCGTCGATGCGGTCCGGCAGTTCCTGCGCGATGATCGGCTCGGCCTTGGTACGACGGAACACGAGCACGCCGTTCAAGGTCTTGAGCGCCGACTCGGCGGTCGAGCCGGCCTCGGACGCCTTCTGCATCTGGGCCACGAACGTGGCCCGGTCGCCGACCAGCCCGGGGTTGACGAAGTCCATCAGCGCCCACAGGTCGCCCAGGCCGTTCTCGATGGGCGTGCCGGTCAGCACGACCCGGTTGCGGGCCTCGAGCCGGCGCAGTTGCTGGGCCGTCTCCGACGCGGGGTTCTTGATGACCTGGGCCTCGTCGAGCACGACCTTGTTCCACCCGATGCGCGCCAGCGCCTCGACGTCGCGGAGCGCCGTGCCGTAGGTGGTCAGCAGCACGTCGGCGTCGGCGACCTCCTCGGCGATGTCCTCGCTGTCTGCCCGGTCGACGCCGTGGTGGACCTTGACCCGCAGTTCGGGCACGAACTTGGCTGCTTCGGACGCCCAGTTGCCGACCACCGCCGGCGGGGCGATGACCAGTGCCGGACCGGCTTGGCGCGACAGCCGCAGGTGCGCGAGCAGGGTCGGGGTCTTGCCCAGGCCCATGTCGAGGGCGAGGCAGCCGCCGAGGCCGGCGCTGTCGAGGAACTCGAGCCAGGCCAGCGCGTTGGCCTGGTAGCTGCGCAGCTCGCCCTCGAAGCCCTCGGGTGAGGTGGGCGGGTGCGTCGGGATCTCGCGGGCGCTGCGCAGCAGGTCGGCCGCCCAGCCCTCGCCACCCACCGACACCGGCCGGCCGAGCGCGGTGCCGTCGAGGCCGAGCGCGTAGCGGAGCATGTCCGCGCCCGACAGCTTGGTCTGGTTCTCCCGCTCGGCGAGGGCGGCGGCCGCCGCCTCGAGGTCGGCGTGGTCGACCTCGACCCACTTGCCGTGCGACTTGACCAGGGGCCGCGACTCCTTGGCGAGCCGCTGGATGTCGTCGGCGGTCAATTCGACGTCGTCGAACACCGCCGACCAGCGCACGCTCGACAGTTGCTGGGCGCCCACCGCGGTCTCGTGGCCGCCGGTCGAGGTGACCCGCAGCGACGCGGTGGCCTTCTTCTTGGCCAGCGGGGGGACCCGGACCTCGAAGCCGGCGGCGACCAGCACCGACCCGGTGTGGGACATCAGGTCCCAGGCCTCGTCCTGGCTCAGGATCACCTGCCCGCGCCGGGTGTCCTTGCCGCGGGAGAGGGGCACGTACAGGCCCTCGAGGCGTTCGAGTTCGCGCTTGATGGTCTCCTTGCGTTCGTGCTTGGCGCGCGACATCGCCGCCTCGACCGGCTCCTCCTTGCGGCCGGCCGCCGAGGTCAACGTCCGCAGCAGCCAGGCGTCGCCCGAGTCGGGCGGGTCGAGTTGGACGATCAGGCCGACCTTCGGGGCGCCGGTGACACCCTCGGCCCACGTCTTGAGGCCCTTCGCGACGTCGCTGCCCTGCTGGTGCAGTGCCTCGAACGTCGAGCCGTCGAGCCGGCCGAGCACCGCCTCGGCGACCTCGGACGCGCTACGCGGCTGGGGCGGCGGCGCGGGTACCTCGACCCGGGAGGCGCCCTCGCGGCAGATCGCGTCGACGAAGGTGGCCACGATCGAACGCGTGATGGCCCGCGGGTCGCGGCGGTCGAGCGCGGCGACCACCCCGGGCATCGACTTGGCCAGCGCGGTGAGTTCGTCGTGGTCGATCAGGGTGGCGTCCCAACGGACCGCGAAGAACGAGCGGTTCGCGGGCGCGTCGCCGACCTTCTGCAACTGCGGAACCATGCGGCCGTGGGCCACCAGGCGCACGGCCAGCGCCGCGGCCAGGCCCATCCAGGTGACCGACGCGCCGAGCCCCTCGTCGTCGTGGGTCGAGTTGAGCGACACGAGCCAGCCGAGCGAACTCCGGACGGGCGCGGCGACCGCGTCGACCCGGTCGCCCGTCGGCAGCTTGAGCGGTTCGTGGTCGCCCCACACGTCGCTGCCGGCACCGACCGTCTTGAGCCGGGTCCGCAGTGCCTCCACGTCGTCGGGGTCGGCGTCGTAGCCGCCTGCCCATGCGACCACGTCGCCGCGGTCCCAGGTCAACTGCAACTGGGTCACGCCGACGACGGGCGGCTGCGCCACCGGTGCGGGGGGCGTCTTCTCGCCGCCGCCGCCCTTCTGGCGCGGGTCGTGGCCGGTCAACTCGACCAGCATGTCGTCGATGCGGTCGCGTTCCTCGTCGAAGTCGGCCAGGACGAGGTTGCGTTCGGGACCGTGGACCTGCTTGCGCAGCCGCTCGATGGTGGCCAGCACGTCGTCGCGCATGGCCCCCAGTGCCTCGGCCCATTCGTCGCGGTTGGCCGCGAGGATCGCCCGTTCGGCGTCGGTGGCCAGCCCGTCGAGGTGCGCCTGGGCCAGTTCCCGGAAGTCGCCGAGGGTGACCGGACGCGGTGTCGTCGTCGTGGTGATGGTCGTCTCTTTCGTGCCGTCTCGCCCGGGATGCGCCCGCTGCTGGTGCAGCGGTGCACGTCGGTCGCGCATCGGCCGTTTGCCGAATGCCCTACCCCCGGGACGACGTTGTGGTGAGCCGCCTCGCGCCGGCGGCGGCAACCGCCGGCCATGCAGATGCTTCGGCGTCCCCTTCGGGGGACGCAGCAGGTCCGGATCGCACGCATCTGCGTCGCGCCGACAGGCCGCGCGGGCGCGGACGGTGGTGGTATCGGTGTCCGGACCGGGTCGCACCGGCGAGGGCGTCAGGTCGCCACCCCCGGTACGTGCCGCCAGCCTACCGGTCATCGCCGCGTTGTACAGGGATCCGGTCACGTTAGCCTTGCCACATGGCTGGGGGACAGGACGCTGACGACCATCGGCGCGTCGACGCGCTCGTGTCCGCATGCCTCGATGCGCTGGCGACGGCCGACAGCCCGCGCAGTGCCGCCGAGGCCGTCGTCACCCACCTCGCCGACCTGGGCCAGCCGTTCCCGAGCCTGTACCTGCTGCGCGGCGGCCGCCTGCGCTGCCAGGCGCAGCACGGCTACGGGCAGGTGCTCGACGGCATTCCGGTCGAGGTCGGCGTGATCGGTCGGTGCGTCCGCGGTGGCCGCACGATCGTGGTCGGGGACACCCGTGGTGAGGGCGAGTTCCTCGCGGCGGCGCCGGGGCTGCTCGCCGAGGTGTGCACGCCCATCCATTACGACGGCCGGGTCGTCGGCGCCCTCAACGTCGAGTCGCGCGAGCCGCTGCCGTCGGACACGCCGCAAGTGCTCGAAGCGTGCGCGACCGCGTACGGACGACGGCTCGACGAACTTGGTGGACCACCGGTCGAGACACCCGCGCAGCGCGTCGCGAGGTGGGCCGGTCGCCTCGCCGAACTCGACGACGAGGAGGTGATCCTGCGCCTGGCGGTCGACGCCGCCGTCCAGGTCTCGGGGATGCGGACCGCGGCGATCGTGACCCGCCGCGGTGGCGACCGTGTCGGTCTCGAGGTCGCCGTCGGTCCGCTGGCGTCGGGGCTCGAGCAGGTGGCGCCCGAGGCGCTGGCCGCACTCAGCGACTGGGTCGCCGCTGGTACCTCGATGTACACGACCGGCCTCGACGAGCGCGAGTTGCCGGTCGCCGGTGGGCTCGACGAGGTCGGGGTCGCCTCGCTGGCCGTGGTGCCGCTCGACGCCCGCAGCCTGCAACTCGGCATCCTGCTGGTGGCCGCACCCGAGCCGGGACCCATCGATCAGGACATGATCGCGTCGATGGAGGTGCTCGGGTCCCAGGTCGCCGCCAGCCTGCTGGGCGCGCGGACCCTGGCCCAGCTGCACGAGCGTGCCCGCCGCGACCCGATGACCGGGCTCGGGCACGGCGTGACCTTCCGCGAGGAACTCCAGCTCGCGTTGGCGACGCCGGCGGAGGGACGCCGCCTCGCGGTCATGATCATCGACATCGACGAGTTCAAGGCGGTCAACGACCGTCTCGGCCACCTCGAGGGGGACCGCCTGCTCGAGCGGCTCAGCGCGACGCTGGCCCTCGGCATGCGCGACGGGGACCGGCTCTACCGCATCGGCGGGGACGAGTTCGCCAGCATCCTGTGGGCAGCGGACGACGCGGAGGCCGCGCACATCGCGCAGCGGCTCGCGGCGTCCGTGCGGGCGCGCGAGCCGATCACGGTGTCCGTGGGCATCGCCACGGCCCGCCCGGGCGACGGGGGCGACGACCTCGTGCGGCGCGCGGACGAGGCGATGTACGCCGCCAAGGCCGACGGGCGCGACCGCACGGTCTTCGCCGGCGACTGAACGCGAGAAGGGCCGGTGGTCTCCCACCGGCCCTTCTTCACCCCACCCCCTTGACGGGGAGTGTCTTTTCGTGTGGCTGTGTCAGGCGAGTGCGACCTTGCGCAGCTTGAGCACGACCAGGCCGAGGCCGACCATGACCAGGCCGACGACGAGGGCGAAGGCGCTGAAGGCGTAGGACAGGATGCCCAGGCCGAGCACGGTGGTCAG
>DATHUR010000169.1:0-61842 GCA_035462025.1 Egicoccus sp. | reverse complement strand
CGCAGGTCGAGGAACGCGACGCCACCGTGGTCGCGGCGGGTGTCGACCCAGCCCGCGACCGTGATGGTCTCGCCGGCGTGCTCGGCACGCAGGGTGCCGGCACCGTGGGTGCGCATGGCGCCGAAGGGGGTGATGCTCACGTCGTCGTCCTCGTGTGTGATGGAGAAAGTCGTAGCCGCGCACGGCCGGGCCGGCGGGCGATGTCAGCGTCCGAGCAACCGTCCCAGGTGGTCGGCCAGGTCGGCCTCGGCCACGCTGGTCTGCTCGCCGGAGGCGAGGTCCTTGACCGCGACGGTACCTGCGGCCCGTTCGTCGGCACCGCGTATCAGGGCCACGCGGGCGGCGCGACGGTCGGCGTGCTTGAACTGCTTGCCGAGCTTGCCGCCACCGACGTACACGTCGGCGCTGAAACCGTGGCCGCGCAACCGTTGCGCGAGCGCGAGCGCGTCCGCGGCAGCGTCGTCGTCCATGACGGTCACCACGACGTCAGGACCGTGCCGCGCGTCCTGCTCCTGCTGTTCGAGCAGCAGCAGGATCCGCTCGATGCCGAGCGATCCGCCCGTGGCCGGCACGTCCTGGCCCTGAAACATGCCGACCAGGCCGTCGTAGCGCCCACCAGCGGCGATGGTCGCGTCGAGACCGTCGTGGACCACCTCGAAGACCGGTCCGGTGTAGTAGGTCAGACCGCGCGCCAGCACCGGTGCGAACGCCACCACTCCCCCCGGCACCTCGCCGACCAGTTCGAGCACACGGTCGACCTCGGCCAGGCCGTCGCGGCCGCGTTCGGTACCCGACAACCGCTCGCGGACACGGTCGACGAGGTCGTCGGCACCGAGGTCGGCCGCCAGTGCCTGCACCGCGCCCGAGGGCACGCCGCGCTCGACGAGTTCGGCGGCGACCTTGTCCGGCCCGATCTTGTCCAGTTTGTCGAGCGCGACCAGCGCCGAACCCTCGAGCGCCTCGGGCACGCCATAGGCCTCGATCAGCCCGTGCAGCGCCTTGCGCGAGTTGAGCTGGACCCGGAAGCCGGACAGCCCCAGCCGGTCGAGGACGTCGCCGACCGCCTGGAGCGTCGCCGCGTCGGCGACCAGGGAGTCGGAGCCGACCGTGTCGACGTCGCACTGGAAGAACTCGCGGTAGCGACCCTTGCCGGGGCGGTCGGCCCGCCACACGGGGGCGATGTGGTAGCGCTTGAACGGCATGGGCAGCTGCGAGCCGTACCGCGCGACCACACGCGCCAACGGCACGGTCAGGTCGTAGCGCAGCGCGAGGTCGGCCTCGCCGGTGGCCTCGTGCTCGCCGCGGCGCAGGATCTTGAAGATGAGCTGGTCGCCCTCCTCGCCGTACTTGCCGGTGAGGACCTCGAGGCGTTCGAAGGCCGGCGTGTCGAGCGGCTCGAACCCGTGTGCGTCGAACGCGGCCCGGATGGTCGCGAAGGCGCGCTCGCGGCGTGACACCTCGGCGGGCAGGAAGTCACGCGTGCCCGACGGCGGGTTGGCGTCGATCGTGGCCATGGCGGAAGCCGACTTTCGAAAGAGGCTGGTGGACGACGGGCGGTCCGCGAGGCTAGCCGGGGTCAGATCGGTCGCGACTCGATCACCTGGCGCAGGAACGGGTTGGTGGCGCGTTCGTGGCCGATGGTCGTGTCGGGCCCGTGGCCGCTGAGCACCAGTGTGTCGTCGGGGAGCGGCAGCACCGTGGCCGCCAGCGAGTCGAACATCGCCTCGGTCGATCCGCGCGGGAAGTCGGTCCGACCAATGGAACCGGCGAAGAGCAGGTCGCCGGAGAAGAGCACGTCCTCGCTCGCGGCCTCGGCAGCGCCGAGGGCGAAGGTGACTGGCACGCCGGCGAGGTCGCGCCCGAGGAAGGTCACGTGTCCGGGCGTGTGGCCGGGGTTGTGCTGCACGTCGAACCGCAGGCCGGCGTAGGCGAGCCGCTGGCCGTCGGTGACGTCACGTAGTCGCTCGGAGGGCGGGTCCCAGCGCAGCCCGAACTGCTGCTCGAGCAGTTCGGCGGGCATGCCGAACGCGGCGGCGGGGTCGTCCCAGAGCCAACGGTCGTCGGGGTGGAGCACCACCTCGACGTCGAGCGACCGTGCGAGGTCGGGGACCGCCCAGGCGTGGTCGAGGTGGCCGTGGGTGAGCAGGATCGCCTCGCACGTCACGCCGGCCCGTTCGAGCAGCGGGGGCACCTGCGACGCCCCGTGCTCGCCGGGATCGACGATCACGGCGGTCCCGCGATCACGGTCGCCCACGACCCAGCAGTTGGTCTGCCAGCGGCCCAACGGGGCCCCGATCACGAACCGGTCGGTCATCCGATGCTCCTCGTGCGTCGGCTCGCCCGGAGGCTATGGCACGGCCTCCACACCCTTGACAGCGAGCCGCGGATCGGGGATAACGAACACTGTTCGGATCGCCGAACAATGTTCGGGAGCAGGGTTGGACGAGGTGGGAGCCGGGGTGACGGTCACGCCGACGCAGCGCCGGCACGCCCGGCTGCGCGAGGAGGCGCTCGATGCCGCCTGGCGGCTGGCCGCGCGCGACGGCATCGCCGGGGTCTCGCTGCGCGAGGTGGCCGCCGAGGTCGGGCTGCGTCCTCCCTCGCTCTACACCTACTTCCCCTCGAAGGCCGCGATCTACGACGCGATGTTCGTCCAGGGCTACGCGCAGTTCGACGCCGCCTACACGCAATTCGAGGTCGCGCCGGCCGATCCGTTGCGATCGCTCACGCGCAGCATCGAGACGTTCCTCGACTTCGCCGTCGCGTCTCCGGCGCGATTCCAGTTGCTGTTCACCCATGCCGTGCCGGGCTGGGCACCCTCCGAGGAGGCCTACACGGCCGCGCGCAACAGCTACGCGAACATGGTCGAGCACCTGCGCGGACTGGGCATCACGGACACCGCCGACCACGACCTGCTGACGGCACTGACGACCGGCCTCGCGTCCCAACAGCTCGCCAACGAGCCCGGGGGCGACCGCTGGCGGCGCCTTGCCAGAGATGCCGCGGCCATGTTCCTCGCCCACCACCGAAGGAGCCGGGGATGACGACCGGGACCACCACACCGATCGACCAGCTACGACGGATCGAGCGCACCACCGACGCGGCGGCCGTCGCCCACGGGACCTACCGACAGTTGCTCGAACTGCTCGACCAGCTCGCGCCGGCCGACTGGGCGGTCCCCACCGAGTGCGACGGCTGGGACGTCGCCGACATGGTCGGCCACCTCATCGGGGCGGCGAAAGCCGGGGCGTCGCTGCGTGAGACCGCGCGTCAGCAGTTGGTCGGCATGAGACGGGCGGCGGACCACGACGGCAACGCGCTCGACGCCTGCAACGCGCTTCAGGTGCGCGACCACGCCGGGCTCGGCCCCGCCGCTCGCATCGCCGAGCTGCGGCGCGTCGCACCGCGCGCGGTTCGTGGGCGCATGCGCCTGCCCCGCCCGCTACGCGCGGTCTCGGTCCGCCTCTCCCCCGCCGGCTCGACGGCCCCCGGGACCCCCGACCGGCTGCGGCTGGCGGAGCTCATGGACGTCGTCTACAGCCGCGACGTCTGGTTGCACACCGTCGACATCGCCCGGGCCACCGGCCGGGCGAGACCGCCGGCTCCGCACGTCGACCGCCGGATCGTCGAGGACGTCGTCGCGGACTGGTCCGGCCGTCACGGGCAACCGTTCGTGCTCGAGCTCACCGGGGCCGTCGCGGGTCGCTACCGCGCGGGCGAGGACGGACCGCGCTTCGCGATCGACGCGGTCGAGTTCTGTCGCATCCTGTCGGGACGCGCCGAACCGGACGCCCTCGACGACGGGGTCCCGCCAGCCGCGACCGCACTACTGGGGGCACGCATGGTGTTCTGAGGCACGCCGTCGGCGGGTCAGCGCAGTCGCCAGTGCGCCTGCTCCCCCACCACGACGTACCCCAGCCGCGCGTACATCGCGTTGCTGGTCGGATTGGCGGCGTCGGTGTTCAGGAAGGCGAACCGTTTGGCCGCCAGGACCTCGGCCGTGACGGCGGCCACGGTCGCGGCCGCGTAACCGCGCCCGCGCTCCTCCGGGGGGGTGTAGACGGCGTAGACGCGGGCGCCGTTGGGCGTCGGGCTGCCGAACTCGGCCATCGATGCGATGCGCCCGTCCGGCCGCTCGAACAGCCGGATGCCGTGAGTCTCGGACATCAGTCGGTGCGCCAGGCGGACCCGCAGCTGCGCAGGATCGACGATGGCGTGCGGCAGGGCGTCACGTTGGAAGGCCAGCTGCAGATCGGCGACGACCCCCAGGTCGTCCGGGGTGGCGGGTCGGACCCGGCCCGACGGGACGGCGGCCGGCGGCCGGAGCCGCTGGCAGGCCATGATCGGCATGGCCATCAGGCAGGTCGCCGTGGCGTTCGTATCGCGCGCGAGGTCTCCCGCGACCGCGGCGGTGAGCGTGGCCTCCCCGACCAGGTCCGCTGGTGGTCCGCCGGCGACGTCGGCCAGGACGGCGGCCAGTTCCCCTGGACGTTGCGCGGGGTGGAGGGCGATGATCCACGGGCTCGGCGGGGTCTGGAGCCCGACACCGACCGACCTCCCGGTGCCGTCCTCGACGATGCAGAGCTGCGCGGCCTCGCGAATGCCCGCCTCGACCTGCGAGAGCACCCCGAGCGCCAGGCTGTGCTGCGCCTCGCCCAGGCCCGTCAGCAGCGGACGCGCGAGCGTCGCGAACTCGGTCACGCCGACCGGACGCAGCCGCATCATCACCGAGCGGCGGCGGTCTGGGGCACGACGCGGTATGCGTCGTAGACGCCGTCGACGCTGCGCACGCTGCGCAGGGCGTACTCGAGATGGGTCGGGTCACCGAGTTCGAACTGGAAACGCAGGACGGCCACGCGGTCCTTGCGGGTCGCGACCTGCGCGGAGGTGATGTTGATGTGCAGGTCGCCGAGGACGGCGGTGATGTCGCGCAACAGGTGCTTGCGGTCGAGCGCCTCGATCTGCACCGACACGAGGAAGTTGGTGGTCACCTCGCCGGTCCAGTCGACCGGGACGAACCGCTCGGGTTCGCTCTTCAGATCGGTGACGTTGGAGCAGTCGGCGCGGTGGACCGAGACCCCGCGGCCGCGCGTGACGAACCCGATGATCTCGTCGCCCGGTACCGGTGTGCAGCAGCGGGCGAGTTTGACCAGCATCCCGCTGTCGCCCTCGACCTCGACGTCGTCGCCACTTCCCCGGGTCAGGCGGATGGGCGCCGAGGTCGGGGGTGCGATCTCCTCGGCGGCGTCCTCCTCGACCTCGGTGAGTTCGTTGAGGACCTGCTGCGCCACGGTCGCCGCGCTGACGTGGCTCTCACCGACGGCGCGGAACAGCGCCTCGACGTTCTTGTAGGACAGGCTGCGCGCGACGTCGGTGAGATCGCCGGCGGCCATGGCACGGGCGTAGCTGATGCCCTTGCGCCGCAGGGCACGGGTGATCGCGTCGCGACCGCGGGTGATCGCGTCCTCGCGCCGTTCGCGGTTGAAGTACGCCCGGATCTTCGACTGGGCGCGCGTCGACCCGGCGATCTGCAGCCAGTCCCGGGACGGCCCGGCGTCCTCGGCCTTGGAGGTCAGCACCTCGATCGTGTCGCCGTTGACGAGCGGGTGGTCGAGCGGGACGAGCCGGCCGTTCACGCGGGCACCGATGCAGCGGTGCCCGACCTCGGTGTGCACGGCGTAGGCGAAGTCGATCGGGGTCGAACCGGCGGGCAGGCCCATGACCTCGCCCTTGGGGGTGAAGACGAACACCTCGTCCTGGTACAGCTCGATCTTGAGCGACTCGAGGTAGTCCCCCGGCTCCTGGATCTCCTGCTGCCACTCGAGCAACTGCTCGATCCAGGGCAGGTCGTCGCCGGCGGCGTCGCCGTCGCCGTTGCGGGCGCCGTCCTTGTACTTCCAGTGGGCGGCGACGCCGTACTCGGCGGTCTCGTGCATCGCCCGGGTGCGGATCTGGATCTCGAGCGGGCGGCCCTTCGGGCCGATGACCGAGGTGTGCAGCGACTGGTAGAGGTTGACCTTCGGCATCGCGATGTAGTCCTTGAAACGTCCCGGGACGGGACGCCAGGCCGCGTGCAGTTGGCCGAGGACCGCGTAGCAGTCGCGCACGGAGGAGACGATGACGCGGACGGCGACGAGGTCGTAGATCTCGTCGAACTCCTTGCCGCGCAGGACCATCTTCTCGTAGATCGAGTAGTAGTGCTTCGGGCGACCGGTCACCTCGCCGCGGACCTTGAGTTCGCGCAACTGGTCGCGGATCGAGGCGATGACCTCCTCGATGTAGGCCTCGCGCTCGGGGTTGCGGTCGTCGACCATCGCGACGATCTCGTCGTAGCGCTTCGGGTGCAGCGTCTTGAAGCCGAGGTCCTCGAGCCGCAGCTTGAAGTTCTGCATACCGAGGCGGTGCGCCAGCGGCGCGTAGATGTCCAGCGTCTCCTGCGCGATCCGCTTCTGCTTCTCGCGCGGCATGTGCCCGATCGTCTCCATGTTGTGGAGACGATCGGCGAGTTTGATGACCAGCACGCGGATGTCGCGGGCCATTGCCAGGATCATCTTGCGCAGGGTCTCGGCCTGCTGTTGCTGCTTCGACTCGACGTGGATCCGGTCGAGCTTGGTGACCCCGTCGACGAGGTGGGCGACCTCCTCGCCGAATCCCTCGCGGATGTCCTCGAGCGTGGCCGGGGTGTCCTCGACGGTGTCGTGGAGCAGTGCGGCCGCGAGCGTCGGTGTGCCGAGGCCGAGCGTGGCGAGTTCGGTCGCGACGGCGACCGGGTGGGTGATGTAGGCCTCGCCGGACTTGCGCTTCTGGCCCTCGTGCATCAGTTCGGCGAACCGGTAGGCGCGCACCACCTCGCGGACGTCGGCGCGGCTGGAGGCCCGGATGGCGGCCGCGAGACCCTCGAGTTCCGGGGGTACCTGCTCGCGCTGGACCAGCGGGAGGCGGGAGAACACGCCGAGCACGCCGGACGGGCGCGCGGGACGAGGGGCAGGGCGGGTCTCGCGGCCCTGCTCGGTCCCGGTCCCGGGCTCCTGCGCCAGCTTCTCACCCCACACGTCGTGATCAGATCACTGTACCCACCAGCGCCCCGGGCCCCCGGTCAGTAGGTGAGTAGCGACACGTGGTCGTAGCGCAGGCGCTTGGCGCCCTCGAGGAAGGCGAGTTCGATCAGGAAGCCGAGACCGACGACGTCACCGCCGAGCTGTTCGACCATGTCCGTGGTGGCCGCCGCGGTGCCGCCCGTCGCCAGGACGTCATCGACGATCAGTACCCGCTCGCCCGGCCGGATCGCGTCGCGGTGGACCTCGAGCGTCTCGGTGCCGTACTCGAGGTCATAGGTGACCGACACGGTCTCGCCGGGCAGCTTGCCGGCCTTGCGGGCCGGCACGAACCCGGCGCCGAAGTGATAGGCGACCGGGGCCGCGAGGATGAACCCGCGGGCCTCGATGCCGACGACCTTGTCGACGGTGCCACGACCGAACCGGGTCACGAGCCAGTCGACCGCGGTCGAGAACGTCACGTGGTCGCCGAGCAGCGGCGTGACGTCCTTGAACACCACCCCGGGCTTGGGGTAGTCGGGGACGTCGCGTACCCGTGCGGCGAGCACGGCCGGATCGAGCTGGATCTCCACCACGTTTCTCCTGACGGACCGCGAGGGTCGAGGCGTCGGGCCGACGCCGAAACCTAGGCGCTACCGCCGTCGCTTCCTGCGTTTGCCCTCGCCGCGGACGTACTCGGTCGTGATGGGTGCCTGACGCCCGGTCGGCGCGGTCGCCGCTTCAGCCGGATCGTCCACCTCGCCGGCGGCCGCACGCTCGATCTCGCGGGCGGCGGCCCGCTGCTGGTCGGGTTCACGCATCTTCCACCACGACAGGAACGGCGCGGCGACGAACAGCGACGAGTAGATGCCGACCAGCATGCCGAGGAACAGCGCCAGCGCCAGGTCCTGCAGGGTGCTGGCACCCAGCAGCTGGGAGCCGATGAACAGCAGCGCCGCCACCGGGAGCACCGAGGTGATCGAGGTGTTGAGCGAGCGCCACAGCACCTCGTTCATCGACAGGTTCACGAGCTGCGCGTACGTCCGTCGACCCGGTTCGCCGAGATGGACGGCGTTCTCCTTGACCCGGTCGAACACGACCACGGTGTCGTAGAGCGAGTACCCGAGGATGGTCAGCAGCGCGATCACGGTCGCCGGCGACACGGTGAAGTCGGTCAGCGAGTACAGCCCGATCGTGATGAACAGGTCGTGTGCGAGCGCGATGACCGCCGCTACCGCCATCTTGAACTCGAGGCGGAAGGAGATGTAGATCACCACGACCACGAGGAAGACGGCCAGCGCCTCGACCGACTGGCGTGTGATCCGCTCACCCCAGGTGGGTCCGACGAAGCTGATGGTGACGTCGGCGGCGTCCGATGCCTCGACCAGCGCGGCTTCGACCGCCACCGTCGCGTCGCTGCCGGGCGGCGTCTCCTCGGTGCGCACGAGGGCACCGCGGTCGTCGGCCTCGCCCTGGAGTTGGGTGATGACGTCCGTGGCGCCGGCCGACTGGGCCGCTTCGCGCAGCTCTTCGGCCGTGGTGTCGGGGTCGATGCCCTCGAGGCGGTAGGCGGTGCCGCCGACGAAGTCGATCGACAGCTCGAGGCCGACGAACAGCAGCCCGAGGATGCTGGCAAGGACGAGCGCACCGCTGATGGAGGCCCACCGGCGCGAACGTCCGACGAAGTCGATGGTCGGTGTCTTCATCGGCGGCCCCCGGCGGTCGTGGTGGCGACTTCGCTCGCCCGGACGGTGCGGCGGTTGAGCGCCTTCGTGCCCGAGAGCAGGTAGACGACCGGCCGCGTGAAGGAGGTCATGATGATGATGTCGAGCACGCTCGCCAGCCCCAGCATCAGCGCGAAACCGCGGACGGGACCGACGGCGAGGAAGTAGAGGATGACCGCCGCGGCCAGCGTGACGGTGTTGCCGGCGAGGTTGGTGCGGAACGCCGACGCGAAGGCGGTCTTGACGCTGGTGCGCACCGTCTTGCCGAGGTTGGCCTCGTCGCGGATCCGCTCGAAGAACAGGATCGACGAGTCGGCCGTGATGCCGAGCGACACGATGATGCCGGCGATGCCGGCGAGGGTGAGCGCGAACCCGACCTCGCCGAGGGCCGTGATCAGCGCCAGGGTGACGACGCCGAAGATCCCGAGGGCGAGCAGTGCGACGACGCCGAGCAGCCGGTAGAAGAACACCAGCCAGACACCGACGAGTGCCAGGCCGATCAACCCGGCGAGCAGACCGGACCGCAGCGACTCGCTGCCGAGGGTCGGCGAGACGACATCGAAGGTGGCGGGCGTGAGGCTGATCGGCAGGGCGCCGGTGCGCAGGACCAGCGAGAGGTCGAGCGCCTCCTGCTCCTGCTCCTCCTGGCTACCGCCCCCGGTCGTGATCGATGCCTGCCCGCCGGTGATCCCGACCCCGCAGGCGACCCCTGGGTTCATGCCGGGCGCGGACTCCACCACGTTGTCGAGCACGATCGCGAGCATGCCGGGCTGGCCCTGATCACGCTCGCAGGCGAGTTCGCCGGTGATCTGCGCCCATCGTTCGCCGCCCTCGTCGTCGAGTTCGAGCGAGACCTCGAAGCCGCCCTGCTGCCCCACCGTGGGGAAGGCGTCGTCGATGCGTTCGCCGGTGAGCGCGACCGGCCCGAGGCGGTACTTCGTGACCTCACCCGAGGTTGCGGCGTCCTCGTCCGCGGCCGCGTCGTCGGTGCCTTCGGCGGGGCCGTCCTCGCTCGGCGCGCCGCAGACGATGCCCGACGCCTCGGGTTCGAGTTCCTCGCGCTCGTCGACCGGCTGGGTGCAGTCGGGTCCCTCGTCGTAGCCGGGGTCGCCGGGCAGCAGCAGCTCCTCGACCGGGCGGAACTCCAGTTGCGCGGTCGTGCCGATGATCTCGTCCGCCCGCTCGTCGTCCGAGACGCCCGGCAACTGCACGATGATGTCGTTGCCGGCGCGGGAGATGTCGGGCTCGGCGACGCCCAGGCTGTCGACGCGCGCGCGGATGACCTCGACGGTCTGGTCGAGGATGTCGTCGATCCCGCCCTCGGGCTCGTCGCCCTCGAGTTCGGCGGTGTAGACGGCGCTGATGCCGCCCTGCAGGTCGAGACCCAGGTTCGGGCGGTTGCCGAGCCCGAGATAGGTGCCGGCGAGCACCACCACGAGCAGCGTCACCGTCAAGGTGGCGACGAGCTTTCCCTTGTTCACGTTGAGGTCCTACGGTCGAGCGTTGGGCGTCAGCCGAGCGGAACGTCGTTGGCCGTGATGCGGAACTCGCAGCCCAGGGTCCGGGCGGCGCGGCGACACATCACCATGCGTTCGAGGAAGATCTCGAAGTATTCGATGACGGTGGATCGGGTCGTGTCGAGTTCGAGCTCGAGGGTGATCGTCGCCCGGTCGGCGTCCACGCGCAGGAACGAGTGGGTGACCGCGTCGTTGACCCGGTCGTGGATGTCGGCGGCGGTGTCGGCGCCCTTGCGGACCCGGCTGCGGTGCACGTCGGCCTTGTCGGCCAGGATCACGGCGGCCCCGACCGGCCCGATCGACGAGCCGTACTGCTCCTCGTGGTTGCCGATGGCCGACAGCACCAGCCCGATCCGGTAGGGGTCGACCTCGAGGCGGCGCAGCGCGTCATAGGCGATCCAGGCTCCCGACAGGCCGTGGTTCATGCGGCTGACGACGTTGCCGACGTCGTGCATGTAGCCGCCGATGGCGGCCAGGTCGCACAGTTCCTGGTCGGCGCCGAGGTGGCGCAGCACGTTGTGGGCGATCCGGCCGACGAGGTTGGCGTGGCGGAACCCGTGCTCGGTGAACCCCTGGGCGTCGAGGAACTGGTCCGAGAGCTTGATGAACGCGCTGACGACCTCGTCCTGCTGCAACCGGGTCAGGATGTCGACCTGGCTCCCGGTGCGGCGCTCGGTGTCGAGCGCGACCTCGTTCGCCTCGGCGACCGCGTCCTTGGCGTCCATGCCGCGCACGAGCGCCGCCTCGGCGGACTCGGCGATGACGATCGCCGGGTCGGCGAGTTGCGCCGGCGAGTCCACCTCGGCCGCGGCGGGCGGGGCAGGCGCGTCGTCGCGCTCGGCCGCAGCCGGGTCGAGGCGGTCGTCGGTCGCGTCGGTCACGCCGTCTCCGCGTCCTCGCGGACGACGCGCGCCACCGAACTGCGGGCGAAGCGCAGCACGACGTCGTCGGTCACGAGCAGGTCCATCGTGTCGTCGGACAGCGCCGCGACGCGGCCGTGCAGACCACCGATGGTGACGACGTCGTCACCCACCTGCAGTTCGGCGACCTGGCGCTGGTGTTCCTTCTGGCGCTTCTGCTGCGGTCGGATGAGCAGCATGTAGAGCACTACGAGGAACAGCAGCGGCAGGAGAAGTCCACTGAGACCTTCCACGACGACGTCCTTTGTCGATTCGAGTCCACGCGGCGATCGGGGGTCGGTCCGGACCTGGCTGGCCGCGCGGAAAACCGCCCTACCTCGGTACACGGTGGGCGGACGGGGCAGCAGCCTACCGGTCGCCGACACCCTCGCGGGGCAGCGAACCCCCGGTTCGGGGTGAGGGGGCGGGCAACGGCTCGCCGCGCGCCCAGGCGGTCAGCCGCTGCGACACGTCACCCTCGCGCTGGCTGGTCAGCAGCAGCACGTCGCCGTTGGCGAGACGGGTGTCGCCGCGCGGGATCAGGACCCGGTTGCCGCGCAGGATGGCGGCGACCAGGGCACGGTCGGGCGGCGGGACCTCGTGCAGGTAGCGACCGTGGAGTGGGAGATCCTCGGTGACCGTCACCTCGATGAGGTCGACCTCGACGCCGTCGATCGGGAGCACCTCGGCGACCGGCGCCCAGCCGGGCCGTGCCTGCTCGAGCCCCAGCAGCCGCACCAGTGGCTGGAGCGTGGTGCCCTGGACGAGGACGCTGACGAGGACGACGAAGAACACGACGTTGAAGATCGCGCCGGCCTCGGGAACCCCGGCGGTGGCCGGGAAGGTCGCGAGCACGATCGGCACGGCGCCGCGGAGGCCGCCCCACGACAACAGCGTCTTCTGGCGCAGGTCGAAGCCCTGGAACACCGTGCAGACCGCAACGGCGAGGGGTCGGGCGACGAGCGTGAGCACGATCGCGACGAGCAGCGCCGGCAGTGCGACGGACGGCAGGTCGGACGGCGAGACCAACAGCCCGAGCAGCAGGAACAGCCCGATCTCGCTGGCGTTGGCGAGCGCTTCGTGGACGCCCAGGATCGACCGGCGGTGGCGTGGCACCAGCCCGCCGATGAGCACGCCGGCCACGTACACGGCGACGAACCCCGACGCCCCCGCGGCCGCACCGACGCCGTAGGCGAGCGCACCCATCGCCCAGGCGATGACCGGGTACATCCCTTCGGTGCCCAGTTCGACGCGGCGCAGGATCGCCACGCCGGCCAGTCCGATGACACCCCCGATCAGGGTCCCGCCCCCGAGTTGGATGACCGCGAAGCCGACCCAGTCCCCCGCCGTCACCCCGTCGCCGGTGACGGTGGCGACCAGGCCGACGGTCAGCATCACGGCGATGGGGTCGTTGGCCCCCGACTCGAGACGCAGCATCGCCGAGACGCGTCGTGGCAGCGGCGTGGTGCGCATCATGCCGAACACCGCGGCGGCGTCAGTCGAGGCGACGACCGCGCCGATGAGTGCCGCGGTACCGACGTCGACGTCGAGCAGCCACCAGGTCCCGAGCCCGGTGATCCCGGCCGTGATGACCACGCCGACGGTCGCGAGCAGGCCGCCGGGCAGCGCGGACAGGCGCAGGTCGGTCGGCTTGGTGGTCAGCCCGCCCTCGAGCAGGATGAAGATCAGCGCGACCGCGCCGAGGTTCTGCACCAGTCCGGCGTCCGCCTCGCCGAGCCTGATCCAGTTGAACCCCTCGCTGCCGAACAGCATGCCGAGCACGAGGAACAGCAGCGCACCGGGCACCCGCAGCTTGGATCCGACGGTGGCGAACAGCGCCGAGGTCAGCGCGGCGGCCAACAGCAGCCCGGCCCCGATCAACAGGACGCTGTCGACACCCAGTCCGAGCTGCACATCACCCCTTCGTGGCGTCCACCGACACGTGGAGGAGCGTGCAGGCTACCCGTCGGTGTCGCCGGCCTCGTCGTCGAACAGCGACACCGCGCCGGGTGTCCGGTGCGGCAGACCGGCGCCGGGTCTCGGCATCGGGCGGCCGAGGTGGGCGTAGGCCCCGGCGGTCGCGATGCGGCCGCGCGGCGTGCGCTGGAGGAGGCCGCAGCGCAGCAGGAACGGCTCGACGGCGTCTTCGAGGGTGTCGGGCTCCTCGGTCACGGCGGTCGCGAGGGTGGTCAGGCCGACCGGCCCCCCGCCGAAGTTGTCGACCACGGCCTCGAGCACGCGGCGGTCGAGGCGGTCGAGCCCGAGTTCGTCGACGTCGAAGACCTCGAGCGCGGCCCGGGCGACGTGCAGGTCGATGTGTCCGCCCGCCTCGACCTCGGCGTAGTCGCGGACGCGGCGCAGCAGCCGGTTGGCGATGCGTGGGGTCCCGCGCGACCGGCTGGCGATCTCGCTGGCACCCTCGCCGTCGACGTCCACGCTCAACAGCGTCGAGGAGCGCCGAACGATCGTGAGCAGTTCGTCGGTGTCGTAGTGCTCGAGGTGCGCGGCGAAGCCGAACCGGTCGCGCAGCGGCGAGGAGATCAGCCCGGTCCGGGTGGTCGCGCCCACCAGCGTGAACCGCGGCAGGTCGAGCCGTATCGAGCGGGCTCCCGGCCCCTTGCCGACGACGATGTCGAGCTGGAAGTCCTCCCTCGCCGAGTACAGGACCTCCTCGACGGTCCGCGGCAGGCGGTGGATCTCGTCGACGAACAGCACGTCGCCGCCCTCGAGGCCGGTCAGGATCGCGGCGAGGTCGCCCGGGCGTTCGATGGCGGGACCGGACGTCGCCCGGAAGTGGGCACCGACCTCGGCCGCGACGATCGCGGCCAGGGTGGTCTTGCCCAGGCCGGGGGCGCCCGAGAGCAGCACGTGGTCGGCCGGCTGTCCGCGGCGGCGTGCGCCGGTCAGCACGAGCTCGAGCTGGCGGCGGACGCGGTCCTGGCCGATGAACTCGTCGAGCCGGGTCGGGCGCAGGCTGGCCTCGAGGCCGTCCTCGCCCGGCAGCGACCCGACGTCGAGCAGCGGGTTCTCGTCGACCGGCTCCTCCCCCGTCATGCGCGGGCTCCCCTCGAAAGCGGTCATCGTGCGCCCTCGAAGGCGACGGCGCCGAGGTGGCGCAGGCAGGCGCGCAGCAGGTCACCGACCTCGGCGTCGGCGGGGATGCCACCGTTGCCGGCGACGGCCGCCAGCGACTGCTGCACCTCGCCCGCCGAGTAGCCGAGGGCGAGCAGCGCGTCGCGCGCCTCGCCGACCAGGTCGGGTGCGACGGTGCCGCCGGTGGCGGTCGGCAACTCGCCGCCGGTGATGCCGCCGACCTTGTCCCTGAGTTCGAGCACGAGCCGTTCGGCGACCTTCTTGCCCACGCCCGGGATCGCGGTCAGCGTGGCGACGTCGCCGCCGCCGATCGCGGTGCGCAGCACGTCGGGCCGGTGGGTGCCGAGGGCGGCCAGGGCGAGCTTGGGGCCCACGCCGGACGAGGTCAGCAGCAGTTCGAACAACTGCAGCATCGACCGCTCGGTGAACCCGTACAGCGTCATCGACTCCTCGCGGACCTGCAGCGAGGTGTGCAACTCGATCGGCTCGCCACGGGGCGGGACCTTCTCGGCCGGTGTGACGTTGACGAGGTAGCCGACGCCACCGACCTCGACCACGACGCTGGTCGCGTCGCGGTGGGCCACGGTGCCGCGCAGGGACGCGATCATGGACGACCTCCGGCAGGCTTGGCGGGACGAGCGCGACGGCGGGCCGACGACGACGGCGGCGAGGGCGGCAGCCGGTCGCCCAGCACGGCCTCCCAGCCGCCACGCGCGGCCGAGTCGGCGGCACGGTGGGCGTCGGCGAGGTCCGACGCCGCGGCGGTCCCGACCACGCGCGTGGCCAGCCGCGAGCGGGCCAGGTGGGTCAGGGCGACGGCCAGGGCGTCGGCCACGTCGGCGGGACGGGGTGCCTCGTCGAGGCCGAGTTGTGCGGCGACGAGTCGGCCGACCGCGTCCTTGTCCGCGTTGCCCGTGCCCGCCACCGTCTGCTTGACCTCGTTGGGGCTGTAGCTGGTGACCGCCAGACCCGCGCGCGCGGCCGCGACCAGCGCGACCCCGGCGGCCTGCCCGGTCGCCATGGCCGAGCGCACGTTCGACGAGAACAGCACCCGCTCGACCGCGACGGCATCGGGCCGGAAGCGGGCGATCGCGTCCTCGATGGCCTGCTGGAGCGCGAACAACCGCCGTTCGAGCGGCAGGTCACGGTCGGTGCGGATGCAGTCGTGGTGCACCACCGTCGGCCGCCGGTCGGGCCCGCGGACGATGCCGATCCCACACCGCGTCAGCCCCGGGTCGATCCCCAGGACGGTCGTCGGCGCCGCTTCGCCTGGCACTCGCGCTCCTCGAACGTGCGTTCGGAGCAGCCTAGCACCGGGCACCTCGACCCCACGGGAGGCGATGCACAGGCGCCGCTCAATCCTCGAGCGCCTCGATGAGGTCCTCGGGGATGTCGAAGTTGGCGTAGACGTCCTGGACGTCGTCGTTGTCGTCGAGCAGGTCGAGCAGCCGCAGCACCTTCTTCGCCTCGACCGCCTCGGCGATCGGCACCGTGGAGGCCGGCACCATGGTCGACCCGGCTTCGACGATCGCGAAGCCGCCGTCCTCCAACGCCTTGCGCAGGTCGGGGACGTCGCTGGGGTCGCACCACGCCGTGAACTGCTCGCCGCTGTTCTCGATGTCCTCGAGACCGGCGTCGAGACCGACCAGCAGCAGGTCGTCCTCGCTGTGGCCGTTGGCCTCGACGATCACCTGGCCGCGCCGCGAGAACAAGAAGGCGACCGAGCCGGGCTCGGCGAGGTTGCCGCCGGCCTTGCTGAACGCGCTGCGGATGTCGGACGCGGTGCGGTTGCGGTTGTCGGTCAGCGCGTCGACGAGCACCGCGACGCCGCCCGGGGCGTAGCCCTCGTACTGGGCGGCCTCGTAGGCCGCGCCACCCTCGAGTTCACCGGCGCCGCGCTTGCAGGCCCGCTCGATCGTGTCCTTGGGGACCTCGGCGTCCTTGGCCTTCTGCACCGCGAGGGCGAGCGACGGCGACGCCTCGGTGTCCGAGGTGCCCGCCTCGCGGGCCGCGACCTCGATCTGACGGATCAGCTTGGCCCACTGCTTGCCGCGCCGGGCGTCCTTGGCCGCCTTCTTGTGTTTGATCGTCGACCACTTGCTGTGTCCGGACATGCATGGCTCCGCAGGGACGGTGGGGCTGTGCGCTCGGCCGGCGATCGTACCCGTAGCTGCCGCGCGGGCCGTGGACGAATTCGTCAGCGCCCGCCCCGTCGCGGTGCGTCCGGCCGCGCGTCCGAGGGGCCCTCGAGTTCGAACGGGGCCGGCAGCAGCAGTTCCACGTTGAGGTCGCCCGCTCCGCCGAGCAGATCCCCGACGTCGGCCTGGTAGTCGTTGAAGGCGAGCTCGCGCGAGATCCCGGCCAGGCTGAGCAGATCACGGTCGTCGGTGGCAGGTCGGGCGGGTCCGGCGTGGTCGACGACGGTGGCGAACAGCGACAGGGTCCCGTCGCGGTTGTCGACCACCTCGAGGATGCGCGCCTGCTGCGGTGGGTCGATCTGCGCCGCCGTGGTGATGTCCCAGTACCCCGCGGTCCGCCCCAGGGGGTCCGGACGCGGCGCCACCCGGTTGGTGTGGCTGTGGCCGTTGACCCAGGCGACGACGTTGGGGAAGCGGTGCAGCAGGGTCTCGACGGTCGCGCCGTCGTGACGCCGTTCCATCCGGCCGGCATGGTCCGGGCCCTGCATGGCCTGCATGGCGTCGGCGCGATGGTGGCTGAACAGCACCACCAGGCGGTCGTCGTTGCCGGTCCGCACCTGCGTGCCCGCCGCGTCGAGATACCGGGAATGTGCCTCGATCAGGCGGGTTTCGAGCCAGCGCAGTTGCGTTTCGCCGAGCGAGCCGTCGGCCATCTGCGGACTGGTCGAGTCGAGCCCGATGCCGAGCACCTGCGGCGCCATGTCGAAGGTGTAGTACAGCGTCTGCGCGTCGAGGTTGTCCTCGGTGAACCCGTGGCCGCGCGGGCGGCCGCCCGACGCCAGGTGGTACTCGAGGTAGTCGCGGGCGGTGATGAAGCGGCGTGCCGGATCGGGTGCGACCGGCCGGGTCGGCGCCAGGTGCAGCCGCGACACGACGCCGCCGTCCTGTTCGACCAGACCGCGCCACAGGTCACCCGCCCCCAGACCCGGCGGTGGGGCCAGGATCTTCACCGGACCGGTCGCGATCGCCTCGAACGCGGGGTTGACCGGTGCGTTGCCCTGCACGAGCACGTCGTGGTTGCCCCACAGCGAGTACCAGGGGGTGTCGATGCCCGCGGCGACGAACGGCTGGCCCGCGGCTTCGAGCAGTCCGGGCAGGTCGGGGAACCCGAAGTGGCGCTTGTAGTTGTCCGGCCCGCGCAGGTCGCGCACCGGGTCGGGGTGGTAGTAGTGCGGGTCGTAGTCGAGCGGACCGTCGAACGACTGGACCGACTCGAAGACGTCCGGGTCGCCGCTGTTGGGGACGACCTCGCCGCCGTTCATCAGGCGCAGGAACCACTGCAGTTCGTTGAGTTGCGCGTTGTCGAAGTTGTCGCCGGTGCAGACGGTGAGGTCGAGCGGCCGGCCGGTGACGGGGCCGCGGCCGACGGCGTTGGCCTGCCGGTTCATCGCCTCGCAGGCGTGGATCACCAGCGCCTCCTGCGGCCGGTGGGCCGAGCCGAGGAAGCTCGGGGTCGGCTCGTCGGCGGAGCGGTCGAGAAACTCGACGCGCGCCGGGCTCTGCACGTCCGGGAACTGGAAATCGGTCAGGTGCAGGAAGCTGACCAACGGGACCCGTCGTTGTTCACGGCCGCGCCGGGCGGCGACGAGGTCGTCGCGGACCACGATGGGCCAACCCGGGCCCTCGGTGAGCCGGAAGTAGGGCCCGGAGCCGGTCGTGCGCAGCGAGCGCTCCAGCGTGGTGCCCGCAGGGGCCACGGCCATGTCGTGTGTGGCGGCCAGGGCCTGGCGGTGGCCCGGCAGCCACAGCGGGCTGGCCCAGGTGGCGGCACCGAGCACGGTCAGCCGACGCGCGAAGGCGCGTCGGGTCATGCGACGGAGCGGACGATGGCGCGGTGCGGTCACGGTGGACCCCTGGCTCGGCGGCCTCGAGGTCACCAACGAGCCGCGCCGGGCGCGGTTGCGCTGGGTCAGCCCGTGACGCGCGCACGCGCCACCGCGGCGACGAAGGCCGCGTGCAGGCGATCGTCACCGGTCACCTCCGGGTGGAACGCCGCGGCGAGCAGGTGGCCCTGCCGGACGATGACGGGGTGACCATCGACGCTGGCGAGCACCTCGACGTCGTCGCTGAGGACGTCCTGCACCCGCGGGGCGCGGATGAACGAGACGTCCATCGGCCCCCCGGCGATGCCGGCCACCTCGAGGTGGGTGTCGAACGAGTCGACCTGGCGGCCGTAGGCGTTGCGGCGCGTGCGGACGGCGAGGCCACCGACCAGCGGTTGGACACGGTCCTGGTCGAGCTCGTCGGACAGCAGGATCATCCCGGCGCAGGTGCCGAAGACCGGCAGGCCGGCTCCGATCCGGTCGCGCAGCGGCTGCATCAGGCCGAACCGTTCCAGCAGCTTGCCGATCGTGGTCGACTCGCCGCCGGGCAGGATCAGACCATCGACCTCGGCCAGCTGTGCGGCGGTGCGGACCTCGACGGCGTTGGCGCCACACCGTCGCAGGGCGCGCAGGTGTTCGAGCACGTCGCCCTGCAGCGCGAGCACCCCGATGGTCGGTGCACCGGCGGCGTGCGCGGGGTCGGCGTCACGACCGACCAGCCGCTCCCCCGGCACCCAGCCACGACGGCGTGCGGCGAGCGCGGATGGCCCGTGCGCGCTGGGGGTGCTCACCAGCCGCGGGAGGCGTACTTCTCGCCCTCGGACAGCGTGTCGAGGTTGATGCCGACCATCGCCTCGCCCAGCCCGCGCGAGACCTTGGCGATCACGGCCGGGTCCTCGAAGTGGGTCGTCGCCTCGACGATGGCGCGGGCGCGCTGCTCGGGGTTGCCGGACTTGAAGATGCCCGAGCCGACGAACACGCCGTCGGCGCCGAGCTGCATCATCATCGCGGCGTCGGCCGGGGTGGCGATGCCACCGGCGGTGAACAGCACGACCGGGAGGCGGCCGGTGTCGGCGACCTCGCGGACCAGGTCGATCGGGGCACGCAGTTCCTTGGCGGCCGCGTACAGCTCGGTCTCGTCCATCGTGGCCAGACGGCGGATCTCGCCGGTGATCGAGCGCATGTGCCGGGTCGCCTCGACGACGTTGCCGGTGCCCGCCTCGCCCTTCGAGCGGATCATGGCCGCACCCTCGGACAGGCGGCGCAGGGCCTCGCCGAGGTTGGTGGCGCCACACACGAACGGGACGTCGAAGGCCCACTTGTCGATGTGGTTGGCCTCGTCGGCGGGCGTGAGGACCTCGGACTCGTCGACGTAGTCGACACCGAGCGACTGCAGGACCTGTGCCTCGACGAAGTGGCCGATGCGGACCTTGGCCATGACCGGGATCGAGACGGCGTCGACGATGTCGTCGATCATGTCGGGGTCGGACGCGCGGGCGACGCCGCCGTCACGGCGGATGTCGGCCGGGACGCGTTCGAGGGCCATCACGGCGACCGCACCCGCCTCCTCGGCGATCTTGGCCTGCTCGGCCGTGACGACGTCCATGATGACGCCGCCCTTGAGCATGTCGGCGAGACCACGCTTGACGCGGGTCGTGCCGTGCGCGGTGGTGGCCTGCTTCGTGTCGGTCATGGCGCTCTCGAGGTCAGGTGTGGGTCTGCTCGCCAGCGTACTGCCTGCCCTCGGCCCCGATCACGCCCGTGACGTGAGAACCGTTCGTGTGGTCGGGCCCCGGGCGATGCAGCCCAGGGCGCACGCACGGATCAGCTGCTGGGGGCGGCCGGGACGGCGGGCAGGCGGCTCGCGTCGGGGAGCATGAACCAGGTGGGGCCGGGCTTGAGCGGCAGGTCGGCGCCCGCGGCGTCGAGCAGGCGCAGCGGCGAGGTGGCGTCCGGCTTGGTCCAGGTGGCCTCGTACCAGGCGCCGTCGCGCAGGACGATGGCGCGACCCTCGCCGGTCACGTCGGTCTCGTCGTAGGGGTTGCCTGCGGTGTCGCAGCAGCCGACCTGGTGGTGGCGGGCACCGATGACGACGACGTTGGCTGCCCCGATGCGACCCTCGCCGGTGACGGTGAACGGCTCGCTGTTCTGCGCCCGGCGGTAGACGCCGGCCGCCGCGTCGTAGCTGAAACCGGTGCGGTAGGTGCCCGACATCGACACCTCGATGTCGACGCCGGCCTCGCGACAGTGGGCGAGGTCGACGGCACACGACGGCGGCTGCTCGGTGAAGCGCAGCGCCGTGGCCGTCGGCGGGGTCGCACCGCGGGCGGCGACGGCCTCGACGGTCTCGGGCGTGCGGACGTAGAGGTTGTGGGGGGCGCGACGGCTGCTGTCGCGGTAGAAGCCCGCCTGCCCCTCGGTCACCAGCACCAGCGGGCTGGCGCCGAGGGCGGCCTGGACCTCGTCGCGCGCACCCGAGTAGGCGAAACCGGGCCGTTCGGCGACCCCCGAGGCGACCTGGACGTCGATGAAACGGCCGGAGCGGACCGGACCGGCGACGTCGGGGATCCGGCTGTGGAACACGGTGATGAACCGGGTGACGCCGCCCTCGACGAGTTCCTCGAAGACGAGGTCGGCCGCGTCGAGGCCCGACTGCGGGCGCGCGGCGGGCGAGTTCTCGATCTTGACCACCAGCGCCGGGCGCTCGTCGAGGTCCTGGTCCGTCGGCGCACCCGTCAGCGGTGCGAGCGGCAGCACCTCGGGCTCGGGCTCCGGTTCGGGTTCCGGGTCGGCGTCGGCGGTCGCCTCCTCGGTGGGTTCGTCGTCGACCGCGGCGGACTCGACCGCGACGGGATCGTCCGACCCGCACGCGGCGAGCAGGACGCCGGCCGCCGCGACGGCGGCGACGAGGCGGGCAGGACGGCGCAGGGCAGGACGGCAGGACACCACGGGAGCCTTCGGACGGACATGGTTCGGGCCCACGTCGACGCCGGGGCGTCGCACGCGACACTGGTCGAGTCGGCCGGACGAGGTCAGGGTACGAGCGGACACCCCCGATTCGGGGGAACCCCGGCCCCGACGGTGCGTGGACCGCCCATTTCGCGCGTCCGGGAACCCGAGGCCGTCAGCTCCGGCCGGTCACCGACGCGTAGACCCCGCGGATGCGGTCGGCGACGACGGCCCAGTCGTAGCCGGCCGCGGTGCGGCGGCCCTCGGCCGCCATCGCGCGCCGCAACGACGGGTTGTCGAGCAGCGTGTCGATGGCGTCGGCCAGCGCACGCGGATCACCGGGCGGGACCAGCCGTCCCTGCTGCCCGTCGCGCGCGACGCTGCGGTAGCCCGGCAGGTCGGAGGCGACCAGGGGCCTGCCGGCAGCCATCGCCTCGAGCAGCACGATGCCGAAGGACTCGCCGCCGAGTGCCGGCGACACGTAGAGGTCGCAGGAGGCGAAGAAGCGCGGCAACTCCGCGTTGCCGACGCGCCCGAGGAACACGACATCGGCACGGAGCCGGGCCGGCAACAGTTGCTGACAACGGTCGCGCTCGGGACCGTCGCCCACGACGTACAGCCGCAGGTCCGGGCGGCGGGTCTTGAGCAGGGTGAATGCACGGATCAGCGGCTCGAGGCCCTTGCGCGGTTCGAGCCGTCCGACGAACAGCAGGGTCGCATGCGCGGCGTCCGCGATGTCGGGCAACGGATCGGCATCGGCGAAACGGGCGACGTCGACGCCGTTGGGCACGATCTGGAACCGGCTGGCGGGTACGCCGAGCGCGGCGGCGTGGTAGCCGGCGGCCGCCTCGCTGACCGCCAGCGGCGCGGCCAGCCCGGCCAGAATCCACCGGGCATACGGGCGGGCCAGCCGGTAGGCGCGGGTGCTGTCCGACCACGCGTGGAAGGTCCCCACCACCGGTGCGACGTCGGCGCGCAGTGCCGCCAGTCCGGCCCAGGGCACGACGGGTTCGTGGACGTGGACGACGTCGGGGCCGGCGTCGGTGAGCTGCCCACGCAGCCGCCGCATGGCGCGTGGCGACGGCGCGACCGGTGCGACCGAGCCGTTGAACGGCACGCGCAACGACCGGCCGAGGGGGGACGCCTCGTCGCTGCCGGGGCCGAGCACCACCACCTCGTCACCGCGGGCGCGAAGTGCCGCCGCCAGGTGTGCCACGTGCGACTGCACGCCGCCGGGGACCACGAGGTCGTAGGGCGAGACCAGGGCGACCCGCATCCCGCTCACAGCGTGTTGCCGAACCGGCGGCGCCGCTTGGCCCAGTCCTCGCGCGCCAGTGCGCGCCAGTCACCGCCGGCTCGCCAGGCGGCGACGACCGGGTGGTCGGGTTCACGGTCGGCGAGCCAGTTCGGCACGAAGACGTGCCACTGTTCGGGGGCGAAGCGGACCAGGTGTTCGAGTTCGGCCGCGATCGCCTGCGTTCCGTCGTAGACGTCGAGGTCGGCCACCTCGAACGGCGGGCGGACGTAGCCGTGGAACCCGTCGCCGCGCGTGAAGAAGGCCCCGGCCGCGACCGGTCGGCCGGTCCGGCGCGCGAGCGCGGCGGTCCCCGGCGGCAACCGGCACGGTTCCCCGAAGAACTCGACGATCGGGCCCTTCTTCGTCAGATCGCGGTCGGCGAGCAGGGTGGCCAGCGCACCGCTGTCGGTCACCCGCCGTTCGAGTTGGTCGAGCATGTCCCCACCGCGCACGAGCGGGATCACCTCGATGCCCGCCTGCTCCCGTAGGCGCACGAAGCGCTCGAACAGCCGACGCGGCTCGACGAGTTCGGCGACCACGACCATGCCCCACCTGCGCTGGCTGGTGAAGAACGCCCCGACGTCCCACGAGCCGAGGTGGCCGGTGGCGAACACGCCCCCCTTCCCGCTGTCGCGGAACGCGTCGACGTGTTCGAGGCCGTCCCCCGTCGACGCCGCCACGACCTCGTCGCCGTCCATGGTGTGCAGGCGGAAGCTGTCGAGCCAGTAGCGGGCATAGGACACGTAGGCGGCCCGGACCAGGTCGTCGATTTCGGCCGGCGAGGCATCGGGCGCGACGCGGGCGAGGTTGCGACGCACCTGGTCGCGCTGACGGGACGAGGCCCCGCGGTACCAGACCGGTCCGAGACGACCGGGCAGGCGTCGGGCGAGCGGGGCAGGCAGGGCGGCTGCCGCTTCCCACACCGATCGGTACTGCCAGTACGCGGCCCGCTGCTTGAAGGTCTCCGGCGGTGCAGGGGGCAGGTCGGCGAGCGTGGCCGAGCGCCTCACCGCTGCTCCTCCTGCGCGGCCCGCTGCGCCGAGTCGACGGCCGGGTCGAAGTTGTACTCGCCGTAGAAGCGCCGGGCCGCACGCAGGAAGGCGCGACTCCACGCCCGGTCGGCGACGGCGAGTTCGAGCAACTCCTCGGGGATGTCACGGTCGATCTGGCACCACACGTGGTGGATGCGCTGGATCACGGTGACGGTGCCGCCGACCGCGAGCAGCCACAGCACCGGTTCGAGCAGCCAACGCGAGAAGATCAAGGCGAAGATGAGCAGGATGGCGCGCTCGGCCCGCTCGAGGATGCCGATGTCGCAGGTCAGGTCGATCGACTCGGCCTTGGCGCGCACGTAGCTGGTCACCTCGGCGGCGACCAGCGCCGCCACGGTCAGGACGAACACGCGCGGTTCGTCGCGCACCCACCAGGCGACGCCGGCGAGGATCAACCCGTCCGAGATGCGGTCGCTGACCGAGTCGTAGAACCCGCCGAACGGGGTCGAGCGACCCGTCGCCCGGGCGACGGCACCGTCGAAGGTGTCCATCAGTCCACCGGCGACGAGCACCCAGCCACCGACGACGGGATCGCCCTGTGCGACGAACCACGTCGCCGTGGCCGTGAGCACCAGGCCGAAGGTCGTGAGCCAGTTCGGGGTGATGCCGGTCTTCGCCAGCCCTCGACCCATCGGGGTCGTGACCGCGGACACGTACTCGGGAAACCGAGACCGCAGTGCCACGTTTTCCTCGCCATAGGTCGCGCTGAGCGGCCTCACGCTAGCAACCGCCGTGCGGCCGCGAGTCGACCCGCCGTCCACACGGCGCACGCGGGCACGCGCGGGCGGTGGCCGGGGAGCGGGTCACCGCACCGCTGTGCGCAGCGGCCGCCCTACCCTGTCCGGTCCGGCCGACGAGAGGTCTGCGCGATGTCCGACAAGGTCCAACTCACCGACGCCGAGTGGCGCGAGCGCCTCACGCCCGAGCAGTACCAGGTGCTGCGCCAGCAGGGCACCGAACGTCCTTTCACCGGGGCGTACTGGGACGCGCAGGACGACGGCACCTACCGCTGCGCCGGGTGCGGCACCGCGCTGTTCTCCTCGGAGACGAAGTTCGACGCCCACTGCGGGTGGCCGAGCTTCTACGCCCCGCTCGACGGGGACATGGTCGAGGAGCACGAGGACACCAGTCTCGGGATGCGCCGCGTCGAGGTCACCTGCGCCAACTGCGGCGGCCACCTCGGCCACGTGTTCGACGATGCTCCCGACCAGCCGACCGGTCTGCGGTACTGCATCAACTCGGTGTCGCTCGACCTCGAGCGCGGCTAGGCCGTCAGGCTCGCGCCGTCCCACCACGCGAGGACGCGCATCGCCCGCTGCGTCACCCACCGCGACGGCTCCCCCGCGCCGTCGTCGAGTTCGAACCACGAGCGACCGGGCAGGGTGCCGTCCAGCGGCCACCTGCCGTCGTCACCGCGCCGCGAGCGCAGGTGCTCGATCGCCTCGCCGAGGCGCGGATCGGGCTCGGCTCCGGTCAGCAGCGAGGCCGACCGGAAGTGGTCGAGCGCGCGCAGGACGCTGTGACGCCACCGGAACGGGTGGACCAGGCGGAGGTAGCTGTCGTCGGCGGGTTCGCCCGTCGACAGGCGCCGGTACAGCGACCGCTGCAGCAGGTACTCCTCGCCGGAGCGCCGTGCGGCACGGGACGCCTCGGTGCCGCCCGTGGACCGTTCGAACTCGAGCAGTCCCTCGAGGACGTTGATGGTCGTGTCGAACGACGAACGCACGGACCCGCGCTCGGTGTCGCAGTTCCAGCCCCCGTCGGCGAGGACCTCACCGGTCAGCCGGTCGACGACCGGGGACATGTCGACGCCGAAGTAGGCGCCGTTGGCGACGGCGGTGCCGTTGATGCACGGCTCCACCTCGCCACCCCAGAACGGCAGGTCGTCGTACTCCCACCGGCAGTTCGCACCGATGAGGGCGACCATCTCGGCCACGCGCGCCGAGGTGGGGTCGAGACCGAACGTGCGCAGCAGCGACAGCGAGTGGCTGGTCGAGGTCCACGGCTGCGGTTCGTCGCCGCCCCAGGTCCAGTCGCCCGGGAAGTGGGCGCCACCGTCCCACTGCCCGTCGGCGTCCGCGGCCGCGAGCAGACGCGCCCCGAATCCTTCCGTCTCGACGCGGGCCCGCTCGGCGGTCCACGCCGACTCCGGCGCGCCGGCGAGGTCGCGCAGCGTCTGCCAGCGGATCGCCGGGTCGGACTGCCCGGCGTCGAGCAGCCACACGAGGGTCTTCTCGTCGTCCGTCATCGACCGCGTCCCCCGCGCGCTCAGCCGGTGGCGCGGCGCTCAGCGACGTCGTCGAGGGCGATCTCGGTCGTGATGTGGGCGTCCTCGAGTGGGTCGACCGAGACGTTGACGGCGCCGGACTTGACCTTGGAGGCGTACTCGTCGACGTATTCCTGCCCACTGAGCAGCATGATCTCGTACATCAGCTCGTCGGTCGCCGAACGCAACGCGAACGGGTCCGTGCGCTGCTCGCGATAGCGCGAGAGGTCGAGCGGCCTGCCATAGCGCAGCGTGACCGGGTGGCGCTTGGGCAGGTAGGTGCCGGTCGGCATCGCCTGCTCGGTACCGATGACGGCACAGGGAACGATCGGGACGTCGGCCTCGAGCGCCATGCGGACGGGGCCGGTCTTGCCGCGGTAGAGGCGGCCGTCGGGGCTGCGCGTGCCTTCGGGGTAGATCCCGAGCAGGTCACCCGAGCGCAGGATGTCGACGCCGGTGCGCAGGCTGTCCCCGCCCTTCTCGCCGCCGCCGCGGTGGACTGGGACGACCCCGGTGCCCTGGAAGAACCAGCGCGTCCGCCAGGAGTCCCAGTAGTCGGCCTTGCCCAGGAAGTAGACCGGCCGCGCGACGTTGATCGGCAGCACGATCGAGTCGATGAACGACAGGTGGTTGCACGCGAGGATCGCGGGCGCCGAATCGGGGATGTTCTCGAGGCCCTCCAGCGTCAAGCGCAGGTAGCGGTTGACGATGGGCGGCAGTACCCGCTTCAGCACGCGGTACATGCGTGGTGCGTCTGCCATCCCGGGCACTGACGGCCTCCTGGGTCCACGGATCGCAGATGCGGTCGGTCGTGCGGTCGGGTCCGCCTGGGGTCGGGCGGACCTGCCCGACCTCGCTAGCCTACGGTCGCGCAGCGAGTGCGTCGAGCGGTTGAGCGAGCGAGTGCGTCGAGCGGTTGAGCGAGCGAGTGCGTCGAGCGGTTGAGCGGTGCCGGCCGCCCGGGACGATGACGAGGAGCCGAACGAGTGGCAAGCGACCTTGGAGCCTGGCCGGCCGAACAGGCGAACGTCCTGCTCGAGGTCCTGCAACGCGACGGCCTGACGCCCGAGGCGAAGCGCAGCCGCGACGGCATCCACGTGTTGGTCCCCGACGCGCAGTCCGACCAGGCGCACCAGGTGCTGGCGGCGAACATGGACGTCATCGCCAACGCGGCACGCCCGGCCGCCCCGACGCCGATCCGCGGCAAGAAGAGCCGACGCGGCGCGCAGAAGAGCGAGCGGCGCCCCCGGCCCGCGTCGACCGACTCGCCGGCGCTGACGTCCGAGCGCCTGATGCGCATCGGGCCGGCGGTCGCGCTGCTGCTGACGGCCATGCTGCTCGGGTCGCTGTTTCCGCGTGTTGCCGTCCCGGTCGTGATCGTCGGGGCGTTCGCCGGCATCTGGTGGCTCGGCAAGCAGGCCCAGAACGGCCGCGACGGCTAACGCCGGCGCCGCGCGGGCAGCACGGCGTGCAGGAACTCGACCTGGAGGCGGAGCAACTGTTCCGCCACGACCTCCTGTGGCGTCATGTGGGTCACCCCGGACAGCGGCAGGAACCGGTGCTGACGCCCGGCCGCGAGCAGCGCCGCCGACAATCGCAGCGAGTGTGCGGCGACGACGTTGTCGTCGGCGAGGCCGTGGATGATCAGCAATTGCGGGGCCGGGTCGGCCCAGGCGCTTGCCCCGAGCAGCGCGCCGGTGCCGTCGACCAGGCTCGACACGTCGTAGGCGTCCGGTGACTGGTCGGGATGGCCGAGGTAGCGCTCGGTGTAGTGGGTGTCGTACAGCGTCCAGTCGGTGACCGGCGCGCCGGCGATCGCGGCCCGGAAGACGTCGGGCCGGCGCAGGACCGCGAGCGCGGCGAGGTAGCCGCCGAACGACCAGCCCCGGATGGCCACCCGGTCGAGGTCCAGTCGCGGCTCCTGTTCCGCGGCGGCGTGCAGTGCGTCGATCTGGTCCTCGAGGACCGGCGTGGCCAGGTCGCCGTGTACCGCGCGTTCGAAGACGGGACCCCGGCCGGGCGTGCCGCGGCCGTCCACGACCAGCACGGCGAAGCCCTGGTCGGCGAGCCACTGCGAGGTGAGGTGGGCGGCACCGTTCTGGACCACCCGTTGGGCGTGCGGGCCGCCGTAGGGATCCAGCAGCACGGGCAACCGGCCTCGTGCCGTGGCGTTGGTGGGCAGCAGCAGGGCCGCCCGCAGCTTGCGTGGCCCGAGTTCGAGCAGACGGACCTGTGGCCGCAGGTCGGGGGAGGCCGCCTGGACGCCGACCGTCGCGTGGACACCACCGTCGCGGTCCACCACCTCGACGCGCGGCGCGGTCGAGCCCAGGTCGGTGCTGACGACGACATAGCGGTCACCGGCGGCCACCCCGCCGGACTGCATGCCCGCTGCCCCGTCTCCCACACGCTCGAGACCGCCGGTGCGGCGCCAGGCCCACAGGTGGATCTGCGTGGGATCGTCCTCGGAGGCGGTGAACACGACCTCGTCGTCACTGGTCGCGCCGACCGCGCGGACCTGGAGCCCCGGTGGGGTCACCGGCTCGCCGTCCACGCACAGTGCGCGGCTGCCGAGCGGCCCGTGTCCGGCGAGGTCCTCGACGGTGACCAGGGCCGACCCCATCCGGGCCGGAACGCCGTCGATCAGTTCGATCCAGGCCGGGTCGGTGAGTTCGCGCAGGACGGTGGTCGCGCCGGTGTCGGGGTCGGCGGCCAGGATCCGGGCGTGGCGCTGGTCACGCGACTGGACGAGCAGCAACAGGCCGCGCTCGTCCCAGTCGACACGGGCGAGGTAGGGCAGGGCCGTGCGGTCCCAGTTCACGTCGACGCGGCGCCCGCCCTCGATGCTGAGCACCGTCAGTCGCACGTCGGCATTGGCCGTGCCTGCGGCGGGATAGGCCACCCGCTGCGGGTCGCGGTCGGGGTTGGCGGGGTCGGCGATCCACCAGGTCGGCACGGCGGACTCGTCGACCCGGGTCACGGCGACCCGGTCGCCGTCGGGGGACCACCAGGTGCCACGGGAGCGGCCCATCTCCTCGGCGGCGATGAACTCGGCCCGCCCCCATGCGATGCCGGCCTCGACCACGAGCGGTCGCGTCACCCCCGGTTGGGTCGGCCCGCCGACGAGGTCGAGCAGGTGCAGGTCGTCACCCGAGACGTAGACGACGCGGCGACCGTCGGGGGACGGACGGGGGTCGAAGACCGGGCCGGCCGAGGGGTGCTCGACCAGGGTCTCGTCGGTGCGCTCGAAGGTGTAGAGCCGCCCGCCCAGCGTGAAGGCGGCCAGCCTGGCGTCGCGGTCGGTGGCGAACGAGGTGATGCCGCCGGCCATCTCGCGGGCGCGTTCGCGGCGGGCCCGTTCGGCGGCCGGCAGGTCGGCCGGGTCCTCCTCCCCCAGCGCGCGCGGGTCGACCAGGCAGCGCTCGGACGGTGTGTCGACGCCGAGGTCGAGTTCCCACAGGGCCGTGACCGGGTCCTCCCCGCCGTGCGATCGCAGGAACAGCAGCCGCCGGCCGGCGGGGTCGAACCGGAACTGGCGCGGCACGCCGAGCGTGAACCGACGGGTGCGGGCGTGCTGGCGGGGGAAGTTGCTCACGACGCGGATCTCCGACGTGGTGTGGTGGCGTCCGGCGGACGGTGGTCAGGTGAGGTGGGAGGCGAGACCGCTCTGGCGGTCCAGGGCGAGCATCGCGGCTCCGACCATGCCCGCGTCGTCGCCCAGTGCGGCCAGTTCGATGGCAGGGGGGGTGCGCCAGGGGCGGCCGAGCATCCGCGCGGCCAGTGCCTCGGTGGCCGCCGGGACGACCCATCGGGAGGTCGGGAGCGCGGCGCCTCCGCCGAGCAGCAGGACCTCGGGATCGAGGACGTTGACCAGGGAGGCGGCGGCCACACCGAGCCACGACCCCGCCTCGCGCAGGACCTGCTGCGCGAGTTCGTCACCTCCGAGCGCGGCCTGGCTCACGTCGCGGCCGCTCGGCCGGCCGATCCCCCGCAGCGGCGTCTCGCCGGGGTGGGTGGCGACCCGCTCGGCGGCGATACGGCCCAGCGAGGTGCCCGACGCGTACGCCTCGATGCAGCCGAGGTTGCCGCAGGGGCAGGGCCGGCCGCCGTCCTCGACGATGAGGTGGCCGATCTCGGCCGCGAAACCGTGCGCGCCGAGCAGCAGGTTGCCGCCGACGACGATGCCCCCGCCCACCCCGGTGCCGAGCGTCATCATGACCACGTCGCGGTGGCCGCGGGCGGCGCCGATGCGCTGCTCGCCGAGTGCCGCCGCCGACGCGTCGTTGACGACCGCGATCGGTGCCGAGGTCGTGTCGGCCAGTTCGGCGGCGATGGCGACGTCGCGCACCCCGATGTTGGGTCCGTAGTGGATCACGCCGTCGGGCGACACCAGCCCGGCGATCCCGATGCCGACCGGCATGTCGGTTCGGCCGTCGGCGAGTTCCATGATCGAGGTCCGCAGCGTCTCGAGCAGCAGCGCGGTGTCGTGTGCCGGGGTCTCGCGGCGCTGGCGGTCGAGGACGCGACCGTCGGCCGCGACGGTGGCGGCGACGAGCTTCGTACCACCGATGTCGATACCGATGGCGACCGGCCTCGAGGTGGGCCCTGGGGGGGAGGCAGGCTCGGACACGGCATGGCCCTTTCGAGTACGGATGTGTCGGCGTCAGTCGAGGTCGATGCGCTCGAACGGCGCCTCGTCCCCACCATCGGTGCCCCCGGGGCCGGGTGCCTGCAGGTCGGCGACGAGGGCGCGCACCGCCTGCGTGAGGTGCCGGGCGGCGTCGGAGAGGTGGCCGACCACCTCGGGGTGCGAGGCGGACAGCATGCGCAGTCCCGCACACCAGGGGCAGACGCCGCACACGTCCGGATCGTGGCCGCCGGCACCGCCGGCGTCCTCCCCCGCGGTCCACGGGTCGCCGGTCTCGGGACCCCGCCGTGCGGCACGGTGCGCGGCGAGCGGATCCTGATCGTCGAGGTGCCCGGGGTCGTCCGGCGTCGCCCACCACGGGCGTGGTGCATCGGCGGTCATGTTCGAGCCTCCGAGGTTCTCTCCCGGAGCCCACCCACCGGGACCGCCGGCCTCGCCCTGCGGTTCACTCGGCCGCCGCCGCTCATCGAGCCACCTCCACACCGGCGACCCGCGCCGGTTCCGGGACGAACCGGATGTCGAGCCGACCGTCCACGACCGCCGCTCCGACCACACGGTCGCGACGCAGGGAGCCGGGCAGCGGAATCGTGCGCCGCACACCGGCGACCTTGACGTGCAGGTCACCGCCCCGCCGGTGCAGGTCGACCTCGGTGCGCTCGACGAAGGGCAGGGCGATGCGCAGCACGTGGCCCTCGGCGGTCGCCTCGACCGTGACCGGCCGGACCGGTGACTGCAGCGTGGCCTCGTCGACGTCGGCGTAGACCGCCTCGCCGAGCCGGCGCAGCCATTCCACGCCGATCACCTCGTCGCCCAGCAGCGGGGCCCGCAGCACGGGGGTCGGCGCGAAGGTGGCCTCGACCTCGGCGAGGTTCGCCGCGTGCCGCGCCTTCCACGCCGTGAAGTACGGGTCGCGGACGTCGTCGGGCAACACCCGGTTGACCACGACCGCGTCGACGCCGTAGCCGAACAGCGACAGGGTGGTCGCGGTCCGCTCGGTCTCGGCCAACGCGAGACGTTCGGGCGTGCAGACGAGCCGGATCGACGCGCGGGTGGGATCCTGCAACAGCGCGTGGACGTCGGCGAGGTCACGGTGGACCCGCTCGACCGTGCCGAACACCGCGTCGTCGGGCAGGGGCAGCGGTGTGCTGCCCGCACCGCGCACCAACGGCCGCAGCGCCCGCGCCATGCGCCGGCCAGGGCCGGCCAGCTTGTCGACGTACCACCCGAGCGCGTCGGGCAGCGACAGCAGACGCAACGTCTCGGCCGTGGGGGCGCAGTCGACGACGACCAGGTCGTGCTCGCCCGCCGCAAGGTGGGCGCGCAGGTCGATGAGCGCGAACAGTTCGTCGATCCCGGGCAGCAGCACCAACTCCTCGGCCGCGATCTCGCCGATTCCCGACCACGACAACAGCGCGACGAGGTAGTCGCGGATGTCGCTCCAGTGGTGCTCGAGGCGGGCCTGTGCGTCCACCTGCTGTCCGACGAGACGTCCGGCGGCGCCGGGGACGACGACCTCGAACGGTTCGTCGTCGAGTTCAACGTCGAGTGCGTCGGCCAGCGAGTGGGCCGGGTCGGTCGAGGTGACGAGCACACGCGCCCCGTCCGCGGCGGCGCGCACGGCGGTCGCCGCGGCGACGGACGTCTTGCCGACGCCACCCTTGCCGGTGAACAGCAGCGCGCGGGTCAGGATCGCCTCGATGACGGCAGCACGAACGGCCAGAGGCTAGCGAAGTGACGCAGGCGTTCTCGCCGGCTCGCCTGTCAGGGTCGGAGGCCCGCCGACGTGCGGGCCTCGAGGTGCAGTCGGTCCTTGAGGTCCCACAGACCACGCCGGACGGCGCGTCGGTAGTCGCGATGGACGGCACGGAAGCGGTGGGTCGGCACGTCGGCATTGAGCAGGTGGTGCACGATCGTGCCGCCGGCCACCGGTTCGAGCCAGAACTCGGCGCGTCCGTCCAGGGCGCCGCGCAACGCCAGCACGAAGCCCTGCTCGTGGCGCCAGCCGTGCAGACGCGCGCCCAGCCGCAACCGGCGCAGCGACGTGACGGGCAGGTCGAGTGCCCACACCTCGTCGGGCGGGTCGCCGGGCGCCGCATCCGGCCCGCGCTCGGGCGGCATCGGGCGCACGCGCGCGCCGGACCACCACTGCGGCCAGCCGGCGACGTCCGAGAGTCGGCGGTACACCAGCCCGGCCGGGGCACGGACGAAGCCGTCGTCGTCGACGTGCAGTGGGACCGTGGCGGTCATCCGACGTGCGTGGCGACGAACTCGAGCAGGGCGACGCGCAACTTCTCGGCGTCGTAGTCGAGTTGCGGCAGGTGGTACGAGCGCTCGCAGACGACCTCGGTGACCTGGTCGGTGCCCACGAGTTGCTGCAGGGCCTCGGCGTTGTCGGGCGGCACCGTGTGGTCGTCGGGTGACCAGGCCACGAGCAGCGGCTGGGTCAGGTCGATCAACTGGCCGCGGATCCGGCGCAGTTGCGAGATCAGCGACTGCGCCGCCCGTGCCGAGACCATCGGGTAGGCGCCCTCGGCGACGCCGGGGCGGGCGATGTCGTTGGACGGCAGCCCCGCCAGATCACGTGGCACGTACGGGATCAGGTACTGCAGGACCGGCGCCACCTTGGCCAGCGGCTGGATGGGGTCGGACACCTGCGCGTTGATGCTCGCGACGGCCGCGACGCGATCCGGGTTGCGGCTGGCGTAGTCGAGCGAGAGCGTCCCGCCCATCGAGTGGCCGACCAGCACGATGCGTGAGCAGCCCGTCCCCCCGGAGCCCTCCCGGCCGGCGCCGAGGTGGTCGATGGTGTGCTCGAGGGCGGCGTACCAGTCCTCGTAACGCGTGGCGCCGAGGTCACGGACGCTGGTGCCGTGGCCCGGCAGCAGCGGCACCTCCACGGCGTAGCCCTCGGCCGCGAACCACTGGCCGATCGGACGCGTGGCGAGCGGGTTCCCGGTGAAGCCGTGGGTCACCACGACGCCGATGTCCGCCCGTTCACCGCTGCCCAACGAGCCCCATGGCTCGGCGCCCTCGATGCCGACCATCGCGTCCACCATGCGTCTCCTCACCCTGCTGCTGCACCGTAGCGCGCGACCGGCCCCGATCAGGCCTCGACGACCTCGTCGAGCAGATCGGAGAACCGGGCCGCGATGGCGGTCCAGGACCACTGCTGCTCGACCCATCCGCGTCCGGCGCGGCCGGCACGCTCGCGCGCGGCGGGGTCCGACAACCACGTGTCGATCGCCGCGACGATGGCGTCGCCGTCGCGGCCGTCGACCACCGTCCCGGTCTCGCCGTCGCGGACGGCCTCCGGAGCGCCGCCCGACCCCCCGGCGACGGCGGGTACGCCGCACGCCTGCGCCTCGAGGTAGACGATGCCCAGGCCCTCGACGTCGGTTCCGGCCAGCCTCGTGCGACAGGGCATCGCGAACACGTCCAGCGCGGCGTAGCACGCCGGAAGGTCGTCCCACGCCGCCCGCCCGGCCAGAACGACGCCCGCGTCGCGGCCGCCGAGGCGGTCGGCGCGTCGCCGGAGCCGCGTCTCGAGCGGGCCTTCGCCGACCAGCACCAGCCAGGCGTCCGGATGCCTGGCGCGGACCCGGGGCCACGCGTCGAGCAGCCGGTCCTGTCCCTTGCGCCGCACCAGGCGGGACACGCAACCGACCAGCGGCACATCGGACGGGATCCCCCAGGCGGTCCGCATGGCGCTGCCGTCGACCCGCGGGGTGAATCGCTCGATGTCGACGCCGGGTGGGATCCTCTCGATCCGCGGCGCCGCGACGTGGGGACGCAGCCGGTCCTCGGCCCAGTCGCTGATGGTGGTGAGCGCCGCGAGGTCGCGGGTGGCCCGCCGCACCAGGTGGCCGAGCCCGACGCCGGGCAGGCCGGCCTCCAGGCCGTGCGAGAGCGAAACGACCGGCGCACCGAGACCGTCGCGCAGTCGGCCCGCCGCCTCGCCCAGGGGCCACGAGGCGCCGAGCACGACGACGTCGGGCCGGTGCTCGCGGCCCACCGCGAGGACCCGTCGCACGACCGACGGTGTTGGCACGACCGCGCCGGGCATTCGCACGGTCCGGTAGGGCTGGCGGGCGTCGTGGCCGGCTGCCTCGTCGTCGCCGGCGGGACCGACGACCAGCGTGGAGGTCGGATGGACGCGCGCGAGCAGGTTGCCGACGAACTGCTGGATGCCACCGGCACGCGGCGGCAGATCGTTGGTCACCCACAGCACCCTCACGGGCGGGCACCGCCGGGTTCGTCGGGGGCGTCCCCGTCGATCGCCGGATGGCGCTGGTCCGCCTCGCCGGCGACGAGTTGCTCGAGGTCCGGCAGCGGTAGGTCGTGCTGTGCCGCCCAGCCCTCGAGGTAGTCGATCCGTTCGGCGACGGTCGGGTGCGAGCCGTACAGCCACCGGACGCTCCGGGGCGGATCCGGGTCGGAGAGGTCGCGCACGGTGAACACGCGTGTCGTCGCGAGCAGCAGGCCCGGTTGTTGTGTGAGCTCGACCGCCCGCGCGTCGGCGGCGGCCTCGGCCCGCCGCGACACCAGATTGGCCACCGGCGTACCCGCCAGCTCGCCCAGGGCCACCGCTGCCAGGACCACCGCGGCCATCCGCGCGTCCGCGGGGTGTCGTGCCCCGACGGCGGTCTGCACGCCGGTCGAGGTGAGCAGCCGGCGCAGCACCAGGGACCCGAACAGGATCACGGCGGCCGACAGCGCGACGCCGCGCGGGAGGTCGAGGTGTTCGTGGTGGGCGAGCTCGTGGGCCACCACGGCCCCGATCTGTTCCTCGGGCAACTCGAGCAGGTTGTCGTAGACCACGACCCGTTCGGTCGGACCGAGGCCCGTCACCAGCGCGTTGACCCGGGTGCTGGTCCGGCTCGCCTCGCCGACGTGGACGGGGAGATCCGCCGCGCCGCCGCGCTCGAGGACCGTCGTGATCGCGTCGCGGGCCGGGCCGTCGGCGAGCGGGCCGGTGGGCAGGAACAATGGCTGCACGACCAGCGGGTGCAGCAGCACGAACGCCGCGACCAGCGCGGTGCCCACCACGGTCACCCGGTAGGGCCACGACGCCGGCCACCGCCGCACGGCGACGACGAGCAGGCCGACGAGGACCGCGACGGTCAACCACCGCCCGGACGCCCGCAGGAACCAGTCGAGGAACCATCCCGCCGTCGAGCGCGTCCGAAATCCCCACTGCCCGTCGTGGACGATGCCGACGTAGACGGCGAGGGGCAGCACCACCAGCGAGGTGACGACGCTGATCCGCAGGGCCAGCAGCGCGGCCCGCAGGGCGCCGCCCTCCCCGGGTCCCGACCACGACGCGACACGGCGGCGACCCCAGGAGGAGGCGACGAAGACCAACGGCACCAGCACGCCGAGCGCCGTGGCGACCACGGCGACGAGATAGCGCGGCTGGCGGTACTCGCGGACGGTCGCCAGCACGTCGGTGCCGAACCGGCCCAGCTCTCCCCCGCCCGACCCGACCGGGGACGCGAGCGGGCGCCAGACGGTCACGACGATCCCGGCGACGGCCAGCGCGACCGCCACGAGCGCCCACGGTGCCACGCGCTCGCGCCGGGTCCCGACGTACAGGCGGCGCATCAGCCCAGCGCCCCGAGGAACTCGGTGGTGCCCACGACGTCGGCGCCCGAGACCCGGACCCGTGCCTGGAGTTCGCGGTCGTCGGTCACGACCACGACCGGCTCGTCCGTGGCCTCGACGGCCAGCACGATCTCGTCGTCGGCGGTGATGCCCTCGGGCGTGAAGCGGACCTCGACCTCGCGGCTGGCGATGGCCGGCCGGGCCACGCTCGCGCGCTCGCCGTCGAAGACGGCGACCGGTCGGATCCGCCGTTGCAGGGCGGCCGCGGCCAGCAGTTGCACCAGCCAGCCACGCTGGGTCTCGAGGTCGAGGTGGTCGCGGTGTCGCCGGGTCAGGTTGTAGCCGTCGACCAGCACCAGCCTGCCGTCGTGCATCAGCATCTCGACGCCGGCCGGCGATCCGGGCATCACGCCATCGGGGAAGCGGCTGGGACGTCCGGGTACCAGCCGGGGGGGACGGCTGCGGCGTTCGCGCTCGCGACGGCGCTCGCGACGGTCCTGGGCGGCCTCGGCCTCCGCGGCGCGACGTCGTTCCTCCGCGCGCCGCTCCGCGATGCGACGCTCCTCGTCGGCCCGCCGCATCGCGGCCAACTCCTCGCGGAGTTTGGCCTGACCGGACTCGGCGCGTCGGCGTTCGCGCGCGACGACCCGCGCACGTTCCGCCTCGGCATCGGCGAGCCGAGCGCGCTCGGCGGCGAGGTCGCCGCGCAGTTCGCGGATCTCCGCCTCGGCGAGTTCCGCGGCTTCCTCCGCTCGTTTTGCCCGCGACTCCGCCCCGTCCAGACGACGGCGCAACACGTCGCGCTCCTCGCGCGCCTCGCGCAGGCGCTGCCGCAGCCGCTCGAGGTCCGCCGATGGCGCCGGGACCGGCTGGCGCGGCGGCGGCGCGGCCGTCGCCGTGGCCGTGGCCGTGGCCGTCTCGCTCCGCATCGCCTCGGCCAGCAGGCGCGCGTCGTCGTCGGCGATCAGGCGCCGGTAGAAGGCTGACCAGGCCGGACCGCCGGCGGCGAACAGGGCGCAGACCTCCCTACGGACGCGTCCGCCCGCCAGCCGGCCGGTCGGTGCCGCCCGCAGCCTGCGGACCGCCGGCGTGGCGTCGGCCCCGTCGAGGTCGTTCAGCGCCGCCCGGACGGTGGGCAGCAGGACCGCCCACGCGTCGGTCGGCAGGCCGACCAGTGCCTCCGCCGGTGGGGGCGGCGGCACCTGCTCGGCGTCGGGGGCCTCGGGCACTAGGCACCAGCCGGTGCGGACTCCACCTGCACGGCGTCGGCGCGGCCGCACCAGCGACAGGTGACCGATTCGACCGTCTGCTCGAGCACCTCCTCCTCCTCGACGTGGCCCTGCCCGCCGAGGTCGAAGTGGTGGTAGCGACGGGTGCGGGTGGTCGCCACCACGTCGAAGCGGGTGACGTTGCCGCAGCCGTCGCAGCGGTAGCGGGCGCCGGCGGCGAGTCCCCGGGCGAGATCGTCGGACATTCGGACTCCTCGTCAGTCGCGGCGGCGGGGCCGGCGCGCCCGGCCGGCGGTGAGCCAGACCGGTTCGTCGGGGATCGGTGTCGGCGCGGCGGGAGGTTCGAGCGCGGCCGCGTCTGGCGTGAACCACGGGCCGTCGTCCATGGCCGGGAACTCGGGGAAGCCGACCTCGATGACGGTGCCGGCGTCCTCGAGCGCGGCGACCGCGCCCTCGCACGCGACCCGCAGTTGTTCGGCGTCGACGCCGCGGTGGACGGCGGGATAGCCGGCGAGCCGCTCGGCGGCCCGCGTGAACAGCGCGACCGCGCCGGCATGGTTGCCGCGCTGCAGGTGGACCCCGGCGACCGCGACCTGGATCACGCCCTGCCAGAAGTCGCGGTCGACCTCGGGCGACGCGTGCCAGACGTGCTCGAGGCACTCGTGGGCCTCGAAGTAGCGCTCGTCGTTCCACAGTGCCACGCCGAGCAGCAGCGCTTCCTCGACCGAGCGGGGGTCGTGGTCCTCGGCGAGCGGCACGCCGGTCGTGCCGTACGCCAGCGGACGTCCGCTGCGGTCGCGAGGGCGCGCCTGCTCCGGCCGCCCGTCGTCGCGGCGGTCGCGATCGTCCTGGCTCACGTGCGGGTCCGTCCCTCGCGGTGGTCTGGGAGCGTAACGCCGCCCACCCGGCCGCCGACACCATCCCGCTACCTTCCGGCCCATGCCAGAGCTGCCGGAAGTCGCCTCGTGCGCGGGGCGCGGCAACTCGGACGCCACCACCCAGCGGACGTAGACGAGCCATGCCAGAGTTGCCCGAGGTCGAGTCGGTTCGGCGGCAGCTCGCGCCGGAACTGACCGGGCGACGGGTCGTCGACGTGTGGTGGGACGCGCATCCGCACGCCCGCCTGTCCGACCTCGACCTGCTGCGCGGCCGCCGGATCGAGGCGGTGCTTCGGCGCGGCAAGTTCCTGCTGTGTCCGCTCGACCCAGACGGTGACGGCGACGAACTCGAACTGGTCCTGCATCTGGGGATGACCGGCTCGTTCCGCTTCGTCCCGGCCGACGCGGCCGACGACGGCGGCATCACCCACGTACGGGTGCGGGCGGTCCTCGACGACGGGCGCGCGCTGCTGTTCCGCGACCCCCGCCGGTTCGGAAGGGCGTCGGTGGTACCGGCCGGCGACTACGCGCACACCGTGCCGACCCTGGCCGTGCTCGGACCCGAGCCGCTCTCCGACGCGTTCGACGCGGAGGCCTTCGCGACGAGGCTGGCCCACACGACCGGGACGGTCAAGGCGCGGCTGCTCGACCAGCGCCTGGTCGCCGGGGTCGGCAACATCTACGCCGACGAGGCCCTGTGGCTGGCCCGCATCCATCCCGCCAGCCGTCGGGTGGGTCGCGCCCGTGCGCACGCCCTGCACGCCGCCATCCGCGAGGTGCTGGCGGCCGCGATCGAACGCGAGGGCACCACCTTCCGCGACTACCAGATGGTCAACGGCGAGTCCGGCCGCAACGCCGACTTCCTCATGGCCTACGGCCAGGCCGACCTGCCGTGCGTGCGGTGTGGCACCCCCATGGTGCGGTCGGTGGTCGCCCAGCGCGGCACCACCCACTGCCCCCGCTGCCAGCGCCGCTGAGCTTCAGGCGCGGAAACCGCCGGCGACCAGGGCGTGGGCGAAGGCGCGCGCCTCGACCTCGTCGTCGACGCGGACATGGATCGGCGGGATGCTGAAGTAGGACAGCATCAGGCGCATGATCACCTCGGCGGCGGCGGGCGGGTCGACCGGGCGCAGTTCGCCGCTGGCCACCCCGTCGGCCAGGACGTCGGTGAACAACTCCATCCCGCGGCGCACCAGTGGGCCGCCGTTGGCGGTGATGCGCGGGAGCAGGATGCCGGGTTCCTCGTCGCGCCCCCTGGTCATCATCGGATGGGTGACGAAGAAGGTGACGCCGGCGACGAAGGCGGCCTCGATGCGACCCGGCGCGTCGTCGTGTTCGGCGAGGGCGCCACGCAGTCGGCGGTCGAGGCGGTCCCCCTCGCGCTCGAGCAGGGCATCGAGCAGGGCGTCCTTGTTCGCGAAGTGGCGGTACAGGGTCGCCTTGCCGGCCCGCGCCTCGCGGGCGACGTCCTCCATGGTGGTCTTGCGGATCCCGACGGCGACGAAGCGGCGGGCGGCCGCGGCCAGCAGGTCCTCGCGACGGTCGCGACGGGGGGCCCGTCCGGCGTGCGGATCGGACCCGATTTCGGGTGCGTCGTGCGTGTCGTTGCTGCGCAAGACGTTGGTCACCTCGTACGGAACGTCGACTGTCCGACCCCGTCCGGACGACGGTGCCGCAACCGGGGCAAGGACGACCACGCTGCACAGCACCCGGGACGGCACACCGTAGCGGCCCCATCACGGCCCCTACCCACTCCGCGAATCGCCGTCCCTCCCCCACGAACCGTCCCCGGGCCCTGCGCCCCCAGACCCCCCTGGAGTCAACGTGTCCGCGCTTCCCCTGGTCGTCCCCGGCGACTGGCACGAGCAAGCCAACTGCAAGGACCTCGAGGTCGACGTCTTCTTCTCCCTCGACGAGGACGACCAGCGCGAGGCGCTCGCGCGCTGCAACGCCTGCCCTGTGCGGGCGCAGTGCCTCGAATACGCGGTCGTCAACCGCGAGCAGTACGGCATCTGGGGCGGTACCCGCGAGCAGGAACGCCGCCGCCTGATGCGGGACCGTCGGCGCTACGCCGCGTGATCGAACGGGCGCTACGCCGCGTGATCGAACGGGCGGTACGCCGCGTGACCTGACGCGTCGCACCCCTCTGGTAGAACACGTGTTCGTGAGAACATGTGTTCGGCTCGGCCGCTTCAGCGGCCGCGACCAGAGGGAGTGGCGTGGCCGCGACGGCGACCCAGTTCGGTTTCGAGCAACTCGGCACGCCACTGTTCGAGACGACGTTCGTCGTCCTCGACCTCGAGACCACCGGCCTGCAGCCGGGGCGTGACCGCATCACCGAGGTGGGCGCGGTCAAGGTGCGGGGCGGCGACGTCCTGGGCGAACTCCGCACCTTCGTGCACCCGGACCGTCCGATCCCGCCCGCGATCACCGCGGTCACCGGCATCACCGACGCGATGGTGCGCGATGCCCCGCCGATCGGTGCGGTGGTCCCCATCCTGCGCGAGTTCCTCGGTGCGGCCGTGCTCGTGGCCCACAACGCCCGCTTCGACCTGTCGTTCCTGCGCGCCGCCTGGTCCGCGACCGGCGCCGGCGACTACGACCCGGTCGTGGTGGACACCGCCCGGCTGGGGCGTCGCCTGCTCCACGACGAGGTCCGCAACTGCCGGCTCGAGACGTTGGCGCGTCACCTGCGGGCACGCACGATGCCCGAACACCGGGCGCTGACCGACGCGCGGGCGACCGTCGACGTCCTGCACGGCCTGATCGAGCGGGCGGGCACGCTCGGCGCGGTCACGCTCGAGGATCTGCGTGACCTGTCACGGTCCACCTCCGACAAGGCGTTCCGTCGCATCGACCTGGTCCGTGACGCACCGTCGGTGTGCGGGGTCTACCGATTCCTCGACCCGCGCGACGAGGTGCTCTACGTCGGCAAGGCGACCGATCTCCGATCGCGGCTGCGGACCTACTTCGGCCAGGACCGTCGTCGCCGCGTCGCCGACCTCGTCCGCGAGACGGCCCGGGTGACCTGGACGCCCACGGCGACGCTGCTCGAGGCCGAGGTGCGCGAGCTGCGCGAGATCCACGCCCAGCGGCCGCGCTACAACCGCCGCTCGACCCGTCCCGAGGCGGCGGTCCACGTCGCCCTGACGCGCGAGGTGTTCCCGCGCCTGTCGGTGGTGCGCGCCCCCGGGGCGACGCACCGCCGGACGCTGGGCCCGATCGGCTCGCGGGCGACGGCCCAGCAGTTCGTCGACGCCCTGCACGACGCCTATCCGCTGCGCACGTGCACGACCCGGCTGCGCCGGGCCCAGGACCATCCGGCGTGCGTGCTCAAGGATCTGGGGCGCTGTGGGGCGCCCTGCGACGGCAGCCAGTCCGACCCGGACTACGCCGCGATCGTCACCGAGGTCGAGGCGGTCTGGGACGACCCGACGGATCTCTTGCGCCGCCTGCGAGCCCGGATGCTCGATTTCGGGCGCGAGGGCCGCTTCGAGCGCGCCGGCGAGGTGCGCTCGCGGATGCACGCCGCCGCCCGCGCGGTGCACGCCGCCCGCGCCCGCGACACGCTCGCGGCCGTCGACCAACTCGTGGTGCGCCGCGACGACGCGGCCGGCTGCGAGGTCGTGGTCGTCCGACGCGGCCGACTGGCCGGCAGCACGCTGCTCGAGCCGCGCTGCAGCGACGACGAGGTGCTCGAGTGGACGGCTCGAGCGCACCTCGACGCGTGCGACGGTCCCCCCTCGCGCGACGATGCCGAGGAGGTGGCGCTGGTGCTCGCCTGGCTCGACCGTCCGGGCGGCCGTCTCGTCGCCGCCGACGGCACCTGGGCGCTGCCGGTCGCCGGAGGTGCCGCGCTGACCGCCGCCGTGGACGAGGCCCGGCGTCTCGGCCGCCAACTGCGACGCGACCGTCAGGTCCTCGGCGGCGCCAAGGTGGTCCGCCGCGCCGAGCCGCCGACGCCCGCCGGCGTGCGTTCGGCAGCCGCCGTCGATGGCTAGGTCGACTCTGCCGCGCACGGTCGAGCCAGACCGCCACCCGGGACGGTTTGCTTCGACCGTGAGGGGTTCCGTGTGTACACAGTGAGGTACGCTTTCATCATGTCGAAGACCGTGCCTATCCGTGAGTTCCGTACCCACCTCGCCGAACTGCTCGACGAGGTGGCTGACCGTCGTGAGCACGTCACCGTCACGCGACGCGGCCGACCCGCAGCCGTATTGGTCCCGGTCGCTGAGTACGAGGCACTGGAGGAGACGGCGGAGATCCTCTCCGACGAACCCACGCTCGACGCGATCCGCCGGGGCCTCGACGATCTGGCGGCCGGCGAGCTCGTCCCGCTCGACGAGATCCGTGCCGAGCACGCCGCCCGCGATCATTCGTAGTGGCGCGGGTCTTCCTTACCCGCACCGCGCGGGAGGCCTTGGCCGCGCTCGACTACCTGCGCGCAGACGCGGTCCTGGCTGCGCTCGGTGAGCTCGAACGCGACCCGCACCTCGGACACGAGCTTCGGGGACGGCTCACGGGTCTTCGGTCCTACCGGGTCGGCGTCTACCGGATCATCTACGAGCTCCGTGATGACCGCACCGTGCGCGTTGTCGCCATCCGGCACCGCGGCAGCGCCTACGAGACGAACCCCCGGTAGACCCCGGCGGCCAGTGTGAAACGCACCCGTTGCCGCGCGCCTGCGTGGCCAGCGGGAACGCGCCGGGTCCGGCCGATTCACGCCAGGGTGAACCAGGCGCTCCAGGCGTCGGGGAGTTCGGCGACGACGCCCGGTTCGCGCCCGAGCCAGCTCGCCCGCACGCGGTAGCGGCCGGGCTCGACACGCGGACCGGGCGGCCGGCCGGTCCAGCCGGGAACGAGCGGCCCGGCGGTCTGGTTCCACCAGGTCGGGAAGATCAGCATCTGGCCGGGCAACCAGCGGTCGACCGCCGCGTGCTCTGCCCGCCGCGCGACCGTGTCCTCGGCGACCACCCGGTGGTACTCGTCACGCACGCTCAGCACGAACCGTTGCCAGCCCGGGTAGTGGTGCTCGACGAAGCGGTCGCCGCCGTTGGTGGCGGTGACCGTGATACGCACGGTCTCGCCGGGCGCGTACGCGGCCCGTTCGACCAGCACCGCGACCTCGAAGCCGGCGAAGGGTTCGAGGTCGATGCGGAAGGGCGTCTCGGCGGCGTCCGCGTCACTCATGCGATCACCGAGCCAGGGGCGAGATCCGCGTCGAGGCCGAGCAGCCGGACCGTGCCGTCCGGTTCCAGCCCGCCGAGGACGAGGAACTCACTGACGAATCCGGCGATGCGCTTGCGTCCCAGGTTGACGGCACCGACGACCTGCCGGCCCAGCAGTTGCTCGGCGGCGTAGTTGGTGACCTTCGCACTGGTGCGCAGGGTGCCGACGTGCGGACCGAAGTCGACGGTCAGCTTCCATGCCGGGTCCCGGGCCTCGGGGAACGGTTCGACGGCGAGCACCCGCCCGACGCGCAGGTCCAGCGCGAAGAACCCGTCGGCGCCGGCCTCGGGCTTCGCGGGCAGGTGCGCGGGGTCGTAGGGGCGGGTGTCGGCATCGATGCGGTGCGCACCACCGGCCGGCCCCGCAGTGCCGGCGGGCTCAGCCACGACGCGACTCCCGTGCGAGCTCCTGGGTGCGCACCACCCACCGGTCGCGCAGGTCGCGCGCCGCGCCGGAGGTCAACGTCTCGCGCGCGACGCCCAACCCGGCACCGATGTCGGGCACGCGGTCGGCGGCGTACAGCGCGGCCGCGGTGTTGAGCACCACGATGTCCTGGTGGGGACCGGCTTCGCCGGCGAGGACCGCGTCGGCGATGGCGACGTTCTGCTCGACCGAACCGCTGCGCAGGTCCTCGAGGCGGGCGGGCGGGATACCGTGATCCGCGGGGTCGAGCACCCACTGGGTGACCTGGCCGTCGCGGATCTCCCAGACGTGGCTCGGGCCCGTCGTTGTCAGTTCGTCGAGCCCGTCGTCGCCGCGGAACACCAGCGAGTGCTGCTTGCCGAGCCGGGCGAGCGCGTCGGCCATCACCGGCGCGAGACGCAACTCGCTGACGCCGACGACCTGGTGCGCGGCGCCGGCCGGGTTGGCCAGCGGTCCCAGCATGTTGAACGCGGTCCGGATGCCCAGTTGTGAGCGCACCGGCGCGACGTGCCGCATGGCGGGATGGAACGAGCGCGCGAACAGGAACGCGATCCCGAGTTCGCGCACGCAGGTGGCCACGGCCTGGGGCGACAACTCGATCGCGACCCCCCACGCCTCGAGCAGGTCGGCGCTGCCGCAGACCCCCGACGCCGCGCGGTTGCCGTGCTTGGCCACGGGTTGGCCCGCAGCCGCCGTCACGACGGCGGCGATGGTCGAGATGTTGAAGGTGGAGGCGCCGTCGCCGCCGGTGCCGCACGTGTCGACGAGGTTGCCGGACACGACCCCGTCCAGGTCGATGGGTTCGGACTCCTCGAGCATCGCGCGAACGAAGCCCGCCACCTCGGTGGCCGACTCGCCCTTCGCGCGCAGGGCCACGAGCAGACCCGCTGCCTGGGCGAGCTCGGCCTCGCCGCGCATCATCGTGCCCATCACGCTCGCGGCGAGGTCCTCGTCCAGATCCTCGCCGTGCAGCAGACGGGTGAGGACCTCGGACCAGCGGAAGGGTTGGTCGCTCACGGCAACGCCTTGTCACGGGGTCGGCGGGTGGGGTTGGTGTGCCAGCGGATCAGGACCGTACCCGCGCGCCACGTAGCTCTGGAAGCGACGACCAGGGGTGCTGCTACCGTCCGGTATGCGGCCGCGTCGTGTTGCCAGGCGCCGCACCGCGGGGAGGCGTACGTGGAGGGAGCACGACTGCTGGTCGTCGACGACGAGCAGGACCTCGTCCAGCTCGTCCGCACCAATCTCGAGCAGGCCGGGTTCCGGGTGCGGACCGCCGCCGACGGGATCGAGGCAGTCGAGCGGCTTCGGGAGGAGCGTCCCGACCTGCTGCTGCTCGACGTGATGATGCCCAACCTCGATGGCTGGGGCGTGCTCGCCCATCTCGACGCCGACGGCCACGTCGACCTCCCGGTCGTCATGCTGACCGCGCTGTCGGACGAGCAGGACGTCATCCGCGCCCACCTGTCGGGCGCGGTCCACTACCTGACCAAACCGTTCGATCTCGCGTCACTGCTGCGCTGCATCCGTGAGGCGCTGCAGCCACGCTCCGAGGAGCAGGTCGTTGCCCGCCGGCGTCAGCTGCGCGGGTTCGTGCAGCGGCTGGCGGAACTCGACGCGGGCCGCGAGGCCGCCGGGCCGCAGGTGTCGTTGTCACGGCTCGAGGCCCCGCCACGTCCGCCGGCGCCGCATGCCCACGGCCAGATGCTGGTCGCGACGCTGACGCCACGCCAGCGCCAGATCGCCCAGTTGCTCGCCGCCGGCGTCCACGCCCGGACCATCGCCGAACAACTCGGCACGTCGCGCAGCAACGTCTACGCCGCCCGCAAGCGGATCGCGGCCCACCTCGGGGTCGAACCCGACGAGGTCGCGAGCGCGGTCAGGACCTACGGCATGCAGACCTGACCGTCGGGGTCAGACGCCGGCCGGATCCTCGCCCAGTGCCGCCGCGACCTGCTGGGCCGTGCCGCCCGAGCCGCCGTACGGCGGGGCGACGGCGCCCTGCAGTTCCTTGACCCGGCGCGAGAGTTCGAACGGGTCGACCGGCTTGATCAGGGTGGCGTTCGCGCCGGCCCAGTCGGCGAGCCACGCGTCCTGGCTGCGCTCCACCATCACCAGGGCCGGCAGCGGGGTGAACCCCTCGAGCGCCGCCTGCTGACGCAGGTCGTACAGGATCGCGAAGCCGCCCCGTGGCCGCAGGTCACCGTCGATGACGATCACGTCGTAGACGTCCTGGTCGCGCAGCAGTGCCTGGCGAGCCGTCTCGGCGTCCTCGGCCTCGGTCACCTCGGCGTCGGCGTGCAACTTCAGGGCGCTGACGGCCCGCAGACGCTCCGAAACGTTCTCGGCTACCACCAGGACACGCACGCGCGATTCCATTTCCTCGCTCGGACCGACGATTCGTCCGTCGTCGCCGCAACCGTACCGCCCACGCACGCCGCCGACGTACCGACCGGCCCGGCCCACCGCCTACGGTTGGCGGCCATGGCCGACCGGATCTACCTCGATCACGCGTCCTCGTGGCCCTTGCGCCCCGAGGCGCGTCAGGCATGGGTCGACGCAGCAGCCGTCGCCTGGTCCGACCCGGCGCGAGCCCACCGTGAGGGCCGCGCCGCCCGCGACCTGCTCGACCGGGCGACCGTGACCACGGCGGCGGCGATCGGCGGCGACGAACGCGGTCTCGTCTGGACGTCGGGTGGCACCGAAGCGGTACATCTGGCGGTCCTCGGCTCGGCCCGCGCGGCGGAACGGCGCGGCGACCGTCGGCGCCACCTGGTGTGCAGTGCGGTCGAGCACTCGTCGGTGCTGCGGGCCTGCGAGCGGCTCCGCGACGAGCACGGCTACGACCTCGACGTCGTCGGCGTTGACGCATCGGGGGTCGTCGACCCCGACGAGGTGGCCGCACGGCTGCGGCCCGACACCCTCGCCGTCCATGTCCAGCACGCCAACCACGAGGTCGGCGCGGTGCAGCCGACCCACGACATCGCCCAGGCGTGCCGGCGACACGGCGCCGTACTGCACGTCGACGCCTGTCAGACCGTCGGTCAGATGGGGGTCACGCTCGACCAGGTCGGGGCCGACCTGTTGTCGGCGTCGGCGGCCAAGTTCGGTGGCCCCCGCGGCTCCGGGTTCCTCGCGATCGGACCGCACGGCCGCGTCCATGCCATGCTCGAGGGTGACGAGCGCCAGCGCCGACGGCGCGCCGGCCTCGAGGACGTGCCGGGCATCGCCGCGACGGCGGTGGCACTCGAGGTCGCCCGGGCGAACCTCCAGTCCGAACACTCGTCCCGCGAACTGTTGCGCCGTCACCTGCGACGTCGGCTGCCCGAGGCGGTCGAGGACGTCCAGGTCCACGGGCCGCTCGCCGACGCCCACCCCGGGATCGTGGCCGTCAGCGCCCTCTACGTCGACGGGGAGGCCCTGGTGTCGGCCCTCGACGAGGCCGGCTACGCCGTCCACTCGGGATCGTCGTGCGCATCGACGTCGGGGCAGCCTTCGCACGTCCTGGTCGCCATGGAGGCGCTCACCCACGGCCACGTCCGCGTCTCGCTCGGGCCCGAGCTGACCACGGCCGACCTCGACCGTTTCGTGGACGTCTACGCCGAGATCGTCGGCCGGCTGCGGCGCACATCGGGGCTAGGCTGACCCGGCCCCGGCCGGGGCCGTCGGTCGACCCCGCGGGCGGCGAGGAGGCGACGTGTCCGCATCGAGGCAGCGCAGCGTCGTCGTACCGATCGCGAACCCGGCCACGGTCCGGCCGCTGATCGAGATGGCGCGCGTGCTCGCCGGCGCAGGCGACATCCTGGTGCCCGTGACCGTCGTACGCCCCAAGGCCGCCGCGCGGGACGTCGCGTTCGCCCGTGGCAGCCTGGAGGTCGCCGCGGCCGCCGCCCACGACCTCGGTGCCGAGGTGCGTGGCCGCCTGGTCGAGAGCGACGATGTCGCCCAGGGGGTGTTGCAGGCGGTCGCCGAGGAATCACCGTCGCTGGTCGTCATGGGCTGGCGTGGCCAGAGTTCGACCACCAACGTCTTCGGCCACCTGCTCGACATCATCGTCGGCCGCTCCGTGGCACCGCTGGCCGTGGTGCGGATGGGCGCGGTCGCCTACCGCCGCGTGCTGCTGCCCATCAGCGCCGACCACCTGCTGCCGGGCGGCGACCGCGGGTTGGGCCTCGCGGTCCGGCTCGCCGAGCGCCTGCACGCGGTCACGCCGGAGCCCGCCACGGTGCTGCGCACCGGGCCCCGCGAAGTGCACCTGCCTGCCGACCTCGAGCAGTTCGGCGACCGGGTCCACCACGACCCGCGCCGCACCGACCAGGCCGTCGGCGCCTTCGCGCGGCCCGAGGACGTCGTGGTCGCCGCGGTGGCCCCGACCGTGTCGGGCCTGCGGGCGGCGACCACGCACCTCGCCTGGGCGGCGCCCGACTCGACGCTGCTCGTCGCCATCGACGTCGGACCGACCCGCGAGGAGGGGCTCGCCGACGCCGTCCACGGCGCGGGTGACCCCGCGCCCATCGCCGACCGTGCCCAGGGGACCCACCCGATCCGCGTGATCGTCACGGCCCGGATGCCCGACAGCGATGCGGTCCGCCCCGACGACCTCGAGCGCGTGCTCCGCACGGCGGGCGAGACCGACCAGGTGATGGCGTGGTGGCCCGGTGGCGACCCACACCCCCACGTCCGGGCCACGGTCACGGTGGTCGCCGCCTCGGTGAACGCCGCCATCGCCGCGGTCATGGTGGCCGTCCACGACGCGCCGGCCTTCCGTGGCGCCGAGATCAGCTACGACCTCGACCGCACGCGGCGCCGCTAGCCGGAATCGACGACGCCGCGGGGTCGTTTAGCCTGCGCGCCATCCCCCTCCCCGAGCGGAAGTGAACGGCCGGCATGTCCGAGGTCCGGGACCCGTCCGAGGTCGTCGTCGAGGTCGACGCGACCGGCCTGAGCTGTCCCCTGCCCGTGATCGAACTCGCCAAAGCCGTCGGCGGCATCGCGGTCGGCCAGTCCGTCCGGTTGCTCGCGACCGACCCGGCGGCCAAGGTGGACGTCCCGGTGTGGTGCCGGATGCAGCGCCACGAGCTGCGCGGTCAGGCGCAGCAGGACCGGGTGTGGATCTTCGAGGTCCAGAAGGCTCACTGACCGTCACAGGCGGCGAGGATCCCCGCGACGAGGGTCCGCACCTCGGCGGGCCCGTCGGTCGCGTGCACGTGCGCGCGCAGCCCGTGGACGTCGACCAGCAGACGCCCGTCGACCCACAGTGGATCGGCGACCCGCCCGGAGACGTCGGCGCCGGCGGCCTCGGCCGCCGCTGCCGGTAGCCGCTGCAGCCGGTCCACCACCGCCGGCTCCCGACCGAGCGGGACCCTGGCCAGCCGTCCGCCGTGTGCCCAGCGTGTGCGCAGCCGCTCCCAGACCTGCTCGTAGCAGGCCCACGCCGCCTGCGATCCGAGCGCGTCGAGGTCGGCGCCGGTCTCGTCGCGGATCGCGGCGACCACCTGCCGGTGCAACACCTCGACCCAGGCGAAACGGGCGGTCTCGGGGTCACGCAGCGTGCGCACGAGTTGCCCATGACGACCGAACGTCTGCCGCTCGACGCGTACCACGACAGCGTCGCGCACGCCGGCGTGCCAGCCGCCGACGAGCACGTCGTTCCAGCCACTCTCGTCGTCCACGCGCGCACCTCACCGGTCCCGCACGCCTCCCTGGGGTCACCCTACCGGGCGCGCCGTCCACCGACCGCTGCCCGGTCCAACGGACATGGTCATGTGACCGGGTCCGCGTCTAGGGTGCCCTCCCACACGGAACGTCCAGACCGCGGGCGTGACGGTCGCCCCGACCCGTCACGAGGACCGCGATGAGCATCTCCGAACCCGGCACGACCCGCGCCGACGCCACCGAGCACGACCTCGACGTGCTGTCCGAGGACGAGGTCACCGCGTCCCACGGCTGCGTCGTCTGTGGCGGGCCGGTCGAGAAGCCGGGCTGTTGCTCGTTCCCGTGCGTGCGCGACGCCCGCCGCGAACTCGACGAGAACCTGGCGCGCGTGCGGAGCCTGCAGTCCCACGACGGCCCGGCGGCCACGCGCGCCCGCCTCACCGAGCGCAACGGCCAGTTGACGGCGGCGTTGATGGCCTGGCGCCAGTGACCCTGGGCCGACGGGCGGTCTTGACGAGATCTTGAACCGGCCTTGTCGGAACGCAGGTGGAGACCGGGCACGGTCGGGGTCCAGCCGCTCCCGGACCCAGGAACCCGCACATGCCCACCTCGCCTCCCGATCGGCCCCGGGTCGACGGTGACCGCGTCGCAACCCGGCCCTGGTGGGCCCTGGTCCTCGCCCTCGTCGCCGTCGCGGTGACCGTCGCGATGCTCGCCCAGGACCGGCTCGCCTCGGCCGACGCGGATGCCGAGGCCGCGCCGATGATGCAGGTCGCACCGGGCGGCGAGATCGAGTTGGCCTCCCTGCCCGCGGACCACCGCCATCTCTACGAGGCGGCCGCCGCCGACGAGGAGGCCTTCGCCGAGGTGCGCTGCTACTGCGGATGCGAGTCCTTCCTGGACCACGCCTCCCTCCTCGACTGCTTCGTCCGCCCGCAGGGCGGCTGGGAGCGTCACGCGACCGGTTGCGCGGTCTGCCTCGCCGAGGCCCGCGACGTCGTGGAGGACCGGCGGGACGGCCTGCCGCTGGACGAGATCGTCGAACGCATCGATCGCCGCTACGGCGGCATCACCGAGCCCGCAACCACCTGACCGGACTGGATCCCTCCATGCCCACCACGTCTGCACGCCCACGGTCCTCCGCCGACCAGCGCTTCATGCGCGCGGTCACGCTCGTCGCCCTGCTGGTCGGCGGCCTGACCCTGTACGCCATCCTCGCGAACGTCGTCGGTTCGGACGCGCCGTCCGCGGCCGGTGCCGACCTGCCCAACCCGATGGGCGGCCTCGCGCTGACGGCGCCCGGTGAGGTCACGGGCGAACTCGAACTCGGCGGACTGGAGGTCCTCGGCAGCAGCGTCGCCATGGGCGACGTCGCGCTCGGGGTCACCTATGTCCCGGCCTGGGACCTGCTCAACCCGACAACCGGCGACGTCACCGTGACCATCGGACAGCCGCAGGTGCTCGAGGGCTGCTGCCCCGGACCGGTCTACGCCAACGGCGAACTCACCGAGGCCGGCCAGACCGTCGTGGTGGCGGCCGGGGACGTCCTGAACCTGCAGTTCCCGCTGCAGATGCATGCCGGCATGGACGGACCGCACCACCTCGCCATCCCGCTGCAGGCAGGTGCCGACGGCGGCGCGGTCGAGGTGACCGGCAACTTCACCGCCGACGCACGCGCCTGAGCCAGTACCGTCCACGACCCCCGAACCGGGAGCGATGGTGACGCCGACGGCCGGTCAGGCCGCCACGGTCCGCATCGTGGTCGTCGACGACGAGCGGCCGCTGACGGCGCTGGTGACCCGATACCTCGAGCGCGAGGGCTACGAGGTCCACGTCGCCTACGACGGGCCGACCGCACTGGACGTGATCGCCGAGGTCGACCCCGACGTCGTCGTCTTGGACCTGATGCTGCCCGGCATCGACGGGCTCGAGGTCGCACGCCGCATCCGCGAGCACGCCGACCCGTACGTCGTGATGCTCACGGCCCGCACCGACGAGGTCGATCGCATCGTCGGCCTGCGCGTCGGGGCGGACGACTACGTGACCAAGCCGTTCTCGCCCAACGAACTCGTGGCACGTATCCAGGCCATGCTGCGCCGGCCGCGACGCCCCGCGCCGCCGACCGACCGGGTCCGCACCTTCGGCGACCTGCGCATCGATCCGGAAGCCCGGGAGGTCACCCGCGGGGACACGCCCGTCGAACTGACCCGCCTCGAGTTCGACCTCCTCGACGTGCTGTCGGGACAGCCGCGCCGCGTGTTCTCCAAGGAACTCCTGCTCGACGAGGTGTGGGGTTCGGCGTCGTACCGGGACGACCACGTCGTGGCGGTCCACATCGCCAACCTCCGTCGCAAGCTCGGTGACAGCGGCGAGGAGCCCCGCTACATCCGCACCGTTCGCGGCGTCGGCTACCGCATGGTGGACCGATGAGTGCGCCGACGGGCGGCCGGCGACTGCTGCGCCGGCTGTTCCTCGGTCAGGTCAGCATCGTCGTCATCGGTGCGGCCACACTGGGCATCGTCGCGTTCCTCGTCGCGCCACCGATCTTCAACGACCACGTGCATCGGGCCGTCGGACCCATGTCCGACGTGGTCGCACACCACCTCGACCAGGCGCTGATCGAGACCCTGCGCCGGTCGCTCGTCATCGGCGTGGGCGTCTCCGCCCTGGCCGGCGCCGGCGTGGCCTGGTGGCTCGCGACACGGGTCGCCCGGCCGGTCGAGGAACTGTCGGCGACGGCACACGCACTGGCGAGCGGACACCTCGACGCGCGCACCCCGACACCGTCGTCCGACGACGAGATCACCGATCTGGCCGTGGCGTTCAACACCATGGCCGAGGCCCTGGATGCGACGGAGCGGACCCGCCGCCGGCTGCTGTCGGATCTCGCGCACGAACTGCGCACCCCGCTGGCCACACTCGAGGGCTACCACGAGGGGCTGGTGGACGGGGTGGTCGAACCCGGCCCCGAGACGTGGGCGACCCTGCAGGACGCCACGACCCGGCTGCGGCGGCTCGTCGAGGACCTCACCCTGGTGTCCCGGGCGGACGAAGGTCGTCTCGAGATGGACCTGGCCCGCGTCGACCTCGCCGAACTGGCGGCCGACAGCGTCGAGAGCCTGGCGCGGCAGGCGCAGGACCAGGACGTCGCGGTGACCGTGACCCCTCCCGACATTCCCGCCTACGTGTACGGCGACCGCGACCGGCTCGGCCAGGTGCTCACCAACCTGTTGACCAACGCGCTCGCCCACACGTCCGCGGGGGGCCGGATCGAGGTGGCGGTCCGTACCGACCACGACGAGGTCGTGGTCGAGGTCCGCGACGACGGCGCGGGCATCGCCCCCGAGCACCTCCCCCACCTGTTCGACCGGTTCTACCGGGCGGATCCGTCGCGGCGGCGCGGACGCGGCAGCGGCATCGGGCTGACGATCAGCCGGGCCATCGCCCACGCGCACGGTGGTGACATCGAGGCGAGCAGCGCGGGACCGGGTCGGGGGGCGACCTTCGTCCTCCGGCTGCCGGCGGCGCCCGCCGTGTAGACGAACGGCCGCCCCGGAGGGCGGCCGTCATCGACGTGCGACGTCGGATCAGAAGGTGGCGCTGTCACCACAGGCGCAGGAGCCGGAGGCGTTGGGGTTGTCGATCGAGAACCCGGAGGCCTCGAGCGACTCCTTCCAGTCGATGACCGCACCCGACAGGTACGGGGTCGACATCTTGTCCATCCGGATGCGAATGCCGTGCTGCTCCTCCTCGACGTCGCCCTCGAGCTGACGGTCGTCGAAGAACAGCGCGTAGCGGAACCCGGCGCAACCACCGGCCTGGACGGCGACACGCAGCGCGATGTCGTCGACGTCGGGCTGGTCGGCGAGGAAGCTGCGGACCTTCTCGGCGGCCGTCTCGGTCAGCACGACCGAGCTCTCGACGGTGTCGGTGCTCACGGCGTTGCTCCTGTGTTCGAACTGGCGCGATGCCGGCCACGACGAGGGCGGGCATCCGGGGTCGGCGAGTGTACCGGGTGAGCCTGCCCCGTCACCGGAGGTCGTGGAGGGCGCGCGCCGCCGCGGTGACCACGTCATCGAAGGCATCCAGGTCACCCTCGATCGCCAGCGCGGGCAGCGTCCGCACCGTGACGGACGAGGCGGCCGTCCGCTCGGACACGGACTCGTGCACGGCGCCGTCCGGCCGTGCCGCGACGACGACCAGGGTGCCGTCGTCGAACGTCGCGGGGCCGCCCTGCAGGGCCCAGACGGTGTCGACGGCGGGCCGGAGCGCACCGCCCAGTCCGGCGGCGAGTCCGTAGGCGAGTCCGCCTCCGGCACCCGAGCCGGGTCGCAGCGCCAGCGGCGCAGCCGCGAGGTCGCGGCCGGCCACCTCCGCCCACCGGGCGAGGCCGGCGGCGAGGTGCTCGCGATCACCCGCGTCGACACGCACCTCCTCCGGCAGGCCCTCGGCGGCCTCGGCCAACGGCCGGGGCGTGTCGGTCATCACCACCACCTCGACGTCCGACCACTCGGCCGACCACCCGGGCTCGACGGCGGCGACACGGTGGAGGTCGTCGCCGCCGATCTTGAGGCCCGAACCGTCCGCGACCCGGAGCCGGAACCCCATGCCCGTCAGTGCGCCGGCGCCGCCGTCGACCGCGGCCACTCCCCCGACGCCCACCTCGATGCGGCGGGCGCCGGCCTCGCGGGCCGCGTCGAGCAGTTCGCCGACGCCATGGGTCGTGGCACGCATGGCGGTGGCGACACCCTCCGGTGCGCACGCGGGCGCGGCCGCGCGCGCCGCCTCGACGACGGCTGTGCCGTCGGGGCGCAGCAGGAGCGCGGCCTCAACGGGGTGGCCGAGCGGACCGGACACCTCGGTCACCAGCCAGGTGTCCTCGGGCCGTGCGAGCGCATCGAGCAGGCCGGGGCCCCCGTCGGAAACGGCCAACGTCGTGACCATGTCGTCGGGATGGGTCGCCCGCCACGCCACGGCCAGGGCGTCGGCGACGACGCCGGCCGCGACGTCGTCGACCGCCTCGGCGACGATGACCACCTGCTGCACGAGCACCTCACGGTCCGGGCACGACGGACGCGGTGAGCCTACTTCCCGGCCCGGCGTGGCCCGGCGGCCCCGGTGGGGTATCCTGCCCGGTAATGGTCACCCTGACCACAACCGCTGCGCGGGGGCCGCCGGAGGCCGCCGAGGACGAGAGGAACCGTCGTGACCGCAGCCCGTCCCGCGGACGCCCCCGCCCGCAACGTCTCCGACGTGCCGACGATCCCGTTCGGGTCGCCGCTGTTGCTGCTCGGCCGCGGCGCCGACGCGAACGCCGAGCGAGGCGTGACCTGCGCCGGCGACCTGCCCGCCCCCGACGACCCGACGCTGGTCGAGCGTGCGCGCCGTGCCAAGGCGACCCTCGGCGACCGCGTGATGATCCTCGGGCACCACTACCAGCGCGACCAGGTGATCGAGTTCGCCGACGCACGTGGCGACTCGTTCGAACTGTCGCGCCAGGCGTCGCGTGCCGAGGCGCCCTACATCGTGTTCTGCGGCGTCCATTTCATGGCCGAGTCGGCCTCGATCCTCGGGCGCGATGACCAGACCGTGATCCTGCCCGACCTCGCTGCCGGGTGCTCGATGGCCGACATGGCCGAGGGCCACCAGGTCGTCGACGCGTGGGCACGGCTCGAACGCGCCGGCGTCGCCGACCAGACCATCCCGCTGACCTACATGAACTCGACCGCGGCCATCAAGTCGTTCTGCGGCGAGCGCGGAGGCGCGATCTGCACCTCGTCCAACGCGCCGGCCGCGATGCGCTGGGCGTTCGACCAGGCACCGGGTGGGTGGGCCCCGGGAGGAGATCCCGACGGGGGCAAGGTCCTGTTCCTGCCCGACCAGCACCTCGGCCGCAACACCGCGGTGCTCGGCCTCGGCCTCGACCTCGACGACTGCGTGGTTTACGACCCGTGGCAGCCCGACGGCGGACTCACCGACCAGCAGTTGCGCGACGCCCGCGTGATCCTGTGGAAGGGCCACTGCTCGGTCCATGCCCGATTCCAGCCGGCGATGATCGACAACATCCGCGCCGAGCGGCCCGGTGTCGAGGTCCTCGTCCACCCCGAGTGCCGCCACGAGGTGGTCCTGCAGGCCGACCGCGTCGGCTCGACCGGGCAGATCATCCGCTGGGTCGAGGAGGCGCCCGTCGGCACGACCATCGCGATCGCGACCGAACTCAACCTCGTCAAGCGGCTGGCCCAGGAGCACCCCGACAAGGAGGTCGTCTTCCTCGACGACACGGTCTGCTTCTGCGCCACGATGAACCGCATCGACCTGCCGCACCTGGTGTGGGTGCTCGAGGCCCTGGTCGAGGGCGAGGTGCTCAACGAGGTCGAGGTCGACCCCGACACCCGCCACTGGGCACGCGTCGCCCTCGAACGCATGCTGGCCCTGCCCGGCGACGACCGTTCCCTGGTCGCGGCACACGCCAGCGCCTGACCCCGCTCTGCACGACGAGACCGCCGCACGAATGCCCGTGCGGCGGTCTCGTCATGTGAGGAACGGATGCTAGGAGACCCAGCTCCACGTGCCGGCGTTCCAGGCCTGGGTCTGGGCGGCCGGGTTGAGCTGCGGACCCTCGAGGGAACGGTTCCAGGTCATCAGCAGCGGCTGCTGGAACAGCGGCAGGATCGGCACGTCCGCGGCCATCGCCTCGGCCGCGTCGTTCCACAGCTGTGCGTTCGCGTCGACGTCGACGGTGCGGTTCGCCTCGTCCATCAGCGCGGTCACCTCGTCGCTGCAGTAGCCGGTGGCGTTCTGCGGACGCGGGGCACCTTCGTCACAGCCGTAGATGTTGGCGTTGCCCGACGGGTCGGTCGAACCGACCCAGGCGAACAGCACGAGGTCGTAGTCGCACGCGCCGCCGCAGTCGTCGGGCGTGCGCATGAGCTCGCCGAACTGTGCGCCGTCGATGTTGGCGATGGTGATCTCGACACCGATCTGGGCCAGGTCGTCCTGGACCAGTTGTTCGGTCAGCTCGCGCCGCTCGTTGCCGTTCATGGTGGTGATGCGGTAGGCGAGGCGCGTGCCGTCGCAGACGAAGATCCCGTCGTCACCGCGTGTGCAGCCGTTCTCCTCGAGCAGGGCGACTGCCGCCTCGGGGTCGTGGCCGTAGCGGGCGAAGGCCGGCTCGTAGTTGTCCGAGTTGGCCATCCAGAACGGGTTGTCGAGCACCTCGGCGTCGGGGGTGACGTCGCGGATCAGGGTGTCGACGATCCGCTCACGGTCGATACCGAGCGCGATTGCCCGGCGGACGTAGTCGCGGTCGAGGCCCGCGACGGCGGTGTTGAAGTCGATGTGCTCCCAGACCGGCCCGAAGCCGGTCTCGTAGGTGAGCAGGTCGGACGAGCGCTCGAGTTCCTCGACGAGATCGAGCTGCGGTTGCGGGTCGGCGACGTCGACCTCGCCGCCCGCGAGCTGCTGCTGCAGCGTCGATGAGTCCGGGACGTAGCGGAAGATCAGCTCGTCGACACCGACCTCGCCGTCCCAGTACGCCTCGTTGGCGACCAGCTTGAGCTGGGTGCCACGGTCCCAGGAGTCGAACACGAACGGCCCGCCGGAGACCGGCGGCATCCCGTCGTTGAGCACGGTGGCGAAGTCCTCGCCCTCGAATACGTGGGCGGGCAGGACGTTGGCGAACAGGCTCTTCCACGGCGCGTACGGCTCGGAGAACGTGAACGTGACGGTCTTGTCGTCCTCGACGGCGTGGTCGACGACGAGTTCGTAGCCGGCGCGACTGACGATCTGGTCGGCGTGGGGCGCAGCCGGGTCGTACAGCATCCAGGTGAACACCAGGTCGTCGGCGGTGATCGGTGTGCCGTCGGACCACACGGCGTCGTCGCGGATGGTGTAGGTGACCGCGAACGGGTCCTCGGTCACGACCGCCTCGCCGTCGAGCAGCCACGGCTGGAAGGTGAAGTCGGACTGGACCGCGTAGGCGCCCGGATAGACCTGGTAGAAGACCTGGCCGGTCGCCTCGCTGGCACCGTCGAGCAGCAGGCCGTTGAGGACCAGCGGTTCCTGGTCGTCGCCGAACAACACCGTGCCGGCGTCGGCCCCGTCGGACGGTTCGGGCTCGACCTCGTTCTCGGTGCCGGTCTCGGTCTCGGAAGCTGCTGGTTGACCGTCGCCGGCGCAGGCGCTGAGCGCGAGCGCGACGGCCACGGCCGGTATCAGGAAGCGGCGCTTGACGGGCAGAAGCATGAGGGATCTCCACACGTGCGGGAATGGGGCTGCCGCGGCCCGGTTCTCGGGTCACGACCGCGAAGGGGTGAGAGCAAGCCGGCGAGTCCGGCGGACGGCCGGCAGCGCCGACACGGACTGTTGGTGACAACCGTCTCGCGTACGAATGTCGGCAGATCGTTCCCCACCTGTAGCGGTAGCGTCCCCCGTTCGACGTCGACGAGGTGCCCGTGAGTGCAGCCCAGGCGGCCCGGACGGCGATCCACGAGCGCACCACCGCCGCGCTCGATCGACTGCCCCCACGGCCACGCAACCTGGTTCGCCGGTTGGCGAACCGCGACCTGATGGCGCAGGCCAGCAGCCTGGCGTTCTACGGGCTGGTCTCGGCGCTGCCGCTGATCATGCTGACCCTGGCCGCCGTCAGCGCCGTCGCGGGCGAACAGGCCGTCCAGCGCTTCGTCGACCAGGCCAGCGCGTCGGGTCCCGACGGAAGCACGCAGTTCCTCGAGCAGTTGGCCCGCAGCGGTGGCTCCTTCACGCTTGCCACCGTGGTGTTCACCCTGTGGCCGGCGACGGCCTACGGCGGTGGACTGCGCCGGGCGCTGGCGCGCGCGAGCGGACAGCAGGAGGACGCCTCGGGGCTACGCGGACGGCTCCGCGCCATCGGTCTGGTGCTGCTCCTGCCCGTGCTGATGCTGGCCGGACTGCCGATGATGCTGGTGCTGACGGGCCTCTCCGGCGACGGCGCGGCCGCGACCGTGCTCGGCTGGACGATCGCGCTCGTCGGTGCGACGGTGGTCGGCTCCCTGATCACGGCCGGTCTGTATCAGGCCTTCTCGCCCGAGGAGATCGGGTGGCGCAGCACGGGCGCCGGCGCACTGCTCACCGCGACGACCACCGCGCTGTTCTCGGCGGGCTTCGTGGTCTATCTCCGCGTGGCCGACACCGAGGAACGGTTCGGTGGCGGCACGATCGCGATCGTGGTCATGCTCGGCCTGTGGTTGTTCGTCGCCAACGCGCTGCTGCTGGCCGGCTACCACGCCGGACTCGAACTCGACGGCGATCTGGACGGTCCGACCACCTGAGTGGGCGACGTCACGGCCGGGCGGGCAGGATCGTCGATCGTCCGGCGGAGTAGCGTGCGCCCTGCTCGTGCCCTCCCATGCAGCAACAAGGACGACCCGTGGACGAACTCGAGCGGTACCGACGTGCACTGGAGGGCCTGCTCGGCACCCCGGCCACCGAAGGCAACCGGATCACCGTCCTGCGCGACGGGGTCGAGATCTTCCCCGCCATGCTCGAGGCGATCGAGCAGGCCGAGGACACCGTCGACCTGCTGACCTTCGTGTACTGGGAGGGCGCGATCGCCAAGCGGATGGCCGAGGCGTTGACCGCCCGCGCCCGGGCCGGGGTCCGCGTCCGCCTCATCCTCGACTCGCTCGGCGCCCGGCATGTCCACAACGAACTCGTCGAGCAGATGGACGAGGCCGGCGTGCTGCTGCACTGGTTCCGCCCGCTCGTCCCGGGTCAGGGCCCGGGACACCGCACGCACCGCAAGGTGCTGATCTGCGACGAGAAGGTCGCGTTCACCGGCGGGGTCGGCATCGCCGACGAGTGGGACGGCTCGAGCGACGACGAGACGGGCTGGCGCGAGACCCAGGTCCGGGTGACGGGGCCCGCGGTAGACGGCCTGCGGGCGGCGTTCGCCGACGACTGGCTCGACGCCGAATACATGCTCTTCGACGAGCACGATCGCTTCCCCGAGCAGCCGCAGGACGGCGAAACGACCGCGATGGTCGTGCGCAGCGAGTCCGAGCACGGCTGGTCCGACGGCGCCCTGCTGCGGCACGCCATCCTCGAGTTGGCCCAGCGGCGGGTACGGATCACCACCGCCTACCTCGCGCCGAGCCCGAAGATGACCGAGACCCTGTGCCGCACGGTCGCGCGTGGCGTCCAGGTCCAGTTGCTGCACCCCGGCCCGCAGACCGACAAGGAGATCGCGAGGCTGGCGGCCGAACGGGTCTACGACGACCTGCTCGAAGGCGGCATCGAGTTGTACGAGTTCCAACCGACCATGCTGCACGCGAAGGTGCTCACGGTCGACGGCCTGGTGTCCGTGGTCGGGTCGTCCAACCTCAACATGCGCTCGCTGTCACACGACGAGGAGATCGACCTCGTGATGTTCGACCCCGACGTCACCGCCGTCCTCGACGGCCACACCGACGCCGATCTCGAACGCTGCAAGCGGGTCGACGAGTCCTGGAACGAACGCAGCCCCGCCCGCTGGGCGCCGCAACGCCTGGTCGGCCTCCTCGACCGCTGGACCTGACACGATCCTTCTGGTGGGTCCCCTGTCTCCCACCAGGCTCAGCCCTTGGGGTCGCGGTCGACGAAGGGCGGGCGCACGACCTCGACCGGGACGGTGGCGCCACGCACGTCGACGCTGACCTCGGCGCCGGGCTCGACGTCCGACGCCAGCAGTGCCAGGCCGATCCCCACCTGCGCCGTCGGCGAGAACGAACCCGAGGTCACCGTGCCGACCTCACGCTCACCGTCGAGGACGCGCATGCCGGCACGGGGTGGGCGCCGGCTCGTGCCCCGCAGGCCCCACAGACGCCGGGCCGTACCCGCCTGTTTGGCGGCGAGCAGGGCGTCGCGGCCGACGAAGTCGCCGCGGTCGAGTTTCACCGCCCAGTTCAGCCGCGCCTCGCTCGGCAGGACGTCGGTGGACAAGTCGTTGCCGTGAAGGGGATAGCCCATCTCGAGCCGAAGCGTGTCCCGCGCTCCGAGCCCACAGGGTTGGGCGCCGGCCGCCAGCAACGCGTCCCACAGCGCCGGGGCGGCCGCCGCCGGCACCACGAGTTCCGCACCGACCTCCCCGGTGTACCCCGTGCGACACAGCAGGACCGTCGTGTCGGCCACGGTCGTCTCGACGACACCGAGATAGGGCACCTCGACCGGGTCGAGTCCACCGCCCACCCGCGCGAAAGCGGCGGCGAGGGTGGGCAGCGACGTGGGGCCCTGGACGGCGAGCACGGCCCAGTCGGCGCTCTGGTCGCTGACCTCGACGTCGCGTCCGCGCGCCTGTTGCTGCAGTCGCCGGACCACCGCCGCGGTGTTCGCGGCGTTGGGCACCGTCATCCAGCGGTCCGCGGCCAGCCGATAGACGATCAGGTCGTCGACGATCCCGCCCCGTTCGTCGCAACACAGCGTGTACTGCGAGGCGCCGTCGGACAGCCCGGCCGGGTCGTTGGTGAAGCTCGCCGCGATCGCCGCACCGGCATCCGCGCCGGTGACGAACACCGTGCCGAGGTGGGAGACGTCGAACACGCCAACGGCCGAACGCACCGCCTCGTGCTCGGCCACCGTGCCGGCGTACTGCAGCGGCATCGACCACCCGGCGAAGGGCGCCATCTTGGCCCCCGCCGCCTCGTGACGCGTCGTCAGTGGGGTCGGTCGAAGCTGGCTCATCGGGGGCTCCTGGCGGGTGCGCGTTCCGGCTCACCGTAGCCCCGACCGCGGCCACCCGGCCGTCTGCGACCGTTCCCGCCGGTCCGCTACGTTCGGACCCGACGCGCGTGTCAAACGCGTGACCACCCCCCGCCCCTCCCCCGCATCCGACACTTCGCACAGGAGAGCACCGTGGCCGACGTCGAGCTTCCCCAACTCGGTGAGTCCGTCACCGAGGGCGTGATCACCGCCTGGCTCGTCGAGGTGGGTGACACCGTCGAGGTGGACCAGCCCATCGCGGAGATCTCGACCGACAAGGTCGACACCGAGATCCCCTCCCCCGTGGCCGGCACGGTCCAGGAGCTCAAGGCCGAGGTCGACGACACCATCGAGGTCGGCCAGGTCCTCGCCGTCATCGGTGAAGGCGCCGAGGACCGCGGGGGCGAGGGTGCCGCCGGGGGCGACGGTGGCGAGGAGACCTCCGACGCCGCGCCCGAGGAGGCGACCGAGCCCGAGGAGCCTGCCGACTCCGCCCCGACGTCGCAGGCCCAGCAGACCGACACGGCCGCGCGTCCCGCTGACGCGACGTCCGGTGACGGGTCCTCGGCCGGGACGGCCGGCGGCACCGCCGGTGGGACGCTGACCTCGCCGCTCGTG